>JBBRBZ010000044.1:0-20638 GCA_038205305.1 Gemmatimonadales bacterium
GCTCTCGCGCGACTCCCCGGGCTGCCGCTCGGCGGTGTGAGGTGGATCAACGGGCGCAACCGCTGGATCTCCTCGCTGCCGTCACTGCCGCCATACCTGCGCGACGCGCTCAGTGCGGGTGCGCTCTTTTCCGACTCGACGCTCGACGCCCTGCGTGAGCCCTATCTCAACCTCACCGTCGATCCGAAGTTCACCGTCGAGCTCAATCGCCGGCTCAACGCCTGGGCGGCGGCACATCTTGACCAGCGCAATCTCTGGTTCGGCGGCGTGGTGGTGGCTGATGTGAAGCGCGGCGCCATCCTCGGCATCGGCGAAGTCGGCGGCAAGCTGCAGGGCGAGCGTCATGATCGGGCGCCCGATGGCTTCTCCTGGTTGCGCCAGCCGGTGCCGGTCGGCTCGGCGATCAAGCCGGTGCTTGCGGCGGCAATTCTTGATCGCTGGCCGGAACTCGGGCGGATGGAGGTATATCAGTCGGGGAGCAACGTCGCCTCCCTCGGCGGGGTGGCCTTCGGCGAGGGACATGGCTTCGAGGCTGGTTGCCACCAAACCGCGAACGCGTGGATCGACCTGCGGCAATTCCTCGCCTGCTCGAGCAATCTCTATGCTGCCACGCTTGCAGCGGTCGGGATGGCGAGTCATGAGGACGATGCCCCCCTCGGTCGTACCGCGAAGGCGTCCGCGCGCGAACCGGGCGCGATCCGGATGAACGGGGAGGCTGGCACGCGACGGCTCGAGCTGCCGCAGCGTGGCATCAAGGGTGATGATTTCAATCGCAGCGGGTTGGTCTGGTCGCTCGACGGTCTCTTCGACTTGGATGCCCGGCGTGGCCTGGCGGAAGCCAGCGACGATCCTCGGCCGTGGGATGGTCTCGCGGTGTTGTCCGGCAGCGGTGGGCGCCTTACACCCCGTCCCGGTTCGCCGGCACGGATTCTCTCATCCCGTCTGGATCTGATGCCGAGCGGCGCCGACCGCGCGCCGGTCCGGCTGCTGGCCGCGTATTCCATTGGTACGGCGGAGAATCGGGTGACGCTGTTCCGATTGCTGGAGTCGTATCTGCGCATTGTCACCTCGCGCAATGTCACCGTCTCGATGGTGCAGTTTCCCGAGCCCGATTCGCTGGCCGCGCCGCGTCGGAACGATCTCGCCGGCATGGAGTGGTACGGGCCGTTCATGCAGGGCCTCGGCGATGTCTTCACGGCGCCCAACGGGACCGCGACGAAAGTGGTCGGACCGGTGATCGACAAGCTCTCGCACGGGCGGTTCCGGCTGCTCGGCAAGACCGGCACCATAGGCGATGATGCCACGCCGGGGGCGCATCTCTTCTCCCGCACCCTGGTAGCCGCCATCGCGCCGCCCTCCAAGGACCCTGCCAAGCCACTCGACTGCGGGGTGGTGGCGGTGATCTACTTCCGCTTCCGCACGCACACCACCGACGCGCATCTCCGATTCATGGCCGATTCGCTGCTGCCGCTCATCTCCGAGCAGTGGGGCAAGATCTCTGGCTGCGGCGGCCGTTGACGGCCCATCGCTTCGCCCCTGCCGGGCGGCAGGCGTGTACGTCGGGAACCGGCAGGGGTCTCCGGCGTGTTTCACTCTTTTGGCGGCACGACGATCAGAACACCGGCAAGCGATCTGGAGGGAGCGACCCATGTCCGACATGGTGCATGTGAAGGTGATCGACCGGAATGGTCAACTGGTGGGGCCAGTGGCCGTGGCCCGCGTGGAGAAGAGCGACGCCGAGTGGCAACGTCTCCTCACTCCCGAGCAGTACCGCATCGCCCGAAACAAGGGTACCGAGGCGCCGTTCTGCGGCACCCTGCTCGACAACAAGATGGTGGGCATCTACAGCTGCATCTGTTGCGGGTTGCCGCTCTTCTCCTCCGACACCAAGTTCCACTCGGGGACGGGGTGGCCCTCGTTCTTCGCCCCGGTGGCCGAGGAAAATGTCGCGACCCATGTGGACCGCGGCTACGGCATGGTCCGCAGCGAGATTCTCTGCGCCCGGTGCGACGCGCATCTCGGCCATCTCTTCGATGATGGCCCGCCTCCCACGCGGCAGCGGCACTGCCTCAATTCCGATTCGCTGGTCTTCACCTCTCAGGCCGAGCTCGCGACACTGGCGGATCCGGCGGCACCCTGACGTAATTTGGGGATGACGCTTCCCACCCGAGCACTCGTCCGCCGACCGCCGCAATCGTACCGAAGCTATTGCGCCGAACATGGCGTCAGGATCGACCTCCCGCTCGCCCAGGCGCAGCATGCCGCGTACGTTCACGCGCTTCGGATCGCTGGACTGACGGTGAGCTACATCCCCTCGGTGGAGCTGTTCGCCGATGGGGTCTTCATTGAGGACACCGGCGTCGTGTGGAAGGGCCGCATGCTGGTGAGCCGGATGATCGCGCGCCGCGAGGGGGAGCAGGCGGCTGTTCGCGAAATGCTGCAGGCTACCCATGAGATCGTGGCCCTCCCCGATGGTGCCCGACTCGATGGCGGTGATGTGCTGCACACCGACTCGAGCACCTACGTCGGCCTGAGCAGTCGCACCAATCATGACGGCATCGAGGCGCTTCGTGAGTTCCTCGCGCCACATCGTCGGCCCGTGGTGGCCGTTCCGGTCGAGCACTGCCTCCACCTCAAGACCGCGGCCACCTGGCTCGGCAACGGCACCATGCTGGCCGCCACCGAACTCGTCGATGTCGCGGCCTTCGCGGTCGAACGGATTCTCCCCACCCCGCCAGGCGAGGCCCACGCCGCGAACACCCTCCGCATCGGCGATTCGTTGCTCTGTCGGTCGAGCTTCCCTGCGACGGCGGATCTCTTGGCGGAGTTTGCGGCCGAACACGACGTCACGCTCACTCGGCTCGACCTGACCGAGTTCGAGAAGGGCGATGGCTCGCTGACCTGTCTCTCGATCATCTACTGACGGGCGAGAGGGTTCGGTGGTGGCGGGAATCCTTTGGATGGTTTCCCGCGTAGGACTGGGATCCTCACCCAACCGGAAGTCCCCGTGTCCCATCGCTGGCTGTGTGTTGCACTGCCCCTGTTGACCTGCGCCGCCGCCGCTGGCGCACAGGCCGCCAATCCGATCCAGCAGGCCTCGGTACTCATCGGCACGGGGAAGCCCGCCGAGGCGATCCCGATCCTTGATTCGATCACCACCGCGAGCCCGCAACTTCCCGGGGCGTGGGGACTGCTGGGTGCGGCCCTCCTGTCCACCCGTCACCTCGACCGAGCCGTCGTCGCGCTGCGCAAGGGAATCGCCCTTCCGGGTGTCCGGCCACCCCAGTTCTACAACCTCGGCCTGACGTTCGGTCTGCTCGGCCAGATGGATTCGGCCTTCGCGTGGCTGCACGCGGCGAGGGCCACTGGGCGAGTCGACATGACGGCGCTCGGCACCGACCCGGACGCCGGTCCCGTCCGGGCCGATCCCCGCTATGTCACCCTCGTGCCCACGGCGAACGAGTTCGCGTCCCCCTTCGTCGAGCCGGTAAAGATTCTTCACGAGTGGGACGGCGACAGCGCCGGTGATCAGTTCGGTTGGATCGCCCGGGACATCGGCGACGTGGATCACGATCGCCGCCACGACGTGATCACCTCGGCCCCCAGCGCACTCGGCGGTGCAGGAGTGGTGTACGCCCTCTCTGGCGGCAAGGGGACTCGCCTCTGGACCGTCCACGGCAGCGGGCAGGACGGCCTCGGCACCAGCGTGGACGCCGCCGGGGACGTCAACCACGATGGCACGCCCGACGTGATCGCCGGCGCGCCGGGCGGCAACTACGCCCTGATTCTCTCCGGTCACGATGGGTCGCTGATCCGTCGCCTCACGGGTCGATCGCCGACGGAACGCTTCGGTGCTGCGGTGAGTGATCTAGGCGACGTGGATCATGACGGATATGGTGATGTGCTCGTCGGTGCACCAGGCAACACCAGCAATGGTGCAGGGGCCGGACGTGTGTACCTCATCTCGGGGCGCACCGGTGACGACCTGCACGTTTGGAACGGAGAGGCCGCCAACGTCGCGCTGGGCAGCACGGTCGGCGGCATGATCCGCGGAACGCAGCTCACCATCGTCGCCGGCGCCCCCGGTACGCCCGGGGGCGGGCGCGCACTGGTCTGGCGCGCCCTCGTCGATCGGCCGGCCTTCACCATCGACGCCGATTCCACCGGCGCACGGCTGGGTGGCATGTTCGTCTCCGTCCTCGGGGACGTCGATGGCGACGGGGTGCTCGACGTCTACGCCTCCGATTGGCCCAACGCCGCCAAGGGGCCGGGCACCGGCAGGATCTACGTCCACTCCGGTGCGACCGGCAAGCGGCTCTTCACCCTGACCGGTGACACCCCTGGCTACGGTTTCGGCATTGGCGTCGCCGATGCGGGTGACATCAATCGTGACGGCCGGGCCGACCTGATCATCGGCCAGTGGCAGTTCGCCGGAGCGGCGCCGTCGGGCGGAAAGGTGTATCTCTACTCGGGCAGGGATGCGCACCTGCTCGGCACCCTCACCGGCAAAGTGATGGGCGAGACGCTCGGGTTCGATGCCACCGGCATCGGCGACATCGATGGCGACGGCACTCCTGACCTGCTGCTGACCTCGGCGTGGAGCGGCATCCATGGCACGCGCAGCGGAAGGCTCTTCATCGTCTCCGGGGCGGAACTCCTTCACGGCGCGAAGCCCTGACCACCACCCTCAATTCCATTCGGGAGCACGCGATGCACCGACGTCTGGTTCGGCTCTCTCTCTCCCCACTCTGTGCGGCTGTTGGACTCCTCGCGGCATGTCACCGCGGCGGTCCGCCGCCGGGGCCGCCACTGCCCAAGGGCGGCACGTCGATGATGCTGGCGCTCGGCGATTCGCTCTTCAACAACGGGGCATGCAAGAATTGCCATCTCGCTGGCGCCGTGGGAGGGCCGCGCGGCCCGAGCCTGGTGGCGGGACCGTGGCTGCAGAGCAAGGGCAGCCTTGAGGAGATCGTGGCCACCGTCACCAACGGCGTCCCCAAGGTCGCCTTCAAGGACAAGAGCCGACCCTTCGCGATGAATCCCCGCGGCGGGCCGATGAAGCTCACCGACGACCAGGTCCGTGCGGTCGCGACCTACGTCTGGTCGATCTCGCGAGGCCGGCGCTAGCGGAGCCACGTTCCATTCATTCCTGAAACCTGGGCCGAGGCGTGCTCCACATCACCAATGGCGACAGTGTCGGCAACGCGCTGGTACGCAGCGGGCTCGATGGCGACATCATCGTCTGGCGCGACGTCCTCCATGAGGGCCCGGTGCCGGCGGGGCTCTCGCTGGCGGAATTGAGCCGGGTGCGTGCCCGGTTTGTCCATGCCTGCGGCTGGACCGCCTCGCTCGAGGGCACACTCGACGGTTTCGAGGCGCGCGATGCGGCGCTGGCGGAATCGCGGCAGCACGACGAAGTGGTGCTCTGGTTCGAGCATGATCTGTACGACCAGCTACAGCTCCTGCAGCTACTGGACTGGTTCGCCGCGCACCCCAATCCGCGCACACGCCTCTCGCTCGTGGCACGCGAGGAATACTTGGGCACATTGGCCCCGCACCTCCTGGTCGAGCGCTTCGGCACACGGGCCCCGGTCACGGCGGCCCAGCTCGAACTGGGCCAGCGCGCCTGGAGCGCCTTTCGCGCGCCGTCGCCAACCGCCATCACCGAGTTGCTGCAGGGCGACCTGTCGGCGCTCCCCTTCCTGCGTGCAGCCCTGGGGCGCCACCTCGAACAGTTTCCATCGATGCGGAACGGGCTATCGCGATCGGAGCAGCAGGCACTCGCGGCGATCGATGGCGAGCCGACCTCGATCGCCGCAGCCTTCCTGCTCTGTCAGGAACTGGATGAGCCCGCCGCCTTTCTGGGCGATGCCACCTTTCTCTGGTACCTCGCGCGGCTCGGCGACGGTGCCGACCCGCTGCTGCGGTTCGCTGACGGCTCACCGCTCACGCTGGGGACGATTGCCGAGGGCGGCGAGGGGCTCTGGCAACGGGAAATCATCCTCACGCCGCTTGGCGATGCGGTGTTGAGCAGCAGGATTGATCGGGTTCATCACCAGGGCATCGATCGCTGGCTTGGAGGCGTGCACCTCCAGTCGCTGAACGCCGTATGGCGCTGGGACCAAGAAAGCAGCAAGTTGCATCTCGCAGGTGGATGACTTCTGGCTTTCTGGCACCCCGCTGTCCACAGAGGCACCATGAAATGGATTCCCGCCTACGCCACGGGTTTTCCCGGGATCGACAACCAGCACAAGATGCTCTTCCAGATGTCTGAGGATTTCCAGGCGGCGCTCGAGGACGGCAGCGGCGAACACGTGTACGGCAGCCTGCTGATCTCACTCGAACTGTATGCCCAGACCCACTTCCGCTCCGAAGAGGCGTGCATGACCCGATGCCACTGTCGCGCCGCCGAGGAGAACCATGACGCGCACCAGCAGTTTCTGGAGACGCTGGACCGATTCAGGGCTCGGTATGACGTGTCCGGCTTTGATCGCGCCGACGCCATCAACCTGATGCAGAACATCGACGACTGGCTCTCGAAGCACATCTGCAACATCGACATCCAGCTCCGAGACTATGTCGGGATCGATTCCCAGGCGAAGCCGATCGCAGTGCCATAGCCTGCCTCGATTGCTGGCTTGGAGGGGTGTACCTCCAGGTCCCCGGGGCGATCTGGCGATGGGCCGCCGAGCGGGCTAGGATGTGCAGGGAAGCGGTCACTTGGGCTTGCCACATCTCTGGGAGGAATCAATGGGTCTGTTCGATGGCATTATTGGTGGCGTGGTCGGCGCGGAAATGGCGACTGTCGTGAGCGGGCTGATCAAGAAGCACGGCGGCGTTCAGGGCATCGTCAGCCAGTTCGAATCGCAGGGCCTCGGCAACACCGTCCGCTCCTGGGTGGGCACGGGAGCCAACGAGTCGATTGCTCCGGCACAACTCCAGCAGGCACTCGGACCGGCTCAGATCAGCCAGCTGGCAGCCAAGCTCGGGATCAGCCCCGAGGAGCTCTCCGCCAAGCTCGCCCAGGTGCTCCCCGGCGTGATCGACACCATGACGCCCGATGGGGTGGTTCCCGCCAGCTGACGGCGTCGCCGCGAACTGCCAGCCCCGTTATTTTCCGGCATCCCACGACTGGAGCGGCTGATGACCACCGAAGAACACAAGGTCTCTGGCGACGGGCTGGTGGCCCGAGTCAAGGAACTGGTGAAGGAAGGAAATGCCCGCCGGATCATCGTCAAGGATGAGGCTGGCCATACCCTGCTCGAAATCCCGCTCACGATGGGCGTGGTCGGCGCCTTCTTCCTCCCGGTCTGGGTCGCGCTCGGTTCCATCGCCGCACTCGCCAACCACTACACCTTGGTGGTGGAGAAGAAGGACCCGCGTGAAGTGGCGGGTGAATTGCCCCGGGAGGAGTGATGCGGCTTGTTCGTTCTCGGAAGCTCCTCACGGTCGCGGTCGCGGCGCTCATGACCTTGGGCTGCCGCGACTTTCTCTCCGCGCACCGCTCGCTCGACACGATTCAGACGGCGCGTTTTGATCCGGGACTCCGGGTAGACCTGAAGGCCTCGACCAAGCTCCCCTCCGGGCTGGTCTACCGCGATCTGGTGGTTGGGCCGGGCCCCGAAGTGGTGGATGGCACGGAAGCCACGGTGGGCTACGTGCTGTGGAACACCGAGGGCAAGCAAATCGAGGCGAGTGACGATGCCGATCCCTACATCGTGACCGTCGGCAAGGGCGCCGTCATCAAGGGTTGGGACCAGGGGCTGGTCGGGATGCATGTCGGGGGGCGGCGCCAGTTGATCGTGCCGCCGGAGCTCGGCTACGGTGACAAGGGGAGTGGCACCAAGATCGACCCGAACACCATCCTGGTGTTCATGGTCGAAGTTCTCGCGGCCAAGTAGCGCGGCTCCGGCTCCATGTGGCGGACCACCTTGCTGGCGCTGGTGCTCGTCGCGCCACTCTCGGCCCAAGGCGTCGAGCAGTTCGTGCCCGCCACGCCGGCGCCTGCTTCCTTCATTGCCGATGTGGCCAACGTGCTGCCGACCCCGGCGCACGCCGCACTCGACGCCCGGATCCGGGCCATTCAGGACTCGGGCTACGGCGACATTGGCGTGGCCCTGCTCCCGACCATCGGTGACTACTCCCCCTCGCAGGTCGGCACGGCGATCTATCGCGCCTGGAAGATCGGCACAGTCGCCGCCATCGGTTCGGCCCACCGCAATGTCGGCGTCCTCATCCTGATCGTCCCCAAGGAGCTCTCCCCCAACCACAAGGGGGAATGCTGGATCCAGACCGGCATCGGTGCGGAGGGGGTGGTGACCGACGCCGCGAGCGGAGAGATCTGTCGTGCCAAGATCATCCCCCACCTCCAGATGCGAGACTATCCCGCGGCGCTCACTGCCGGAATCGCGGCGCTCTCCGATCGGCTGCACAGCGATCCCGGACTGGCACAGCCCACCGAACCCGACCAGACGGCTCACTCGGGTCCGTTCCGCTGGTGGCAGATTCCCGGGGCGCTCTTCGCCGCCATCGCCGCCTTCTTCGGCCGACGCTCATGGCTGCGCAATCGGCCGCATCGCTGTCCCCGTTGTGGCAAGGCGATGCAGCGGCTCGATGCCGGACACGAGGTCAGCGCACTCGACGCTGGGCAGCGCTTGGAGCAGAAGCTGAACAGCGTGGACTACGACGTCTGGCAATGCACGTGCAGTCAGCTGCTGGTGATCCCCTACAAGAAGATCATGTCGGGGTACCACGAGTGCCGCGCCTGCCACTACCGCACCGAGAAGACCACCAGGCACACCATCACCGCGGCCACCACCGTGAGCAGCGGCGTCGCCGAGGACGTGAGTGTCTGCCTCGCCTGCAACGCGGAGCGGCGGGAGCGCGTCGTCCTGCCAATGATCTCCTCCTCCTCCGGCTCCTCTGGCAGTGGTGGCGGAGGCGGGGGCGGGAGTTCCTTCGGCGGTTCGGGGAGTACCAGCGGTGGCGGTGGCGGCTCCAGTTACTGAGCCACCCTTCGCGGCGGTCTGGTGATGCCAACCTCGATGAGCCGACTGCCGTAGTTAGAATAGCTGTTCGTTCACACCCTCCGGATCCCGAAGGGCAGGTTGTTCCTTGTCACGGAGTGCCGTCTTGCTTTCACACCTGACCGCTGCCCTGCTGGCCTTTCTCGGACCCCGTGCCCCGATCACTCGGCCGATCCCGACTGATCCGACGCCACATCAGGTCTATTCCTTCCAGCACGACGGCGTACTCGGCACGTCGCTCGATCTCCAGTTCGTTGCGCGCGATGCGCAGGCCGCTGCGCAGGCCGAGCACGTCGCGATCGAGGAGATCGAGCGGGTCCGTCACCTCATCAGTACCTGGGACAGCACGTCGGAAATCTCGCGGCTGACCCGGACCGGCACCCTGGCGCATCCGTCGCCCGAACTGGTGGCCGTGCTCCAGCAGTACGATCACTGGCACGCGGCGAGCGGCGAGGCGTACTCGGCACGAGTCGGCGCGCTCACCGCGCTCTGGGCCGACGCGGCACGGGCGGGGCAACTGCCCGATGCGCAGGCCGTCGCGCGGGTCGTCGCGGCCATTCACGCGCCCGCCTGGCGGATCAATCCAGCCACGGGAGCCATCACCGCCCTCACCACATCACCCGTGGACCTGAACTCGCTCGGCAAGGGCTACATCATCGAGCGGGCCGTCGCTGCCATCCGTGCGGAAGTCCCTGCGGTCCTCGGCGGGATGGTGAACATCGGCGGGGACATTCGCACCTGGGGCGAGGCGCCGGCCGGTGCCAAGGCGTGGCGTGTCGGGGTGACCGATCCTCGGGACCATTTCGACAATGCTCTGCCGATGATTCGCGTGGCACTCACCGACCGGGCGATCTCGAGCAGCGGCAACTATGAGCGCGGCTTCGACATCGCGGGAGCGCACTACTCCCACATCATCGATCCCCGCACGGGCTACCCGGCCGACGCGGTGCCCGGCGTGACTGTGATCGCCGGTGACAACGCCACGGCCAACGCGCTCGCCACCACGCTCTCGGTGCTCGGGCCCGTCGCGGGACTGGCACTGCTCCGCACCGTCCCGGGTGCGGAGGCGCTCTGGATCACCCGGACCGGTTCGGTGGTGCGTTCGCCCGGCTTTGCGGCCTACGAACTGCCGGCGCCTGCCCGGTCCAGCCTCGCGGCACAAGTTGCCGCCACGATCGACGTGGACTTGACGCCCACCATCGGCAATCGGCATCGCCCGTACATTGCGGTGTGGGTGACGGATACCACCGGCGCGCAGGTCCGGACCCTGGCCTTCTGGGGTGAGAAGCCCAAGTATCAGCGCGAGATGTCGAAGTGGTGGGGGGCGTTCGGCTCCGACCGCGAGCTGGTCGACGCCGTCACGCGCGCTACGCGCCCGGTCGGCAAGTACACCTTCGAATGGGACGGCACCAATCAGGCCGGCGAGGCGGTCAAACCGGGCGCCTACATGTTCTGGCTGGAGGGGGCCTTCGAGGACGGACCACACTCCCTCAAGAATGTCGTGGTGATGTGCGGCGCCACGCCGGCATCAGGCACCATCGCGTCGGCTGCCGCATTTGCCGGTGGTCAGGTGCAGTGCGGCCCCGCGAAACCGTAAGGTCAGTCCATGCATCCTGTCTGGCGCGGTACCGTGGCGTGGTCGCGAACGATTCACATCTACCTGACGATGTTCGCGTTCCTCCTGATGATGTTCTTCGCGGTGACGGGGCTGCTGCTCGACCACGAAGATCTGCTCCCCGGCGAGACCACGGTCGAAACCGACGGCATGCTACCGCTACCGCTGCTCTCCGGTCCCGACAAGCTGATGGTGGTGGAGACCCTCCGGTCGCACTTCGGTGCGATCGGGGCGGTCTCGACCTTTGATGTCGATGACAAAGCGCTGCATGTCGAACTGAAGGGTCCGGGGCGCACCTCCGACGCGGAGATCGACCGCACCACCGGCAAGACGCACGTGACGGTCACACGACGCGGCATTCTCGTCCGCCTCGACGACCTGCATCGCGGCAAGGACACCGGGCTGGTCTGGCGTATTGTGCTCGACGTCTCGGCCATCCTGCTCTTCCTCGGCTCCCTCAGTGGCATCGTGATGTGGATCGCCCTGCCGCGGCGACGGAAGTGGGGCGTGGTGGCGCTGGTCAGCAGCCTGATGATCTGCGGCGGCATCTACTTCTGGCTGGTGCCGTAGCGGCAAAGCAGGACGATCCCAGGCCAGCGGGCGCCCTCTGGGGCTTGACGGCCCGGGAAAATCGGCGAGATTTTCCTTCGGCACCCCCTCTGGGCGGCCGAAGCACGGCAGCTGTCGGGACTCCCGGTCGAACGACAATCTCACAACTCGGCAGTCGATCACCCCGCCCGGGTCTTTCCGGTCGGCGGCGGTGCGCCTGCGCAGGGAGCCAAGCGCATGAACCGGTGGCGTCAACCTGTCCTCCTGTCCGTGATCGCCGTGCTCTGGAGTTGCGGAGGGCGGAGTGACGCCCCCACCGCCGTGACCCCGCCACCGCCTCCGCCATCGGCTGGGGTGCCAGCTGTGATCGCCGTGGTGGATGGCGACGACCAGGACGGCTCAATGGGCGACCCGCTCCCCGCCGAGGTTCGGTTTCAGGTGCTCAATGCTGCTGGACGACCGGTGCCGGGGGAGAGCATCCAGCTCAAGGTCGGCGATGGCGGCGGCAGCGTGCCGGTCGAGTTCGTGACAACCGACAGCCTCGGGGAGATCCACACATCTTGGACGCTCGGCTTGGCGCCCGGCCGACATTCGCTCCAAGCCATCATCGGCTCGCTGCCCCCGGCCTGGGCGACCGCAACCGCCTCGGCCTGCGACTTGGTGAACTGCGCCGACGACCTGGGGAGCGATGCCCAGTCCCAATGGAAGGTGCTCGACCTGACCACCTACGAAGGTTCCGGCCAAGTAGTACATCCCGACGTGGTGCATGCCGGCGCGGGGCTTCGCTGGCTGTGGCTGGCAGTCACACCCTACCCGAGTTCGAACTCGACGATGGAAAACCCTTCGCTCTTCCAGAGCTTCAACGGGAAGCACTGGCGAATTCCGCGGGGATTGACCAACCCGGTGGTCACCCCGGTGCTGGGCTACCTGTCCGACCCGGACATGGTCTTCGATGCGCCAACGCACAGCCTCTGGATGTATTACCGACAGGTGACCGGCGAGAATCTCATCTGGCTGACGCGCAGCAGCGATGGCGTGAAGTGGGACACACCGAGGGTGGTGGTATCCGCCCCGAATCACCAAATCGTCTCGCCCTCGGTAGTCCACAACGCACCGCACGCGCCGTGGCTGATGTTCGCCGTCAATACGCACGCCAACGGCTGCACGTCGATCCAGAATGACCTGACGCTGCGCACCTCGGCCGACGGCCTGACCTGGAGCCAACCCGTCACCACCAACCTGGCCCAGTCGGGACAGACCATCTGGCATGTGGACGTGACCTGGATTCCGGCGCGATCGGAGTATTGGGCGCTCTACAACACGTACCCCGCCGGCACGAGCTGCGCGACAACGGCGCTCTACTTGGCGCGCAGTTCGGACGGTCTTCACTGGCAGACCTATCCGTCCCCACTCTTCCGCAAGGGCGTGATCGACGCCTTCCGCGATGTCGTCTATCGCTCGTCGATGCTGGTGAATGACAAGGCTGATACGGCGCGGTTCTGGGTCTCGGGGGCGAGCTACGACGGCGACTACACCTGGCAGGTGGCCACGATCACCCAGGCAACGGACGACTTCTTCCGCGAAATCGCGCAGACACCGCCATCGCACCGGCCGCCGGAACTCCCGGCGCGTCGACTGCCACCACCGGAGCCCGACCTCGGCCCCACGAAACTGGGCGGTGGCGGCATGCCAGCCACACCGCCCAGAGTGCAGCGTACACACCAGTGACGCGAGTGACGATCAGCGAGGCGTGGTCGTGGTGTGGATTCCAGGGTATGGTCGCGTCGGCCCCTTGATCGCGAGCCAGAGGATGTGGTTGAACAGATCGTCGTCCACCAGGTCTTCGAGATGCAGGTCAATGCCAGCGGACTCGCGCGCGCCAGGGCTGTTGGCGATGTTCTTCTCCGTCAACGGGGTCGCCGGCGTGAGCGCCGAATAGGGCGAGAGGTCGGGCGAGCTGGCGTAGATCCCCCGCAATGGTCGCGCGAACGCGTCGAACTGCGAGAGGTGGCCGAGGGTGAGGATCTCCTCCATCGTCGCGAGCACATCGGTGGTGTTGGCGAAGCGATGCCAGGTGTGACTGCTGTTCCACGGCGAGATCACCAGCAGCGGAGAACGGTGTGAGTCAACGTGATCCGGCCCGTTCTGGGCATCATCCTCGAGCACGAACACCACCGTGGTCCGCCAGAACTGGCTCCGTGACAGCGCCTCGATCACCCGTCCCAGTGCGAGATCATTGTCGGCCATCTGGGCACGGGGCGTTGGCGCGCCGACGCGCGCACCCGAAGTGTGATCATTGGGCAGCCGCACGATCTGCAGTGCCGGCATCTGGCCACTCGCTTCATAGCCACCGAGCGCCTTGATCCAGATATCGGCCCGGAGCTGATCGGGGATGCTGGTGTCGAAGCCGGGGAAGGTGGAATCGGTATGGGACTCGAGGTATGGCTTGAGCCCCTGGTACCACGGCGGCAGCGCGCGATCATCGCCGCGCTCCTGGGTGACGAACTCGCCAAAGTTCCGGAAGGTGATCCCGCGACGCTTCGCCAGGTCCCAGAGGTAGCCGTTGGCCGGTTCTGCGGCATCCTCGCCCTCCGCCGGACGCGCGCCGCGGTTCTCGCCCTCGAAGTCGTAGCTGCGCCCCTTGCCGCCATAGTTGAGCGGCACCGTCTTCTGGAGGTAGTCGGTGGTGTAGGCCGCGGTGGACCAGTTGTGGCCGTCGGGGCTGACCTCGGCGTTGACATGGAAGCGGTCGAACAGGCCGAACCGTT
Source organism: Gemmatimonadales bacterium (assembly GCA_038205305.1). Lineage (GTDB taxonomy): Bacteria > Gemmatimonadota > Gemmatimonadetes > Gemmatimonadales > GWC2-71-9 > Palsa-1233. The sequence goes on from JBBRBZ010000044.1 coordinate 13,959, forward strand.
CCGCCAGCGCATGGTGGTTGGGCGAGACGGACCGCGGGAAGTAGGTGAGCGAGCTGTCACCATCACCCTGCGTCAGGTCGCCGAGCACCTGATCGTAGGTGCGATTTTCCTTGATGATGTAGATGACGTGCTCGAAGGGCGGATAGCTTGGCGTCCCGAGTTCGCTGTTCCACCCGTTGGCGCGAGCGACCCGTCGCGACATGGCGGAGTAGTCGATCCCCTTGAGGGGCACGAGGGAGAGCGAGCCGGTGATCTGGGCGAGTGTGAGCCCGCCATTGCCCTTCCGCCCCGGCCCCGGGCCATCGACCGCATTCGCCCCGGTGCGATGACCCTTGGCGTTGGCCACGACCAGAGTGTCGCCCTGCAGCAGGAGTGCGGTGGGGTACCACTCAACCGGGATGCGTCCGATCAGCCGATCGGTGGTCGGCCCGTCGCTGCTCCCTGCCATTGCCGCGGAAAGTTCGACGACCGCCACGGCATTGTTGTCCGCCTCGGCGATGTAGAGCCTGCGCCCGTCGGGGGAGAGCGTCAGGCCGTTGGGCGTGCTCCCTTCCCCGGTGCCGCCGGGCACAGTGTCCACCACTTCGCCGAGGAGCGCGCCAGATCGCGGATCGACGACGGCGATTCGATCGGTACTGGCCGATGCCACGTAGAGCCGCGAGCCATCGGCGTTGAGCAGCATCGCCGACGGGTGCCGCCCCACCCGAAGCACGCGAACCGACTCGAGTGAATCTCCTGCCGGCCGCCACGCCCGCACCTCGAACGATCCCCAAGTTGAGACCCACACCTGCTCATCGGGTCCGACCACCACGCCGAAGGGATAGCGCCCCGCGCCGACGCGCTGCACCACGCGGCTGGTCGCGACATCAATGACGGCGAGCGAGTCGGTGAGATTTTCCGCCACATAAAGTCGGCGACCGTCGCGCGAGAAGGCGATTCCGGCCGGGTAGCGTTTGCCATTCTGCCGTGGAGTGCGCGGCTCGAGGATGATGCTGTCGGCCAGCGTTGCCGCACCGTGGCGCCAAGCGAAGCGGTAGATGACATCGCGATTGCCACCCGAGGCATAGAGGTTCTTCCCCGCGGCATCGAAGGTGAGACCGATGAACCCGGCCACCATGGGGACGGTCTGAAGCACGGTGCCGGTGGTTGTCTGGATCACCTGGATACCGTTGTCGCGGTAGCCATTGAGGGCGATCACCACGCGGTCTCGCTCCGGCGCCTGGACAATCGTCTCAGGGAATGGTCCAACATCAAGCGTCGTGCCGGCCGGGTCGAGCATGGCGCCGGTGGGCAGCCTCGACCCGCCGCCCGCGACCTCGCTCGAGGGCGGCCCGCCAACTCGGCCGCAGGCTCCGGCTGCCATCAGGGCCGCCGCAAGGGAGAGTCGACCGAACGCCTGGCGGAAGCTGGTCATCGGGAGCCTCGCAATTGGTGTGGAGTGGTCTATTCCGGCTTGCGCCCGTATCGTTCTGCTCGCGGACACCGAACCCTTTTGCAACCATACTCGGAGAAACAGGATGTCGACACCCCGTCGTGATTTTCTCGGATGGCTGGGCGGCAGCGCCTTTCTTGCCTCCGCTGGCTTTCCGCCGCACAGCCCCGCCACCGGGGTCGCTCCGCTCACGCCGATCTCGCCGGATTTCGACATGAGCTGGACCGACCGCGTCACCGGCAGTCGGCGGGCGGTGTTCGACACACCGGAAGTGAATGAGGGGGCAGGCATCTTTCGCGCCGTCCTCTGGAAGAAGCAATACGCTCAGGTCTATGGCACCAAGCCCTCCGAACTCACCGCCGTGCTGGTCATTCGCCACCAGGCGATCGCGCTCGCGATGGACGATGCCTACTGGGCCGAGTTCGAGGTCGGCAAGGAGTTGAAGCTCAAGGACGACAAGGGAAAAAAGTGGGCGAAGAGCAACCCCGTTGCGGCCCCGGTTCCGGGCACACCCGCCCAATTCGCCGACTTCAACCTGGCCGACTTCCAGAAGAATGGCGGCATTGTCCTCGCCTGCAACATGGCCTTCGGTCGCGTGGTCGCAGACTACAAGCAGGCGCACAAGGCAAACGATGCCGACGCGCGCACGATGGCGCTGGCACACCTCGTTCCCGGTCTGATCCTGCAGCCCTCGGGTATCTTCGCGACACTGCGCGCCCAAGAGGCGGGCTGCAACTTCCTGCTGGCGAGCAGCTGACGGCGGCTCGACGCGCTCCGAGCAAATGACAGCTCCCCCTCTCCCACGCTTTCACAGGTTTCGCCATGGCCTCCGAGCAGAATTACTCCAATCACGCCCGTTTCTTCCCGTTGTACCACTTCGTGGTCGGGCCGATCCTACTCCTCTACTTCGGCTATTCGGTGAAGATGTTGATCCAGTCCCCCGTTTGGCCAAACATTCTCGGCACGATCGTGGCGTTCGGGCTGCTGGCCTTCTTCTTCAGCGCCCGAATGATGGCCAACACGGTACAGGACCGGGTGATCCGCCTCGAGGAGCGGCTGCGGATGGAGCGGCTGCTCCCGGCCGACTTGAAGGGGCGGATCGACGACTTCTCGATCGACCAGCTCGTCGCCCTGCGCTTTGCTTCTGACGCCGAGCTGCCGACGCTGGCGCGCACCGTGCTCGACAAGGGGATCACCTCGCGCCGGGAGATCAAGAAGCTGATCACTACCTGGCGGCCGGACTACCTGCGAGCCTGATTTCGGCTGGGCTCAATCGACCTGCGGTGATTCGTGGAGCGCGCTAACGTCGCCCGGTATACCCGGCGAAGAAGGCCAGCGCGCGCTCCACATCCTCCGCGACGTTGCCCAAGCCCAGGGAGAGCCGGATGGCCCCGACGGCATTGGTTCCCAGGCACGCCGCCAGTTTCGGCAGTGCGAAGGATTCCGCCAGCTCGTCGAGACAGGGCATCATGATGGCTTCGGTGAGTCCGAAGGCGCGCTCGCCGCAGCCAGGATTGCAGAAGCAACCGCCACGTATCGCCAGGCCCGACTCCCGGGCGAGTGCTTCCACCTCCCAATAGGGGATCACCGTCCCTTCGGCGTCGAGCACCGAGAGGGCGATGGTTGCGCCGCGGTCCTGCACCGAGCGAGGACCGTAAATGGCGATGACAGGGTTGCCGTTGGAATGCGTGAGTGCGCTGAGTCCATCGAGCAGTCGAGCCGTGAGAGCGCGGAGATGACGCGCCAGGGCTGTGCGATCGGCGCGTCGCACCGCGTCGAGTGCCAGCGGCACCGCCCCAACGGCCAGAAAGGATGGCGTACCGTCCTCGAAGCGCTCATGCCCCGTCCGCAGGCGATGCCGCGGCGGCGTGGTCATGACCCACTGCACCGTCCCCCCCGCAAACCACGGTCGACGCAGTTCGGCGAGCGCCTCATGTCGGGCGACGAGCGCACCAATACCGGTGGGGTAGCCGGTGATCTTGTAGAGTGAAAGAATGAGGAAGTCCGGCTGCACCGTCGTGAAGTCGAGCACGCCGGAATGCAGGTAGGCTGCCGTGTCGAGCAGCACGCGGAAGCCGCGGCGACGCGCCATTTCCACCAGTGTGAGGGGATGGCGTACGCCCGAGAAATTCGACTGCGCCGGCATCGCGAAGAGACCGGGCCCGGTCTCCGCGCCGAGCACCACGTCAGCCCCGTCGAGACGAAGTTCCTCATCGAGCGGAATGAGCACCGTGCGTGCACCGGCCGCGGCGGCGAATTCCCGGATGCCGTTGACCGAGTTGTGATTGTCGGCGGTGAGCACGAACGGTGCGGACGGCCCGAAGGGGAACCCTTCGCCAACAATACGACAGGCGCCACTGGCGTTGGCGGTGAGCACCACGTCGTACTGTGCCGGATCGGCGCCGAGGTAGTCGAGGATCGCCTGCCGCGCGGCATCGAGGTCGCGGGTAGCATCGCGGGATGGCTGGTTCTCGGAGTGCGGGTTGCCGTGTATGGCAGTGACCAGGCGCTCGGCGTCGGCGCGCACCAGCGAGGCGGGATAGAGTGCAGCGCCGGTATAGTCGAGGTAGGTCAGCCCTGCCGCATCGAGGCGGGACAGTTCCCGACGCCGCCAATCGGCGAAGTGCGCCTCGTCTGCGCGCCTGCCAGCGCCCGGCATCTGCTCCACACGTGTGAGTGGCATCCTTCCAAAGTAGCGGGAGCGTGCCCACGCAGACTGGAATCGCTTCGCTGACAGCGTGTCAGGGTTTCCCTCAGGGACCAGCAGGGCGCCAGCGGCATGCTGGCCACGCTCCGGTGGTTCTTTTGCCTGCCCCCGTAGCGTAAACGCCGCAGACACATCACCTTCCGAGGATGCGTTGGCTCTGGCAAATCGGTGCCCTGGCGATTCTCCTCGTCGGTGGCTGGCTCGGCCTCTCTACCCTGCGACCGCCAGCGGTGGTGCCGGCCACGGCGCCGACGTCGGTCTTCTCGGCAGAGCGGGCGCTCGGGGAGCTCCGGCCGATTGCCAGGGCGCCGCACGCGGTGGGCAGCGAGGAGCATCAGGCCGTGCTGATGCTGTTGACCGACCGCCTCCGCGAGCTCGGCTTCGAGGTCGAGGTGCAGGGCGCCACCGGATTCAACATGCTCGGCGACATTCCCCGCGCGGCGATGGTCCGCAACATTGTGGCCCGGCGCCGGGGGACCCATTCCACTGGCGCCCTCCTGCTGCTTGCCCACTACGATGCGGTTCCCCGCTCCCTCGGTGCAGGGGACGACGGGTTCGGTGTGGCTGCCATCCTCGAGACCCTGCGGGCCATCAAGGACGACTCGCTCCCCAATGACGTGGTCGTGATCTTCAGCGATGCCGAGGAGAGCGGCCTGCTCGGCGCGGAAGCCTTCGCCAACCTGCATCCCTACGCGGGCGACGTGAAGATGGTCCTCAACTTTGACGCGCGCGGCGACCGCGGTCCGGTGTACCTCTTCGAGACCAGCGTTGGCAACTCAGGCCTGCTGCGGATCGCGGCGGCAAGCGGAGCACCCCTGCTCGGCAATTCATTCATCACGGCACTCTATCGCACGCTCCCCAACGACACCGATCTCAGCATCTTCCTGCACGCCAGTGCACCGTATGCCGGGTTGAACTTTGCCTCACTCGATGGCTTCCTGAATTACCACTCTCCCACCGACGACATCCTCCACCTCGACCCCCGCACGCTGCAAAGCATGGGGGACGCGGCCCTGCCGCTCACACGTGCTTTCGCCCGGACGGACCTGACCGCCATCGCCGGCAACGATGCGATCTATTTCAACGCCCCGATGGTGGGGCTGGTCGTCTACCCGGAAGGCCTGGCGCTGCCGTTCGCGCTGCTGCTGCTGGTCGCGGCGATGTTCCTCGCGGTGTGGGGACGGCGCAGCGAACTCTACGGATTGCATGGCGGTTTCTGGGGATTCGTCGCGGTCGCGATGATGGTGGTGGTGCCGACGGCGCTGAGCTACGCCGCTTGGTACTTCGTGGGGAAGATGCACCCGGGCTACCATGAGATCCTGCACGGCGAGCCCTACAATGTTTCGGCCTACTTTACAGGATTCGCAATCCTCGCCGTCACCCTCGGCGTCGCGATGCAGCAAATGTTCGTGACTCGACTGCGGCCGCTCGACCTGGTGATTCCCGCCTTCCTGATCTGGGGGGTTCTCAGTGTGGTCTCCGCGATCTGGCTGCCCGGCGGCAGCTACTTGGTGTCGTGGCCGCTCTGTTCGGCGTTGCTCGGAGCGGCGTGGTGGCTGCACGGCGCACGCCGGGGCAAGCGGCGCCAAATGGGAACCGCACTCTTCGCAGTACCCGTGCTCTTCTTCTTCGCCCCGCTGATCCGATCGGCCGAAATCGGGCTGACCATGAGCAGCATCCCCGCCCTCGTCTTCCTGATGATGCTGGTGCTCGCGCTCTCAGCGCTGCCGATTCTGCTGATCGGCCACACCTGGCGCTGGGTGCTGCCACTCGGCTTCGTGGCCGGCGCCTGGGCGATCACCGCGGCGGAACTCAACGCGAAGTTCGGCCCGGAGCAGAAGCGTCCAGACTCCCTGCTCTACCTGCAGGACGCCGATCTGGGGAAGGCGTGGTGGGTGACCTTTGACGGCGAGACCGACATCTGGACCCATCAGGCGCTCGGCGATTCCGTGACACAGCGGTCCTTCCGCCGCTACCATCTCTTCGCGCAGGTCGACTCGCTCCTCAGCGCCCCGGCGACGTCGGTCGAGGCACCGCCGCCCGCAGGGGTGGAAGTGCTCAGCAGTCGGGCCATTGCTGGCGGACGCCGGGTCCACTTCCGCATCACCGCCAGCGGCCCGGTGGAGACGGTCATGCTGCGCAGTGTGCGTCCCGGCCTTCACGTCACCAACATGGTGCTCGATGGTCGGCCGCTCCAGTCCGCCGACTCCGCGAGCAGTCCCTACCTGCCTCGATATCGGATGGGGGCCGAGGGAACGATCCTTTTGTACTACGGGATGCCCAGCACCGGCATCGACGTGGAATGCACCTTTGATGTGGTCGAGCCGCTGTCGGTGATGGTGTTGGTGACGCGGAGTGGACTGCCACTGCTCGGGCGGGAGCCGATGAGGCCGCGCACCAACGCGTTCGTCTCCAAGCCGTTCATTCCGACCGATGTGACCGTGGTGGCCAAGACCGTCCGCCTCTGAGCGCTACTCGCATCCCCTGAGCGCGAGCATCGCGGGCACGGCCAGCCAGAGGATCCCCTTGATGGTGAAGACC
>JBBRBZ010000045.1:0-19258 GCA_038205305.1 Gemmatimonadales bacterium
CATCATCTCTCCGCCGTCTCGCTGATGTTCCTGGCCACGGGAGACGCGCGTTTCAAGCAGCGGGCAGACTATCTGGTGCGCGAGATGAAGGAAGTGCAGGACAAGAATGGCGATGGCTACCTCGGTGCGATCGAGGGAGGGCGCGAGGCCTTCGCAGCCGTGTCACGCGGCGAGATCAAGTCGGCCGCCTTCGACCTGAACGGGCTTTGGTCCCCGTGGTACACACTGCACAAGACCTTTGCTGGACTGCGCGACGCCTATCGGCACACCGGCAACCGCACCGCGCTGCAACTGGGGACGCGCTACGCGGGCTGGGCCGAGGGCGTCCTGGCGCCGATGAGCGAGGCCCAGGTGCAGCACATGCTGAACACGGAACATGGCGGCATGAATGAGGTGCTGGCGGACCTCTACGCCGACACCGGCGATCGGCGTTGGCTCGATCTCTCCCACCGCTTCGAGCATCACGCCTTCACCGACGCGCTCAAGCGCCACCAGGACAATCTCTCCGGCAAGCACGGCAACTGCCAGATTCCCAAATTGATCGGATCGGCCGCGCGTTATGGCTACACCGGTGATGCCGAAGACATCGTGGCGGCTTCTTTTTTCTGGGATCGCGTGGCGCAACACCACAGCTATGCGACGGGCGGCCACGGATTGGCAGAGTATTTCGGGCCACCCGACGAGTTGGCCGCACGGGTGGATGGCCGCACTTGCGAAACGTGCAACGTGTACAACATGCTCAAGCTCACGCGCCGTCTCTTCTCGCTGCGCCCCGATGTGCTCTACGCCGACTTCCACGAACGCGCGCTCTTCAATCACATCCTCGGATCGATCGATCCGGAGGACGGGCGTACCTCGTACATGGTGCCGGTGGGGCGGGGGGTGGAGCAGGAGTATCAGGACATGCAGGAAGACTTCACCTGCTGTGTGGGGACCGGGATGGAGAGCCACGGCCTGCATGGGTACGGGGTGTACTACGAATCGCCCGACACGCTCTGGGTGAATCTCTTGGTGCCCTCGACGGTGCAATTCACCACGGCCGGGGTGAAGCTCACCCAGGAGACCTCCTTCCCTGATGGCGACAGCGCCACGCTTCGCCTTGCTCTCCCCAAGCCAGCGGAATTCACGCTGGCGATTCGCAGGCCGTACTGGGCAGGCGATGGCTTCTCGATTGCCGTGAACGGCGTCGGCGTCCCGCAACCGCTCTTGGCGACATTCCGCACCGGAGGTGCCGGGGGAAGGGGGAACGCCCCCGGCAATGAATCGCAGGGGCCTGTCAGCAGCTATGTAGAGCTGAAGCGAATCTGGAAGTCCGGCGACACGGTGACGCTGGTGATCCCCAAGTCGCTGCGACTTGAGCCCACACCCGACAATCCGCACGTTGCTGCCATCATGTGGGGGCCGCTGGCACTGGCGGGTGACTTCGGTCCGCATCTGGGTGAGCGCCCAAAGGCCCCCCCGGCCATCCCGGCATTGGTGGCGGGAGGCCGACCGCTCGGCGAATGGGTGGTGCCGACCGCCCGGCTGGGTAATTTCCGCGCGACCGGCGTGGCGATGGTGTTCGGCTCGACCGGTGCCGCGGGTGACGTGGCACTCGCCCCGTTCTATCGCACCCAGCGGCGCCACTACAGCATCTACTTCGACGTCGTGACCCCCGAGGAGTTTGCCAGGCGCGCCGCCGCGCCTCCCGATCCCGTCCGCGCCGGCGGGGGGTGATCTGGTTCGGTTCTTGCCCCTCTGGCGGGGGTCTACTTGCCGGGAGCTGTCTTGCCTCGCGTGAACCGCATGTTGTTGGGGAGCCTCCTGGTCCTCGGAGCCCTCCGGCTCGGGGGTCAGGCCACGACGGTTGACACCAGCAAGGCCAGCTGCCCTGCCACCCTGCCCAACCAGGCCGCTCGGGTCTGCAACGCCGCGCTGGATGGGGTGACGATGCTGCACCCGCTGGCCGCGCTCCTCATCAGTGGGGGGAACCCGGTGCTGGGCACGGCGGCAACCGGTGCCAGCGGACGATTCGGTCACTTTCACTTGATGCTCCGGGCCACCACCGCCGTCGTTGTGGTCCCCGATTTCAGCTACGACGGCGTTGCCGACACGGTCCCCGTGTCGCGGAAGCTGTCGCTCTTCGCACCCCGCATCGACCTCTCCACCGGCTTGCTCACCAAGCCGATGCCGATGGGAACCGTCTCGCTCGACTTCATCCTCTCCGCACTGCTCATCAGACAAGGAGCGACGACGCTCTTCACTCCGGTGAAGGGATCACGGGACGTGAACGGGACGGTCGTCTCACTCGATTGGGGCATTCGTGCCGCGATGGTCTCGAAGACCATGCCCACGGCATCGCTGAGCATCATCAAGCGGGGCATGCCCTCCATCACCATGGGCGCAGTGACCGGGAGCAGTCTGGCGGCCTACACCTTCGACGCCTCCGCGATCAACGTGCGGCTGCTGCTCGGGAAACAGTTCAACTGGTTTGAATTTGCCGTTGGCGGCGGTGCCGATCTGTTGGGCGGCAACGCCGAAGTGGTCTACCGTGATCCAGAGACCGGTATCACCCAGCCACCGATCAAAACCAAGCTCTCCGGCATGCGCCTCCTGACCGTGCTTGACCTGGGCGCACGTCTTGGTCCGATGCGCCTCGGCATCGAGGGTGGCTATCAGGCCGGATCGAAGCTGACCCAGCAGACGATCTTTGCCGAGAACAACGTGAACGCCGGAAAATTCTACGGTGGGTTGGGCGTCGGTTTCTACTTCTAGCCTGCCATCAGTGAGCCAGCGCTGAAATCCTGAAGACCCACGCGTGGGGGTTCGGGGTGGGGGTTCCGGCAGGAATCACCGCAGTGAATCCGCCGCCCGATGCTTGCCATCGCAGCCGCCCAGACCTTCCCAGCAGCGAAATGCTGGCTCCCTTCGCTGGCGTCATGCCTGCCACCGCAATCGTGGTCGGCAGGGCGGTCTCTCCCTCCGCTGGCAGGTAGATCGCGAAGGTCGCGCCGTCCTTTCCCTGCGTGAAGCGGAATTTCCCCTCCGCGTACGGGGCGATCGCGTGGCTGCCATAGATGGCACCGGAGTTGATCTTCATCCACTCGCCAAGCGCCGACAGTCGGTCGTAGGCGGCATCATCCCAGCTGCCATCCGGACCCGGACCGATGTTGAGCAGCAGGTTGCCGCCCTTCGCCACCACATCAACCAGCATCTGCACCAGCACCCTGGCCGACTTGTAGTGATCGTGCGGGACGAAGGACCAGCTGTTCGCCATGGGCATTGGCACTTCCCACGGATACGGCAGCGGCTCCTTGGGGACCTGTGCCTCCGGGGTGAGGTAGTCCTGAAAGGGCCCAGGCACCGCGCGATCGACAACAATCAGGCCCGGTTGCTCCGCCCGTGCCTCAGCCACCAGTCGCGGCATGTCGATATCCTGACTCTGGACGTGCATGAACGTGTAGTCGGGTTTGTTGATCTCCTCCTTGACCTGGTCGGCCGTGAGCGGCTGAACCCAGCCCCCATCGAGCCAGAGAATGTCGATCTTGCCGTAGCCCGACATGAGCTCGTTGATCTGCGCGTGCGTGAATGCGACGAAGCGCGCCCAGCGCTCGGGATACTTCGCGATGTCGTAGTTCGGGTTGCGGTCGGGGGTCGGAAAATAGGGCCACCAGTAGTCGGGGCTGTGCCAGTCGGGCTTGGAAAAGTAGGCGCCGATCATGAACCCCTGCGCGCGGAAGGCATCGAAGATGCCCCGGGTGACGTCGGCGCGCGGGTCGCTCGCGAAGGGAGTCTTCGGTGAGGTGATGCGATAGTCCGTTTGGTGGCTGTCGAACATGCTGAAGCCATCGTGGTGCTTGGTGGTGAACACCACGTACTTCATGCCGGCATCCCGGGCCGCGCGGGCCCAGCGCTCCGGGTCAAACCGCACCGGATTGAACGTCGTCTGCAGCGCCTCGTAGGCGCGCTTGTAGCTGGCGTAGTCGCCGATCGAATCCCGCTGTGGGCTGCGGCACCACCCCTCATCCTCCCCGCAGAGTGACCACGACTCGACGATCCCCCATTGCGAATAGGTGCCCCAGTGCATCAACAGGCCGAGCTTCAGATTCTGCCACTCGGCGAGTTTCTGCTGGACGAGCGGATCGGTCTCGGCGACGTAGATCGGTGGCTTGGCTTGGGCGTGGGCGCGCCCCGCGAACAGCGCGCTCGCTGCCAGCATGACGGCGAGTCGGGTCCGAGTGCGGGCGGTGCGCGCGGGTTCGGTATGCGGCATCAGTTACTGCTTCCGGAGCGTCGCGAGCAGCGCCGTCACCGCTTCCTTGGTCTCTGGGTACTTCATGTCAGTGACAGCTCCCGCCAGTCGGCTGACGACGAGCGGCTTGTTGATGCGTGCGGCCGTCTGCTGAAACTGCCGAACCACCCAACGCCGCACCGCAGGTCGCGAGTCATCGAGATGCGCCACGAGAAGGTCGAGGGCATGCGCGTTGCCCCGCGCGCCGAAATCCGCCAGGACATGCGCCGCGAACTCCTGCTGTGCCATCAGGGAGTCGACCTGCGCGACGAGCGAGGTGTCGTGCAGTTGCAGGGTGGCCCGCAACGCGGTGATCTGGATCGCGTCCTGGTACGAGGGTGTTCGCAGGGCTTCGGGCAGGATGGCGTGAGCTTGGGCCGGATCGAGCTGGACGAGTGCCATCAGCGCCGTAGCCCGCACGGTGTAACTCGGGTCGGTGGCCCAGGCGCGCCGGGCGATCGTGCTGGCGTCATTGCCCTTCCCCTGGGCGAGGGACCCGAGGGCTGCACCACGCACGGCGGAACTGGTGTCCCGCAGCGCTTGCGTCAGTGGGGCGAGTGCGGCTGATGGTGGGAATGCGGCAAGCGCCTCGGCCCCCTCCGCGCGGGTGAGGAAGTAGTCGGCACTGGTGGCTGCGGCAGCAACCGCGGCCACGGCAGCCGCGTCCTCGGGATGCCGCACCAGTTGGGCGATGGCCCATTCCCTGTTCCAGAGATTGGTGTCGTGTCCCAGCTGCGCGACGAGCCATGGCACGGGCTGGTCGAACTGGAGCGTCTTCAGGATGTGGTTGCCATCATCGAAAACCACCATGCCCGGGGCCGCGGTGATGCTGTCGACCGTGAGTGTCTGGTCACGGTCTGTGAGATCGAAACGTTGGACCCGCTCCTTGCCACCGAACGCCACCCGCACCGAGACCGGCATCCGGAAGGCCGGCGATACCGAGAAGCGACGGCCGGTGCTGTCCACGGTGAAGGTGTCGGTCTGTGTTTGCTGCACGTGCAACTGAAGCCGCGCGCTGGCGGAGTCATAGGAAGAGGTCACTACGAATCGTGGCAACCCCGCGCCATAGACCCATTCGTCCCAGAACCAATCGAGGTTCTCGCCCGTTGCAGCGAGCACTGCCTGACGGAAATCATCGCTCGTCGCTCCCCCATGCGCGTGGCGCACGAGATACTCATGGACGGAGGCCCAGAATCGTTCCGGTCCGAGGTACTCCTTCAACATGCTGATGACCAGCGCACCCTTGGGGTAGATGTTGTTGGAGCCGAGCGACGCCAGCGGCATCGAACGCTGTTGCTCGATCTGCAGGAACTGTCTGTATTCGTCGAGGTAGTAGTCTTGGGCGGCATGCGCACCGAGTTTCTCGTTCCAGTACTGTCCCGGCATGAACTCAGCGAAACCTTCATTGAGCCACATGTTGGCCCAGTTCTCGGTGGTCACGAAGTCGCCGAACCATTGGTGCGCGAGTTCGTGCGGAATCAGGATGTACTGGTACCACGGACGATCGAGGTAGGCAGTCGCGTCGGGGAGCCAGTCCACCAGCGTCGTCGCGCTCACGTTCTCCATGCCACCGAAAAAGTCGGCCACCGTGGTCTGGGCATACTTCGCCCACGGGTAGCGGATGCCGGTGAGGCGGGAGTATGTGCCGATCATGTCTGGCGTGACATGGAAGAGCCGCCAGGCTCGGGTACTGTCTTCGTGGTAGGTGTAGTAGTCGACCGGGATGCCTTGCCAGCTGTCGTGGATCTTGGCGAGTGGGGCGACGACCAGCGATACCAGATAACTCGCTGAGGGCGTGTCCTGATTCCATGACATGGTACGGGTGGACCCGGTCACGACGTTGGAGACGAGTCGACCATTGGAGATCGCGAGGTTCGCCTTGGGGACGGTCGCCAAGAGCTCCCAGGTCATCTTGTCGTTGGGAAAGTCGTAGGTCGGAAACCAGAAGTGGTTGTTGTGATCTTCGCCCTGACTCCAGATCTGGTCGGGACGATGCGCCAGGCCATCGCTGTGAATGAAGGTGAGCCCTTCGCCTCCTTCGACCCGGCCATGGTACTTCACGGTGAAGACGAGCGTGTCACCAAAGCGCAGCGGACGCGACGGGACGACGGCCAGGGTGTCGCCGTGACGCCAGGTGGTGAGCGACTTCCCCGCGCGGTCCATCACGCTCGAGTTGATGAGCAACGGCCCTTCGTCGAGGTAGAGAGCCGCCAGCCCGGTCCGTCGCGACACCACGGTGGTGGTGACCTGTCCGGTGAACGACGCCGAGTCCCAGTCAAAGTGCGACAGGGCGATGCGCTGATGCACCAAGTCGTAGTCGTGGGACCGGGTGTAATGGTCATTGGCCATCAGCTCCGCGTTCGATCGCACGATCGGAGACTGGGCCTGTGCGATTACCGGCGCGAGCAGGAGGAGAGCGGCGGGGAAGATCCGTGGCATTGTTGGCTCAGTCGTTCGGGGGGAGATGAATGACGGGGGCGGTCCCGCTTGCCGGTCGAGTGAATCGCGCGCCTGGCGCGGTGAAGCCGGAAACAAAGCCGCCGTGGCTCAGGAAGAAGCGGCCGCCCTCGATGCCCATGAAACGGTCGAGACGATCGGCTTTGCCGGTGGCGTCATGGCTGAAGGTGGCGGTGGTGAGTTCCTGCCAGCGTCCGTCGGCAAGCTGGATCCACTGCGGGCCGTAGAGTGCCTTGCGCCGCAGGTGGCCCGTCTCGCCACCGAAGTCCTCGCTGAAGGCATAGAGTCGCTTCAGCCCGCCGCCGTCCTTCGGTGCTCGAAAGGATGCAATAAGCATCCATTGCTGCTTCTCCGGCTGGAACCAGTAGCCGCTGTAGACGGTGGCGTCGCCTTCGGGTTTGGCAGTGACGAAGAAGCGCTGGGTGGAACCGGTCTTCCATGGATAGATCAGGTGCGAATGTCCGCCGGTGCCCTCATTGCCGAAGACGCTCGCCTCGACGCCGTCTCCCTTGGCCACGAGCTGCGTCTGGTTCTCGGCGGCAACTGTGGTCCGATCCTTGGCGCTCGACCCGCTCGCCGCATCCCAGACCGAGAAGATGATCCGCCGCTCGGTGGGAGAGTTCACCTGCATGCCGAAATAGCCGCGAGAGAAGCCGGTGGCCATGTAGTAGGTCGTGACCGGGTCATCGACCGCGATGACCTCGTCGTAGAAGCCGGTAATCACCGCGTCGGAGTCGGTGGGGAAGCGCAGGTGCACCGATGCGGCATTGCGGCGAGAATCGAGATTGAAATGCGCGTCGGATATTGGAACACCGTCGAGGAGGAGCGCTGTGATGGACCGTCCCTTCGCTGCGAGACTCCCGACCGTGAGTTCGAACTGCACATACCCGGACGTTGCGATAGTGAAGGCGCCAAAGGGAAGGCGCACCTCGCCCGTGGCGCCCCGTGCGACCTGGTGGTGCTTCTCGGCTCCGACGCGCAGGGTCAGATCGAGGGAATCACCCGGCGGAACGGTGACAGTGACCGCGGCCTGCAGCGTGCCGGTGCGCTTGAATTCCCCGAACCAGGAAACGGTCGTGTTGGGGTGATCCCAGTCCGAGATGCGATCGCTGGACACCCGGGCGCCACCTGGGTCAGGCCCGATGTAGGCGGTGGCCGCAGGAATCCGGAGTTCGGGAGCTGGCACCGGGTGCCGGAAGAGGACCAGTCCGAGCAGGAGGGTCAGTGCGAGCGGTCTCATGTCACGATCCGGGGAGGGTGGCAGGGGGGCCGAGGCAATATATGGTCACGGAGTGCCGCCGGGGGAGCAAAATCGGGCCGCGCCGGGTAGAATACGGTGCTGTCCCTGTACTGCCCCCGTATCGCAAGCGACGGCGCTCTGCGTTGTTCAGGCGTGACTGGAGAGAGCAATGGCCAACCGTAACGGGATGAAACGCGACCTCGAAGGCGATCTGACGATTGTCCGCAATCTGGTCGCCGAGCTCACACCCGAACCTGACGCGCTGCTTCCGCTGCTCCACGACGTGCAATCGCGTCTGGGCTACATCCCCAAGGACGCCATCCGTCTCATCGCTCAGGCGCTGAATCTGTCTCGGGCCGAAGTTCACGGCGTGGTGACCTTCTACCATGACTTCCGCGAAGAGCCGACCGCAGAGCACGTGGTGCAGCTGTGCATGGCGGAAGCGTGCCAGTCCGTTGGTTGCCGGGACCTTGCTCGCCACGCGGCCGATCGGCTGGGTGTGGGGATGAACGAAGCGACGGCTGACGGCGCTATCCAGGTCGAGGCAGTCTACTGCTTTGGCAACTGTGCTGCCGGGCCGACCATCCGGATTGACGATCGGGTGCATGGTCGAGTGACTCCCGCGCGCTTCGACGCCTTGATCGCCCCGCTCCGCCGTGCAGGGGAGGCCCCATGAGCACTCGGATCTACGTGCCCAATGACACCACGGCCTGGTCGGTCGGCGCTGACGAGGTGGCGGCGGCGATCCTTGATCGCGTGCTGGAACTGAAGCTGGACGTCGAACTCGTCCGCAATGGTTCCCGCGGGATGTACTGGCTCGAGCCACTGGTCGAGATTGACACTCCTGCCGGTCGCGTGGGATTCGGCCCGATCACGCCGGAGCAGGTGGCTTCGCTGCTGGAGGGTAACGCGCTGCCTGATGCGAATCATCCGCTCTCGGTCGGGCTGGTGGAGGCGATTCCCTTTCTGCGCGACCAGACGCGAGTCACCTTCGCTCGGGCCGGCGTCATCGATCCGATCTCCTTCCGCGACTATCAGGCGCATGGCGGCGGCGTCGCGCTCGCAAAAGCGCTGACGATGAGTCCGCAAGAGATCGTCGATGCGGTCAAGGCCTCGGGGCTTCGTGGTCGCGGTGGAGCAGCGTTTCCGGCCGGGATCAAGTGGCAGACCGTGCTCAACGCGGCTGGTGATGACAAGTACATCGTCTGCAATGCCGACGAAGGAGACTCCGGCACCTTCGCCGACCGCCTGGTGATGGAAGCCGATCCGTTTCAACTGATCGAGGGGATGGCGATCGCCGGTCTCGCCGTCGGCGCCCGATACGGCGTGATCTACCTTCGCTCGGAGTATCCGCGGACCGCGGTGGTGCTGAAGCACGCGGTCAACCGTGCCCGGGAAGCGGGGATGCTCGGGCTGGGGGTGCTCGGTTCTGCCCAATCGTTCGACATCGCGGTGCGCATGGGCGCGGGTGCCTACATCTGTGGCGAGGAGACCTCGTTGCTGGAGAGCCTCGAAGGGAAGCGTGGGCAGGTGCGCCCCAAGCCCCCGCTCCCGGCGCTCGAAGGGCTCTTTGCCAAGCCAACCGTCGTCAACAATGTCCTCACCCTCGCCGCCGTCACCACCATCCTGGCGAAGGGGGCGGACTACTACGCCAGCTTCGGTGTGGATCGGTCACGCGGCACCATGCCGTTCCAGCTCGGCGGCAATGTGAGACAGGGAGGGCTGGTCGAGTTGCCGTTCGGCGTGTCACTCAACACGGTAGTGAACGATTTTGGCGCAGGCACACGGAGCGGTCGGCCCGTGAAGGCGATTCAGGTGGGCGGACCGCTGGGGGCCTATCTGCCGACCTCGCAGTGGGACACGCCCCTCGCCTACGAATCGTACACGGCGATTGGGGCGATGCTCGGGCATGGCGGGATTGTGGTCTTCGACGACACGGTGGACATGGGCGAACAGGCGGAGTTCGCGATGCAGTTCTGCGCCATCGAATCGTGCGGCAAATGCACGCCGTGCCGGATCGGTTCCGTGCGCGGTGTGGAGGTTATCCAGCGCATCCGGCGTGGCGAGTCCGCCGCCGAGAATCTGGTGCTGCTGGAGGAGCTCTGTGAGACTCTGGAGTTCGGATCGCTCTGTGCGCTCGGCGGCTTGACGCCGATGCCGGTACGGAGCGTCGTGCAGCATTTTGGCACCGACCTGCATCGCGGAAGCGAGGTACTCGCCTCATGATCGACCTGAATCCGTCCCATCCCGACCTTGGGACGCCGCCCGTCAAGAACCGGCAGACTGTCCACCTGACCATCGACGGGCAGGAGGTTGAGGTTCCGACGGGAACTTCCATCCTGCGTGCGGCCCGCGGCGCGGGCATCGGCGTGCCCAAGCTCTGTGCCACCGATTCGCTGGAGGCATTCGGCTCCTGCCGGCTGTGCCTGGTGGAAATCAACGGGCGCCGGGGGCTCCCGGCCTCGTGCACCACACCGGTCGAGGACGGCATGGTGGTTCGCACCCAGAGCGAGCAGCTCGCCCGGGTGCGCCGAAACGTCACCGAACTCTACTTCTCCGATCATCCACTCGACTGCCTCACCTCCACCAACGGCGATTGCAAGCTCCATGATGTGGCCAAGGAGGTTGGGCTCAAAGAGGTGCGCTACGGCACCAGCGCGGTGAATCACCTCAACACCGCCATTGATGTCTCGAACCCCTACTTCAGCTACGATCCGGCAAAGTGCATCCTCTGTTCGCTCTGTGTTCGCGCCTGCGACGACATTCAGGGGACGTTCGCGTTGACGATCACGACGCGCGGCTTCGCGTCGAGGATGAGTGCGGGGATGGACGAGACCTTCCTCGCGTCGGAGTGCGTGTCGTGCGGGGCCTGCGTGCAGGTTTGTCCCACGGCAAGCCTGATCGAGAAGAAGATCGTCGATCAGGGGATGCCGGATCGTGTGGTGAAGACGACGTGCGCCTACTGTGGCGTCGGCTGCTCGTTTGATGCCCAACTCAAGGGCGATGAAGTGATTCGCATGGTCCCCTCCAAGGAGGGTGGCGCCAACGCCGGTCACTCCTGCGTGAAGGGACGCTTCGCCTGGGGCTATGCGACGCACAAGGAACGGGTGCTCAAGCCGATGATTCGCGAGAAGATCACCGACCCGTGGCGGGAAGTGCCGTGGGACGAGGCGATCACCTTCGCCGCGACACGACTGCGGGCCATTCAGGCGGAGCACGGCCGCGGGGCGATTGGTGGCATCTCCTCGTCGCGCTGCACCAACGAGGAAGTGTACGTCGTCCAGAAGATGGTGCGCGCGGCCTTCGCCAACAACAACATCGATACCTGCGCGCGGGTGTGTCATTCGCCCACTGGGTACGGTCTCAGTTCCACCTTCGGCACCTCGGCCGGCACGCAGGACTTCCGCTCGGTCGAATCGGCCGATGTCATCATGGTGATCGGTGCGAATCCCACCGATGCGCATCCGGTCTTCGCCTCGCGCATGAAGCAACGTCTGCGAGAGGGCGCCAAGCTGATCGTGATCGATCCGCGACGAATCGATCTGGTGCGGAGCCCGCACATCCAGGCCACGCATCACCTGCAGTTGAGCCCGGGGACCAATGTGGCGGTCGTCAACGCCCTCGCCCACGTGATCGTCACGGAGGGATTGGCCAACGACACCTTCGTCGCGGAACGCTGTGACGAGGCCTCCTTCCGCATGTGGCGCGACTTCATTGCCCAGCCGGAGCAGTCTCCCGAGGCGGTGGAGGCGATTACCGGCGTTCCGGCTGCTGAGGTGCGCAAGGCGGCGCGGCTCTACGCCACCGCCGGCAATTCAGCCATCTACTACGGCTTGGGCGTGACCGAGCACAGCCAGGGCAGCACCATGGTGATCGGTATCGCCAACCTGGCGATGGTGGCCGGCCACATGGGTCGCGAGGGTGTCGGTGTCAATCCGCTCCGGGGACAGAACAACGTTCAGGGCTCGTGCGACATGGGTTCCTTCCCGCACGAACTGCCAGGCTATCGCCATATCTCCGACAACGCGGTCCGGGGCTCCTTCGAGGCCGCCTGGAACGTGACGCTGGATCCGGAGCCCGGACTCCGCATTCCCAACATGTTTTCCGAGGCCGTCGGCGGTCAGTTCCGGGGCATGTTCGTGCAGGGCGAGGACATTGCCCAGTCCGATCCTGACACCACCCATGTCCTGAAGGCACTCCGCGCACTCGACTGCCTCGTCGTCCAGGACATCTTCCTGAATGAGACGGCCAAGTACGCCCACGTCTTCTTGCCCGGTACCACCTTCCTTGAGAAAGACGGCACCTTCACGAATGCCGAGCGGCGCATCAACCGGGTCCGACCGGTGATGCCATCCAAGATCGGGCTGGAGGAGTGGGAAGTGGCTTGCCGCCTCGGCACGGCGATGGGCTATCCCATGCACTACAATCAGGCATCGGAGATCATGGACGAGATTGCCGCCCTGACGCCGACCTTTGCCGGTGTGTCGTTTGCGCATCTCGATGCGGTGGGCTCGGTGCAGTGGCCATGCACGGCTGCCCTCCCGATGGGCACGCCAGTCATGCACGAAGGACGGTTCGTGCGTGGCAAGGGGAAGTTCCTCCTCACCAAATTCGTTCCGACCGAGGAGAAGTCGAACCGACGCTACCCGCTGCTGCTCACCACCGGGCGCATCTTGTCGCAATACAACGTCGGCACGCAGACCCGGCGGACAGCGAACGTGGTGTGGTACTCCAAGGATGTGCTGGAGATCCATCCCCACGATGCCGAGTTGCGGGGCATCAAGGATGGTGCCCCGGTGGTCCTGTCCAGCCGCAAGGGTTCGATCCCGCTCGACGCCAGGATTACCGACCGGGTGCCGCCGGGTGTCCTCTACACCACGTTCCACTACCCCGAGCTCGCCGCGAATGTCGTCACCACCGAGTACTCCGACTGGGCGACCAGTTGCCCCGAGTACAAGGTCACGGCCGTGGATGTCCGACCTGCCGAGGTGATGACCCCGACCGCTTCCGAGGCGGCCGTGGCGCTGCAGACGTGAGCGAGTCCGACGCACCCTTTCAACGTCGGCCGGTGCAGATCGCATCGGTCGGCGAGACCGTCGAGTGGGGTATCGCGGTCGAGACTCCAGTCGAAATCCGGTTGAACGGTGCCCCATGGACGGTGATGCTCGCGACGCCGACGGACGTCGAGGATCTCGCCGTGGGACTCGCCCTCACCGAGGAACTGGTCTCCGCCCCGGATGCCATTCGTGATATCGGCGTGAGCCGCTGGCTGGGCGAGGTCATGGTCGACCTGACCGTGGTGCCCGAGGCGCTCCGTGCCACAGCGCCTGGGGGTCGCGCCCTCGCAGGCAACAGCGGTTGCGGTCTCTGCGGCATTGAGTCGCTCGCGGCCTTCCAGGCGCGGCAACAGCGACTCGCGGAGACGGGGAGCACGGTCACCCCGGTGCACGACGAGGCGATCACCCGAGCGTTCGCCGAGTTGCCCTCGTGGCAGCCGGTCAACCGCAGCACCTTCTCGGTGCACGCGGCCGCCTGGTGCCGAATGGATGGCTCGATCACGCTGGTCCGCGAGGATGTCGGCCGCCACAACGCGCTCGACAAGCTGGTCGGGGCGCTCGCGCGCGCGGGCCGCGCGGGCGAAGCGGGTTTTGTGGCGATGACCAGTCGTTGCAGCTACGAGCTGGTGTCGAAGGCGGCGGTGGCGGGTGCTCAACTTCTGGCGACCATCTCCGCTCCGACGACACTTGCCCTCACTTGGTCTCATGCGCTCGGTGTGCCACTGGCCTGCGTCGGTCCGCAACAGTCGATTGTGCGTTTTCCCGAGGAGATTGCCCATGTTGCCGGCTGACCTGATCCGTTTGTCCACCCAGATCGCGCAGTTTTTCGAGCCGTACCCGACGGACATGGCGGTGGCCGGAGTGGCCAACCACATCACCAAATTCTGGGTGCCTGAGGCGCGCGCCGACCTGTTGGTGCTCCGTCGGAAGGATGCGGCGGCGCTCCACCCGTTGGTGGTGGCGGCAGCTGATCAATTGGCAGCAGGTGTGCAGGCGTGATTGCTCGCAACCGGGTGACCGGGGTTCTGCTCTGCGGTGGGGAAGGGAAGCGATTCGGTGGGCTGGAGAAGCCGCTGGAAGGGTTTGGTGGTGAGTCAATGTTTGCGCAGCTTCGCGAGCGACTCGCTCCTCAGGTCGAACGGATCGTGGTGAGCGCCAATCGCCGGCTCGATGAATACCGGCGCTTCGGCGATGTGGTGGTCCCCGACATTCAGCCCGGCCTCGGCCCGCTGGGGGGCCTCGCGAGTGCCCTCGCGGCGGTGAGCACCGAGTTCGCCTTCAGCTGTCCGGGCGACGCTCCACACCTCTCCACCACGCTCGTCGCTCGACTGGCCATCGCCATGGAGCGTCCGGATGTCGACGTGGTCGTGCCCCACGACGGTGAGAGACTGCAACCGCTTTTTCTCCTGATGCGAACCAGCTGCCTCCCCGACCTCCAGGCATTCCTCGAGGCGGATGGTCGGGCTGCCCATCAATGGCTCGAGACGCAGCGCGTCGCGACGGTCGATCTCAGCGCCGAACGCGATAGCTTTGTCAACGTGAACAGCGCGGCGGATCTCGTCGCTCTCCTTGCACATCCCCGTGCCGCCGTTGCCGGCGACGCCGAATCATCACCTGCCGTGGAGTCAAAGTGACCGTCCCCGTCGTCCCGTCAGACATTGCCATTGCCCAGCAGGCCAAGCTCCGCCCCATCACCGAGGTCGCCGCCGATCTGGGACTCAGTCCCGACGAAATCGATCAATACGGGAAGTACAAGGCGAAGTTGTCGCTCGAGGTGGCCCAGCGACCGGCCAAGGGAAGACTGGTGATCGTCACCGCGATCTCACCCACGCCCGCAGGCGAGGGCAAGAGCACGGTGAGCGTGGGGTTGGCGCAGGCGTTTCGGCGACTCGGCACCAACGCCGTGCTCTGTATTCGTGAGCCATCGCTGGGGCCGGTGTTCGGGATGAAGGGTGGCGCGGCCGGTGGCGGGTATTCGCAGGTGGTGCCGATGGAGGATATCAATCTCCATTTCACCGGTGACTTTCACGCCATTTCGTGCGCCCACTCGCTGCTGTCGGCGATGATGGACAACTCGCTCCAGCAGGGCAATCCGACCAATCTCGACCCGCGCCGGATCACCTGGCCGCGCACGATCGACATGAATGATCGGGCGCTCCGCCATGCCGTGATTGGTCTGGGCGGCGTGGGCGACGGCGTGGTGCGCGAGGAGCGCTGGGTAATCATTCCGGCCAGCGAGATCATGGCGATCGTGGCGCTCTCCAGTTCGCTGGCAGACCTCGAGGAACGGCTGGGCCGGATTATCGTCGGCACGACGGCGGGTGCCAGCCGGCAGCCGGTGCGCGCGCGCGACCTCAAGGCCACCGGCGCGATGACCATGCTGCTGAAGGATGCCCTGCGCCCGAACCTGGTGCAGACACTGGAAGGCGGACCGGCCCTGGTGCATGCGGGCCCGTTCGGAAACATTGCCCACGGCTGCAATTCCCTGATGGCCACGCGCAGTGCGCTCGCCCTGGGCGACATCGTCGTCACGGAGGCGGGGTTCGGTTCCGATCTGGGCGCTGAGAAGTTCTTCGACATCAAGTGTCGCATCGGCGGACTCAAGCCGGAAGCGGGTGTGCTCGTGGCGACGATCCGGTCGCTGAAGATGCAGGGCGGCGCCCCGAAGAACGCCCTCGACAAGGAAGACCTGGCCGCACTCAAGCTCGGCCTGCCGCACCTCGACCACCATATCGGCAACGTGCGCCAGTTCGGCATTCCGCTCGTGGTCGCGGTCAATCGTCGCCTGACCGACACGCCAGCGGAAATCGCGATGGTGATGGAATATGTGCAACGGTTGGGTGTGCCGGTCGCCTTCTGCGATGTCTGGGCGAAGGGTGGCGAGGGTGGCGAAGAGCTCGCCCGGGCGGTGCAGCAACTGCTCGATGGGAAGACCGCGGACTTCAAGCCGATCTACGCCACCGACCAGCCCATCAAGGCAAAAATCACCGAGATCGCCTGCAAGGTGTACGGTGCCGATGGCGCGGACTACACGCCGGCAGCGAGCCGTGCCATTGAATACCTGGAGTCGATCGGGATGGGCGATACTCCCGTCTGCATCGCCAAGACCCAGTACTCGCTCACCGACGACGCATCCCGGCTGGGCCGACCCACCGGATTCCGGATCACGGTCAACGAGGTGTGGGGATCAGCCGGTGCGGGCTTCGTCGTGGCCAAGACGGGGGACATCATGACCATGCCGGGTCTCCCCAAGGTGCCTGCCGCCGAGGGGATGCGCGTCGATTCCGACGGCGCCATCGTCGGACTCTCCTGAGCGGATCAGCTGATGGAGGTCGGGTCCATCCGGTCGAAGGTTCGACCGAAGATCCCCACCATCGCGACGATCTCGCCCAGCAGAAGCAGGATCCCGACCACGGTGCCGGCGGCGATGGAAGGTGCCAGCGCGGAGGAGCCAATCGCGAGGCGGGTGAAGACCACCATTGCGACGGCGGCGCCGACAGGGAGGAGCAGGGAAAGGAGCAGCGCAAACATCGACCCGAAGGTTACCAGCAGGTTCTGCCCCATTGCCTCGACGCCGCCGGAGTCGCTCCCCAGTCGCACCCAGGAGGGGAACATCAGGGTGAGGCCATTCTGGATGATGGTATTCACCCCATTCCACGCCAGAAAGGCGAAGGGCACCAGCACGAGGACCGCCATGGGGACACCGGCGTCACGCATCGCAGCAGGGACGGCCGGCACGGTCAGGTAGCAGAGCGCCACCACCAACGACTGCAGTGCGGTCAGGACGAGCGTCGGTGAGAGGATCTCTCCCGCCACGAGGGCGCTTCCCGTCATCGGAAAGGTCTTGAGGGTCGAGAGCCGCAGCAGATCCTGACGCAGGTCGTTGCGCAACATGCGTGGCCCGGTGAGTAGCGTGATGGCGAGGATCATCAGGTACGGAATGACGCCAACCAGCTTGTCCTCGCCCCCCCCGCTCGCTCCCATGGTGCGCGACATCACGACGAACGGCACCACGAGTGCCACAATCATGACGATGGTGCGCGTTCCCATTCCACGAATGAGCGACATGGTGTTCTTCCACGCGATGGCGATGGCCGGGTGCCCCACCGGCGCGAGCGGCAGCCACTGTCGCGTCGACTTGCCTATTCTGGGTTTGACGATCGCGCCGCCACTCCGAGCCGCCCGCATGGTCGCCAGCCGTTCCGCTCGCTTGGCCGATGCCGTGACCGCCAGGTCGGCGAACTCGACATGCATCGACAGGATCCAGACCACGTGCAGCGCGATGATGCCGATGACCGCGGCGAGGGCCGCCAGCCAGCCGCCGACCGAGGTAGCGAGCAGAGGCGCCACGATCAGGTGAAATGGTGCCAGCACGGTGCTGATCGGTGGTGAGGCCACCGCCTGCCCCAGCAACTCCATCGCTGACGTGATGTCGAGCTCGCCGCGCTTGAGGTAGAGCGGCGCAACGCCGACGAGGAGCGCCACGACGCCCGCTGCGGCGAGTCCACGGGCAACCCATCCAGCGATGCGTCGTGCACCCCGGGCCGGAGGCGCCAGCACCAGCGCCGTGCCGAGCTGGTGCAGGGAGAGGACCGAGAAACCGGCCCAAGCCGCGAAGAAACGCATCGGCGCCGACAGAGTCAGACCGAAGCGGCGAAGCAGCAACGTCCAGATCAGGGCGTTGAGCAGCAGCACCAACTGGGAGCGCACCATCCGATAGACGAGCAGCTGCCGTCGGGAGAGCGGACCTGGAAAGAGGTAGTGCACCTCGGCCGGGAGGAAGGCGAGTGCTCCACTGGTCCGGCCGAAGAGCCAGGTGATGGCAACCGTGAGGAAGGCCAGGAAGGTGAGCGCAGCGCCATGCATCGCGGTGATGAAGGAACCGGTGCTAGCAGGCATCGCCGCAGCGCGGCGGAAGAAGGTGAGGTACAGGTAGCCGATGCCGAAGAGCAGCGCGAAGACGTAGCGCGGGTTTCGAAGCCTCGACGCTTGCTTGGCGATGCGGTTGCGTGTGGTGCGAAGGATGAGGTAACCGAGCGCCCCCGCCTTGCCGTTCACGCGTCCCCTCCGTCCGATCCCGTCAGTGCGAGGAAGATGTCCTCAAGGCTCTGGCCTGCCAGATCCGGACGGGCGATCACGATCTCTTCGAGAGTGCCCAGCGCCACGCAGCGTCCACGACGGATCACCAGCAGGGTGGTGCACAGCTCCTCGACCAGATTGAGGAGGTGTGAACTGAGAATGACGGCGGCCCCCTCGCGCGCCCGCGCGGCGATCGTCGCCTTCATCTTCTTGATGCCAGCGGGGTCGAGCCCCGTCAGCGGCTCATCCAGGATGAGCGCCTTGGGATTGTGCAACAGACCGCACGCGATGGCGAGCTTCTGCTTCATCCCTCGGGAGAGCTCTCCCGGCAGCACCCGGCGCTTCTCCGTCAGCTCGAGCTCTTCGAGGAGTTGAGGCGCTCTCACGGCAACATCCGCCACGCCGTAGAGCCGACCCACGAAGGTCAGGTGTTCCTCGACGGTCAGGTAGTCGAAGAGCTCCGGCTCGTCGGGAATGAAGGCGAGTTCCGCCTTCGCTCTGGGACCGTCCGTCCGGAGGTCATGCCCGGCGATGCGCACCGTCCCGGAGGTCGGGTCGAGGATGCCGCAGAGGCAGCGCAGTGTGGTCGTCTTGCCGGCGCCATTGGGACCGACCAGGCCGAGCACCTGGCCCGGTTCGACGCGGAAGGAGAGGGCGTCGAC
The DNA here is from genome assembly GCA_038205305.1 of Gemmatimonadales bacterium. Classification (GTDB taxonomy): domain Bacteria; phylum Gemmatimonadota; class Gemmatimonadetes; order Gemmatimonadales; family GWC2-71-9; genus Palsa-1233. The sequence continues at coordinate 18,766 of JBBRBZ010000045.1, forward strand.
CGCGGTCATCGCGCCATAGGTTTTGGAGAGCTGGGAGACTTCGATCATGCGAGTATGATAGCGGCTTTTTGGGGCTCAGCCCGGTGTGGCTTGCCTCCCCCGGCACGACCGGCCGAGAGTTGCCATCGCCAAGCACTATATTTCCCGGGTTCGCCTGCCCCGATGGGGGCGGCGGAATCTGACGCCAAAACCGGAGGTCTCATGGCATTCTTCATCCTGCTGGCGCTGGTGGTGCTGGTCCTGTTCTGGGGCGTGGCGATCTACAACCGCCTCGTTGGGCTTCGTAATCAGACCCAAAACGGTTGGCGCCAGATCGACGTCCAGTTGAAGCGGCGCCACGACCTGATCCCCAACCTCGTCAACACCGTCAAGGGGGTGATGGAGTTCGAGCGCGACACCCTCACGGCAGTGATGGACGCCCGGTCCAGGGCGATGGGGGCCGCGGGGCCCGCCGATTCGGCACGAAAGGAAGGGGAGCTCGGTCAGGTGCTTG
>JBBRBZ010000046.1:0-19142 GCA_038205305.1 Gemmatimonadales bacterium
CGGCTGCCTGCGCATCACCGACCGGAAGAAGGATCTCATCGTCACGGCCGGCGGCAAGAAAATCGCCCCGCAGCCGATCGAGGGGATGCTGAAGACCAACAAGTATTTCACCAACGCCGTCATGCTCGGCGACAAGCGCAAGTTCCCCATCATGCTGCTGGTGCCCAATTTTCACACGTTGAATGCCTGGCTCGCCGTCAAGGGAATGCCCTCGCATGCACCCGAGGCGCTGGTGAGCCAGCCCGATGTACAGGAGAAGCTCGAACGAGAAGCGCGGAAGAGTCTCCGCGACCTCGCGCAGTTCGAGACCCCGAAGAAGTTCCTGATCCTGGCTGAGGATTTCACCATCGAATCGGGGATGCTCACCCCGACGCAGAAGGTGAAGCGGAAGGTGGTCGAGGAGCATTTCCAGCAGAGGATTGAACAGCTGTACCAGGATTGACCCACGGCATCGGGGCGGCCGCCCGGCGCCTCACACCTCGCTATCGTCTCGCCACCCAGACCCCGCCGGCCGTCGCCAGCACCTTTGCCTCCGGTGAGGCGATTGGCGTCCCTTCACCCACCAGATGTCGCGTCGGCAACACCGAGTCGAGCGCCGCGCCGAGAAATTCGGGGGCGTCGAGTCCGACGACCGCCCCGCGCAGCGCATGGCGCTTGATCGGCCAGACCCCGCTGGTGATCACGCTCACCTCGCCCATGTCGGCAACATCGGGGGGCGGATTGATCGCCACGATGCCGACATTCGGCAGCAGGGTCGAAAGCTCGGCGGCGACCATGGCGGCCCGCCCCGCCAGGCCGATCCACCCGCCCGGACCGTCGATGCCGAGCATGGCATGGACCTGATCCGCGTCGAAGGCAGGTTCTCCCTCCAGCCGCCTGCCGCCGCCGAATTCGGGCACGCTGTCGTCCCAGTCGGTGTGCCAGCCGCAGAACGGGCAGCCGAGGTGCCCCGCCTCGACGCGTCGCCCCTCCATGCGTTCAGGGAGGAGGACGAGGAAGGCCTCCTCGTGTGGCTGCGGGCAGCGCAGGTGATCAGTGAGTTCAATGAACACGGTGGCTCACGGACGGAAGTCCACCCAGGTCATCCGACCAGAGCGCACCTGCACCTTCCGGTGAATCTCCCGACCGTCAAGGATGACGAACATGTCGTAGCTCCCGGCCGGTACATCGGAGACGGCAAACTGTTCACCAAAAATGGGATGCGGATGATTGCGCGGGCCGTAGGTCTCAGCGAATGCGTACGGCGTCTCGCGCGGCACCGGCTTGACGATCCCGAAAACTCGCGCCTGCGGCACCGGAGCGCCGTCGGCGCCCGTGACCGTGCCCGCCACGATGCCCGTGCCGGGCAGTGGCGTGATCCAGAGTTCGGGATTGGTGGTGTGCTGAGGGTACCGATTCAGGGAATCGACGATCGCCTTGATGGAATCGGTCGGTGCCACATGCACTTCGAGGTGCATGTGATCGTTGGTCGCACGACCGGTATGACCGACCCTGGAAATGACCTCGCCCCGGCGCACCCGTGCACCAACCGGAACGAGCAGGGCGGAGTTGTGATAGTAGACCGAGAAGACAAACTCGCGATGGTCTCCGACCGTGAGCATCGTGTCCTGCCGGATGGCGATGACGAGTGCCCCCGCCTCTGCCCGTCCGCTGTAGACCACAGTGCCATCCCCGATGGCATGTACCGGGGTGCCGTCGGGGTTGTTGAACTCGACGCCTTGATGCGGCTGGAAGAGCCCGCCCATCGTCGATCCCCAGCGGTAGGTCTGGTCGATGTGGTCGTTGTCCTCCGCCGCGATGGGGCGCGCGAACCAGGGGACCCAGTCGCGGGCACTGCCGGAGAGGGGCGCCGTCTGGGGCACGAGGCCGACGGGATCTGGTCGCCGCTTGGCAGCCGTATTGGACAGCACGCAGCGGGCGCCCGTCTCGCCTTGCACCCGGTGGAGGCAGCCGGCCATGTCGAGGTGCGTCGTGCCGCGCAGGTGGGTGACCACCCAGCCTTTCCGGTCGGTGGCGAGACGGGTGACATACTCGTTGGGCAGCGCGGCAAAGGCATCAACGGCCGGCCCCTTGGCGAGCGGTCCAGTGGCGTCACCCAGCGCGGTATAATGGGCACCGTCGTCGGTGGTGACCTGCAGCCCGTCGGCGGTGGCGATCACCACGGTATCACCGCGAATCACGATGCCGTCCGGCGCGACGTATTGCCACTCGGGGCCGAGCTGAGTGAAGGTCCAGTTGGTCCAGGTGACGCCGTTGTCGGTGGAGAGCCCCCAGCCGTTACCCACGGTGCCGTACCAGATCTCGCCATGAGCGCCGAATGCGATGGCATGCACGAAGTCGAGCGAGAGGGCATGTTCGCCGGCCGAACTGGTGATCCGTCGCCAGGCGCAGTGGCCGTCCTTGGGCACCGCACCGGGACAGACAAAGATCCCCATGCCGTAGCTGCCGATCCAGGTCTCGCCGTTGGGGCGATGCGTGGTGCTGAGCACGCGGATCGGTCGGCCGACTGAATCGACGCCGAGAATGGAACGATTCTGCTGAGCGTGGGCGACGAGCGGGAAGAGGCACAGCCCGGCAAGCGGAGCGAGCCAGCGCCGCATCAGATCGCGCCCAGTCGCAGCACGCCCACCTGCACGTGGGGTGGGCGAGTCAGTACCCAGACGATCGCCTCGGCCACATCGTGCGGACGGAGCATCTGGTCGCGACGGGTGAAGCCTTCGCGCTCATCCGGGTTGACCGGGTCCCACACTGCCGTGTCGGTGGGGCCGGGCGACACCAGTGCGAAGCGTACTCCACTGCCGCGGAACTCCTCGGTGAGGACCTCATGCAGCCCGCGCACTCCAAACTTCGAGGCGGCGTAGGCGGCGTTGTCTGGAAACCCTACCATATCCGCCACCGAGCCGACGAGCACGTGACAGCCCGACCCACGCTCCTGCATCAGCGGAAGGAAGGTGCGAGCGATCGCCAGCGGTGCCTCGAGATTGATGGCCAGCTGCTCGCGCAGCAGGTCGTCGCTCGTGTCGGCCAGCGGCGCAAGCAGGAAGGCGCCGGCATTGCTCACGATGGCATCGGGCGCGCCGTGCTGCGCAAGCAGCTGGTCGAGTGCCGCGCTGCGAGTCCGGTGGTCAGCAAGGTCCACCTGGGTGTCGATCGCACCGGCGAGTGGTGGCATCTGCGAGCGGGACATCCGGGCCACGCGCGCGCCAGCCTGCGTGAGCAGGGCCGCCGTGGCTGCACCGATTCCCCGGGAGGCCCCGGTGACCAGAACCAGTTTGCCTGCAACCGGACTGCTCATCTCATCTCCCGCTGTATTCCACGAAATTGCGCGGCGTCTCCCACAGGCGCACACACGACAGTGTGCCGGCGGGAAGGCGCGGGGCGATCTGCTCCCAGATGTAGACCGCGATGTTCTCCGCCGACGGCAGCCGAGTGGCGAACCAGGCGACATCGAGGTTCAGGTTGCGATGATCGAGAAAGGCATGGACATGCTCATCGAAGAGCGCGTTGAGGGTCCCGACATCCACCACGTAGCCGGTCTCGGGACTGATTTCCCCCTCGACGCAAAGCTCGACTTCGTAGTTGTGGCCATGATAGTTGGGATTGTTGCACGGCCCGAAGGTCGCGCGATTCCACTCGTCGGAGCGCGCGGGATTGTGCAGCCGGTGCGCGGCATTGAAATGGACTCGACGGACGACGAGGGCATGCGACATGGGCGGAGTCCCGGAGCGGAGAAAAGACGACCGGCGTTGCCTCACGCACCGAAGCAACGCCGGACGGTTGAACGATGACGAGAAGGGGTTATATGAAGCCCGAGAGAAACGCTTGGCGCCCTCACCGCGACTTCCGCCTTCCCCGAGGGGCATGGCGTGGGAGGCAGAATACGGGCCCGACCCGGACCTAATGGCTCAATAACGGAGTCTCCCCATCACCGTCCAACCTCAGCTATAATATGACCGCAGCAGACGCCCGTCAATCAGGGTAAACCCCGCTTGCGGAGCAGCACTCGATGAAGCAGCACGCCACGCTCGAAGGACTCACCGGCATCGCCTTGATCGCCCTCTGGATCGCCCTGCAGTGCTTCTCCCACAGCACCAGCGGCTTCATCCACCTCTTGCTCGGCGTCGGGGTGGTGCTGGTGGTTCGTGGCATCGTCACGTCGGCGTGGGGCACACCCAGGCCCGGCTGAACACGGCCCCGGGCGCCAGCCCGCACAAGTCCGGACGCAGCACGACCGCCTCCCGCAAATACACATGCCGCACCGGCGCGGCGGCTCCCCATCGCTCCACATGCACCAGCACGCGCAGGCAACGCGGCAGGCTGCCGGGCACCGCGATCTCGCTGGCGCAGAGCAGCGGCACCGCGCCCCAGCCCATGCTGCGGGCCATGGTGGCCGGAAAGGCACACTGCAGGTCGGGGGTGAGTGTGAAGAGCGCGCTGATCACCTCGTCCCCCTCGAGCTGATTCTCGGACTGGATCGCGACAAGCAGTTCGCGGACCGCGGTCCCCAGGGCCGCCGGATCGTCGCGTTCGACAGTCGTGGCGCCACGAATTGCTCGCATCGCAGGCAAGCCCAACCATCGCCGCAGAGGCCGTCGCCAGCTCATGCCGCCGCCGTGGCACGCTCGCACCCGAAAATCACGAAGGTGGTCCGGTTGTCGGGCGCGTCAGCGATGTCGCGCAGGAGCACCGTCAGGCCGTAATGTTCGGCGGCCTCCACGCTCGCGATGGCCGCGCGAGTGTAGTCGCGGTCCATCGCGATGCGTCGCGCTGCACCCGCGGTATCGTCCACCGGGTGCGGCAGCAGCTGTCGGGCCGACCAGAACCGAGCGCACTGCGCCAGCGCGGCGGGATGGCTGTCGACCGACCGCAATCGCTCGATGGCCGCGCCTGGGAGCGCCAGGAGACAGTGCTGGATCGGAGCGATGACCTGCTCGAGCAACTGCAAGCCGGCTCCCAACGCCATTGCCTCGTGCGCCGAGGCCACCGCCCCGATGATCGAGTTGGTGAGTGGCAGGATGCCGTACTCCGACGCCCCCGTCCGCACCGCGCGCACCACCGCCTCGAAATCCGGCATCGGCATGGTCCGCGCCTCGGGAAAGCGCTGCCGGGCTGCCAGCTGGCTGAATGCTCCCGGGAATCCCTGATAGGCAATGCGGATCATCGTGACCTCTGGCGCAAGGGTGCGCCTGCAATGCGACAAAAAAAGGCCCCCTCGGAAGTGAGGAGGCCATGGCACGGAGTTGCGTCGCTGCTACATCAGCGCAGACGCCTCGGCCCGGCCCCCTCGGTAAAGAAGGGCCAGCAGCGATAGGCGAAGGCAAAGGTGGCGGTACGCATCTGCAATGAGAGTAGTGGGAGGTTGGGGGAGCCGTCAATCCCTGCCGCCGAGGTTGAGGATCGGGGCGACTCGGTGCCCTCAGATCTCCCAGTTGGAGAGCATCACGCCCTGGCGCGCAACGTCTTCCTTCCCGGCGAGCGTCATCCGCAGGTCCGTCCAGTGGACGCGGAAGCCGGCGTCGATGAGGCTGGCGTAGAAGTCGCCGTGCCTCGTCTGGCAGCGCACCCCGACGCGCGGCAATCCGGCGCGGGCCGCCTCCGACTCGGCGATTGCCACCACACCCATCGCCCCATCCAGATCGTCGGCGACGAGCTTGAGCACCCGCAGTTCATCGGCAGTACGCCCAACGGCGAGTGCGGCCGTGTGCCAGAGCGCGAAGGCGCGAATCACCCCGGCATCGTTTCGCAACACGCCGACGTCACCCAGATCGAGATCGAGGGTCAGCTGGATTTCGCGGGAGAAGTCAGTCCCGGGGGCGACGCGATCGGCCAAGGTGCGACAGGCAACGATCGCCTCGGCACGAGCGCCCGGACCGAGCGGGCGCAGCAGCTCTCCCGGCACGGCCAGTCCCATCGGCTGCTCCCGTTGCAACGTGACCGTGAGATGTCCTGGACGGAAGCCGAGCCGCGAGTAGAAGCCGATGTTCTCGATGGTGCGCGGCATCGTCTCGAGTCCGATGGTCCGCACGCCCAGTCCCTGGAGCCATGCGATGGCCGCCACCACCACCGCGCGGCCTAACCCGCTCCCCTGCCGATCGGTGCGCACGGCAATCGGCCCCATCCACCCCTCACCGCCCGAATGGTGCACCATGTTGAAGGCCACCAACTCGCCGCGCGCGTTGCGCCAGAGCATCGCCCCCTCGGCCGCATCCTCGATGGCGTAACGCCAGATCGCCGGATTGAGGTGCGGCACCCGCACGCCGGCGAGGCCGTCGCGCCGATAGCGTTCGGTGAAGGCCTCGGCAAAGACGCGGTTCAGTTCGTCGATGTCGCGAACCGCCGCCCGCTCGGGGCCGACCACCGTGCGATCAGGCCGCCACATCGACCGGATCCGTGGTTTCGTCGCGCACCATGGTGACTCCCTTTTCCACGTCGTAGCTCATGCGGATCACCCGATCGAAGGCGTCGCCCATCCCCTCGACATGCGTGATGAGGATGACCTGCGGGAAGCGATCGGCGAGTGAGCGGAGCAGGTCGAGCACCGCCGTCCGGCGCTCCTCGTCGAGCGACCCGAAGACTTCGTCGAGCACCAACAGCGAGAGTGGCTGCCCCGCGCGTTCGGCGATCATCTGCGAAATGGCGAGGCGGAGCGAGAGATTGACCACGTCCTCCTCGCCGCCAGAGATGACCGGCTTGGCCTCGCCATCTTCGACGATGGTGGGGACGTAGCTCTCATCGAGGTCAAGATCGGTGTAGCGGCCCGCCGTGAGATCGCGCAGCAGGAGCGAGGCCCGCTCGGCGAGATCGGGACGCAACTGGAGATTGAGTTCGGTGCGCAGTTCAGTGAAGGCACCGTCCAGCTCGTCGAACAGTCCGATCCGCGCATCGAGCCGCCGGGCAATCTCGGCCTTTTCCGCCCGGTCGCTCTGACGGGCCAGCGTAGCGGCACGCATCCGTTCCGCGCCCTCGACGGCGGTGGACGCGCGTGCCACTTCGATGCGTGAGGCCTGCAGCGTTGCCTCGGCGGCACGGATCCCCTGATCGAGCGCCTCGAACGCGGACGGCTCCCAGCCCACCAACGCGAGTCGCTCGTCGATCGCGGCAAGCTCCTGTTCCGCGGTGGTGGCTACCTGCTCGGCCACTGCCGCCTCGGTGAGCAACTGCTGCGCCCGCGCGGCGATGCCACCCAGTTGGTCGTATTCGCGGCGCACCGGCTCGAGTTCCGTCACGCGCGTGCGGACGAACTGGTGCCGCTCGGCATCATAGCTCGACGCATCGGCCGTCAGTTCAGCACCAAGCGTTTCAAGCTCGAGGGCATGCCGTTGCCGTTCCGCCTCCAGTCCAGTACGCTGTCGGTACTGCGCTTGGGCCTGACCGTGCGTCTCCGACGCGACCCGCAACGCCTCTTCCCATCGCTGCCGCTCCAGTTCGGCCTCGCGGACCTCTGCCGGCGCTTCCTCCAGCTGTTTCTCCCGCTGATTCAGGTATTTCCCGTCGATGGTCAGTTCCTCCATCTGGCGTTCGAGCAACGCGAGCATTTCAGGGAAATCCTTGCCGAGCGGTCGCAGGCAGGTGGGACACTTCCCCTCCGGCCCCTGCTCCTGGATCAACGCCTGTTGATCGCGCAGCTCGCGGTAACGGTCGCGGAACGCCTCCAGCCGGGTGCGGTTCTCCTGGGCATCCTGCGCCCAGCGCGTGCGCAGATCGGCGTGTTTCCGCTCGGCGGCCTCGCGTGCGACACTCGTTTCCTGGCGCACTGTTGCGAGTGCAGCAACCTCTTCCTGATCGGGAAGCGCCGCCAGTTGCGGGGCGAGCTCGTCGAGGCGTTGCCGCGCCTGATCTCGCCGGGCCACGCTCTTGCTGCGCGCGGTATAGGCGGTGGCGGCGACGTCGAGGGCGGCACGTTCGGTGACCATTGCCGCGTGATCGGCCACGTCGACGGCCAGCTCATCGCGCCGGTCGCGCGCGCGCAGTGCCGTCGCCATTTCACGGTCCATCGCGGTGAACGCGGCGCGGGTCGACACCACCCGGGCCTCCGCTACGCGGCGCCCGCCTTCGAGTGCCTGCCACGCGGTACGGCGGTCCTGGGCCGCCTCCCATTGGGGCAACAGCGCGGTGCGTCGGGCCTCCGCCTCCTGCTCGCCAAGATACGCCCGGTCGCGTTCAGCCCGTGAGGTCTCGAGCGCGGTCGTCACCTGCAGCAGTTCGGAATCGAGTGCAGCCGGATCGCCCATCCCCTGCTCGACCCCGGCGAGCTCGGACCGGAGTGCGGCGCGCTGTTCTCGGAGCAGCGTTTGCGCGTCGCGCAGGCGATCGTACCCAAGCACGCGCGAGAGGAACTGCGCCCGTTCGGTGCGTCCCATCGACGCCATCACGGCCAGTTCCTTCTGCCCGGTGAAATAGGTGTTGAAGAACTCATCGCGTGTCATGCCGAGCAGCGTGGCGACCCGTTCGGTGACGGTGCCGGTGCTGTTGGCGATCACCTGACCGTCCTGCGACATCTCGCCGGCAGTGAGCGTGCGGGTGATGCTGTACCGGTGCACGCCGAGGGCGAATTCGAGCGTCACCTCGAAGCGCGAACGCGGCGGCGCGCCGCGGCGGCGCAGCGACTCCTTCGATCCCCGCGTCGCCGCGACACCGTAAAGGGCAAACGCGATCGCCTCGAGCAGGGTGGATTTGCCGGCGCCATTGGGCCCGACGATGGCCATCATCCCGGCACCGAAGTCGAGCTCGGTGAGTTCGTGCTGGCGGAAGTTCTGCAGCTTCAGGCGGAGGAGTTGCACGCTACTTCTCCTGCGCCTGACGTTCGACGGTGGCAAGCAGCTCAATGCCCGCCTCGACGAACAGTGATCGCTCCATCCCGGCAGGCAGCACACGCTGCGTCAGGAACTCCTCCAGCACCTCCGGCAGCGTGTGCCGGCGCCCAGGTGCTCCCATTCCCACCGTCCGCGTCGCGGAGTCGGGGCGGCGAAGATCAAGCTGGAAGTGCAGCGCCTCCGCCTTCCACGCGCGCACCTGTGCGTGCTCCAGTTCGCGGGCCACCGCGCGGGGCACGTTGCGCACCACCTGACGCACGACGGCATCGCGGATGCCGCCGGGCACGTGCTCGACCGCTTCGGCCAGCACCCGGTCGAGCTCCGGCGCGGCAAGGTCCAGCCCCTCGATAGCCGGGAGATCGAGCACGCGACGCGGCGCCTCGATGGCTCGCTGCTCCACCGCGCCGGTCGCGAGATCAACCAGAAGCCACCCCTTCCCGTGGAGTCGCCGCTTCCGTTCCTCCCAGAGCTCTCCCCATGGATTGGGCGAGACGTACTCGAGAGCGCCCGCATACCAGGTGCGCTCACGCACCTCGGTCTGCACGTGATAGTGTCCGAGCGCGACGTAGCTCCATGCGCCACCCAGATCCTCGTCACTCAACCAGGCACCGCCAGCTTCGGCGATGCTCCGGTCCTCGCCAAAGAGCCCCGGTGTCTCGCCATGGAGCATCAGCACCTGGTGGCGCGCCGACCCGGCCGGCTCGAGCGCCACCCGCGGTTCGACAAAGAGCGCGGCATGCGGCACCGCCAGCACGCTCAGGTCGAGCGCAGGAAACTCGAAGCGTTGCGCCTCGGTGAGGGCGACGTGGACGCCCAGTTCATGGAAGAGCCCGAAGATCGACACGGTATCACTGGAGCGCGGTGTGTCGTGGTTGCCGGCGATCACGACGATTGGCGCGTCGGGCAGCGCGATGCGCAGTCGCGAGAATTCGCGGAAGGCGTGCAGGATGGCCGAGTTGGTCGGGCGCACGGCGTGGAAGAGATCGCCCGCCACCAGCACCGCATCCGGTCGCTCGGCGATGACGCCATCGACCGCACGCGAGAATGCCATGGCGACGTCCATCTCGCGCTGGTTGCGACCCTTGTCGGTCAGCCGGTGATACTGCCGGAACCCCAGATGGGGATCGGCCAAGTGAGCCAGACGCATTGACTAATATGGCGCGAAGGGATCGTCGTCGTCGCGCACGAGGGGGACGACGCCTCGCCGCGGGGCCACCGGGGTCACCGCGATCGTCCGCTTCAGACAACCGCGGAAGAAGGCGAGCACGTCATCGGGCCGCCGCTGGACCGTGGCCGAGACCGCCTTGCGCACCTCGGGCTCGGGCCGACCGTCGATGGCCGCCTTCACGGCATCGGCCGCCACCGCGGGGTCGAGTGCCTTGAGCCGTCGCACCACTGCTTCGGCGAAGGGGAGGTCCGGTTCGGGCGGATAGCGTTCGACCCCTTCACGACCCGAGAGCGAGGCCGGCCGGGGGAAGCGCACGAAGACCGGCTGGGTGAAGTGCGGGTGCCGGATCATCAACTCGCCCTTGGGAAGCGCGGCGAGCTTGGCCTTTACTGCCGGCGAGAGCGTGGCGTAGCCCGGCATCGCCAGTTCGTCGCTGTCCATCCGGCCGTAGACCGTGGTGCCCGCATTGCCCGTGACCCGACGGAGCACCTGGGAGCGGAACTGTTGCGCGGAGAAGAGCACCAGCCCCAGGTAACGTCCGCGCTCGGAGAGGTCGAGCAGCATCCGCTTGACGTAGCTCTCCGGCCCGTCGGCGGGAGCATACTTGTTGAGCTCGTCGACGAAGACGATCACATGATCGACGCCGAGGTCCCGGCGTTCGAGGTGTTCGCGGAGCTTGGAAATCACCCGGGCAAAAACCAGATCCTGGGCGAGCGGATCGACGCCGGCCACATCAACCACCGTCACCGAGCGATCGCGGAATGCGCCCCAGGGGAGGTCGTTGGCGATGCCGTCGTCGGTGACCAGCCCCTTCGATCGCGTGGCGATGTTGCCGAGCCGGTTGCGCACCTTGCGAATGGTGGCGACGTGGTGGGTGCGCCAGACATCGGCGCCGCGCGACTTCACCTCGAGAAAATCGAAGATCGCGCGGAAGAATTCGTCGAGATCGGCGAAGCTCTCCACCATGAAGGGAGCGGAGCGCAGTTCGTCTGCATCGAAGCGCTTCCCCACCACCCGTTCGGCAAGGAAGTCGATCAGCGCATCGGCCTTGGCGTCGACGTCATCGCGGTTGAGCACGACCTCGGCATAGTCGAGCACCTCGCGCAGGCCCCAGACCAGCGGCTGCACCCGTTCGGAGAGGGCGGGATTGCTGCGCAACGTGTTCAGGTTGATGCCATCGGCCTTGTAGGGCGCGTAGACGGTCACGTCGCTGAAGGGGATCGGGTTGAGGCCGAGTCGCTCCCACATCGCCACATCTTCATCGGCGAGCGACGCGGGCTGGTCGAGGAAGCAGAGGTCCGGCCCCTTCACGTTGAAGCAGACTGCCGCGATGCTCCCCTTTGCCGACGGCATGGTCTGGAACGCACTGGCGAGCAGGAAGGTGACGGCGCTGGTCTTGGTGGCGAGCCCGGAGACGCCGCTGATGTTGAAGTGGGCGGCTTCGGGGCCGAGGAGGAAATCGGCGTCGAGCAGCACCGGCGCCGACATCCCGCCAGCAGCGTAGATCCCGACCGGGATTCCGGTGGAGGAGTCGTCGCGTATGTAGGCGTCCATGCGGAGCGCGATGCGCACATCCGCATCCGCCGCGAGCGAGACGCCGCCGAACGGCACCGGCTGCATCGGCTCCTCGGGGAGCTGGCGCAGCACCGCGGCGGTCCACAGGCGGATCTCCGCCCGCAGCGTCGGCTCCTGGGAGGCGAGCAAAGGATCGCCGTCGGCGCCAATCACCGCATCGAGCGGGCGGGCGAGATCGGCGTAGGCGAACGCCTCGGTGACCACGCCGAAGACGACGCGATCATCGCCCTCCACCCGCACGATCGTCCCGATGCCGAGGACGGCGTCCCGCGCGGTCCAGAAATGGAACTGGTGCGGCGTGCTGGGTCGCTGCTCCGTCGCGACGACGCGTCCGAGTGCGGGCTGACTCCTGGGCAGCTGATCGCTCATGCGCGCCTCGCGCGCAGGTAGCGCTCCACATCATGAATGCCGTAGAGCAGGCGGTCGGCGCGACGATCATCGGCGAGCGGTGAGCGCTCGGCCATCAGGTGACGCGACAGCGTGTCGACGAGTGCCACGGTGTCGTCGGTGGCGCTCGCCTCGATGCGCACCAAACCGTGGAAGAGATCCTTCCCGGCGAAGTCGTGCAGTCGGAGCGCCCACGCGTAAAGCGGGGTCACCCGTCGGGTCTGCGGTTCAAAGATCGAACTGCGGTGTCCGAGGGGAAGCGTCAGATAACACTCCAATTCGGGACCCTCGAAGGGAAGCGAAGCGTGGCTCTTGACGATGCCGAGCATGCGCGCGTCATTGGCCCAGTCGGGACTTGCCGCCAGGGAGCCGTCGATCAGCAGCCACCGATCGCGATGCTCCTTCCGGAAGCGGCCCGCGACCTCGATTTCCAGGCTTGCGCGCGCCTTGTCCACCATGGCGTTTGCCCCTTCCAAATCGCGAATGGGATGGGCTGGCTCATCGTCGGCAAGGGCGAGCAGTTCGTGGTCATCGAACGCGCTGTCGAGGGTGTCGAGCGCAGCCCGCCGACCGATCACCAGCCGCCGTTCGCCGGTAACGGCGCGCTGCATCCGGCGAGCGACCCGCACGCGGACCGCCGCCTGGACCACCGCCGCCACCACCGGCTCGGTGCCAACGTATCCCACCAGCTCGACATGCTGGGTGCCATCGAGGAAGGCGATCTCTTCCTGCCACGGCAGCGGCGCCCCCACGGGAATGTGCCCGAGCGGCGCCTCGATCAGCCGGGCGGGGGCATAGCTCCCTTCGTCGCGGCGACCCTGCGCCGCTTCGGCAGGCGCACTTGCCGCCCGTCCGCCGGCGAGCGCCAGCCTACGGCGGAGCTGGGTGAAGGGAGAGGCGATCAGACCGGCGCCGGTTTCCCGCTGAGGCGGGCGATGAACGCCATGAGTCGGTCGGTGCCGTCTTCCAGCTCCGCGTCGGACACCGAGAAGGAGAGTCGCACCCAGCGGTCGTCACCGAATGCACCGCCCGGCACCAGTGCCACCCCCTCCTCTTGCATCAGACGTTCACAGAAGAGCGAGCCGGTGAGCCCCGGTGCGATTCCCTCAACCCGGAAGAAGAGATAGAACGCACCGTGCGGCTCGGTGAATTCCACACCACTCGCCTGTTCCTGGAAACGCGCCACGAGATAGTCGCGACGGCGACGGAAGGCCGCCACCATCCGATCGACATCGGCATCCACCGTGGCATCGCTGAAGGCGGCGGCCGCCGCCCACATCGCCGGCTGATTGGCGCCCGTGGTGGTGTGGCTCTGCAGCGCGGCCATCGCCTTGGTCACCTCGACCGGGGCGTAGGCCGCGCCGATCCGCCATCCGGTCATTGCGTACGCCTTCGACGCGCCGTAGATCACCACACTACGGTCGAGGACGTCGTCGTCGAGATCAAACAGCGACGGTGCGGGCCCGGGGCCGTAGTGGATCCGGCGGTAGATCTCGTCGCAGACGATCCAGATGTCGTGCTCCGCTGCCCACTTCGCGATCGCCGCGAGTTCGACCCGGGTGTACACCGCACCGGTCGGATTGCACGGGGTGCAGAGGATCAGGCCACGCGTGCGTTCGTCGCGATGCGCCTCGAGATCTGCCACGCTGACCTTCAACCCCCACTCGGGGCTGCCGGGCACCATCACCGGTTCGGCCCGCGTGAGGTAGACGATCTGCGGGTAGGAGACCCAGGCCGGCGAGGGAATGAGCACCGTGTCGCCGGGGCCGAAGAGGGTGAAGCAGGCATTGAAGAGCGACTGTTTCGAGCCGCTGCTCACCACCAGCCGGTCGGGATCGACCGCGCGACCGTCGCTCATCCGCGACAGGTCCGCGGCCATCGCCTGGCGCAATTCGGGAATGCCGACATTCGGCGCGTAACGCGTCTTCCCCGCCTGGATGGCGGCGATCCCGGCGGCACTCGCGGCGGCCGGGGTGTCGAAATCCGGCTCTCCGACACCGAGATCGAGGACATTTTCGCCCGCGGCCTTGCGGCGTTTCGCTTCGGTACTGATCGCTACCGTTTCCGACGACTTGAGATGCGCGAGATTCGGTGATCGCTGGAAGGTCATCGCCGGGCTATCCGTCTGGAGTGAAGAGGTCGAGAAGGGGAAAGGTTTGCCGCCGCCGTGGTGGTGTCAACAGTCGCGGCAGCGCTGCGTTGCCCCCGCGACCGCAGTGGAGCTACTTTCGACGCGAACGTGCACCAACGATAACGCGAACGATTGACAATCGAGGTACCGGTGTCTGTGAGCGATGTGGGCAGTGTGGCGCCTCCGGCTGGGGGCGCCCTCGAGCGACTGGGATGGCACAATGACGAGGCGGCGGTGCGGGATATCCTGCCGCCGGCTTCCCGCGGCACCAACCTTGTGCTCGAGGTTCCGCCGGCGGTGGCCTGGGCTGGTCCAGTGGTGGCGGGCCTGGTGAATGCGCTGGCGGCTCACGGTGGTCGCGTCCTCGTCCTGGCAGCCCCAGGCACCGAGGAGGAGTGGGGCTCCCTCTGGTCGAGCCTCTCCCAGGACACCGGTCTCCGGGTCGAGACCGCCCGCGGACCAGCCCGGGCCATCCGGCGCCTCCGCAGCGATGCCGTCGATGTCCTCATCGGCGCCCCCGACACCATTCTCGCCATGCACACCCGCTCCGCGCTCACGCCGGACCGCGTGACGGCGATCATCCTGGCGTGGCCCGAGGCTTGGGACGACGAAGAGGCGGTGTCGCTCCTGCTGCAGGACCTGCCGAAAGACGCCCAACGCATCGTACTGACCGCCCAGCCCGAGCAGGCCGACGCCCCCGACCAGCTGATCGAGCGCTATGCCCGGAAGGCGCTCCGTTTCGGGGGGCCTGAGCTCCCGGGGGCGCCGCTGCCGCCGATTGGCCCCGCCCGCACCCTGGCGACCTCCTGGACCGGGCGAGTGACGGCTCTGGCCTCCCTGCTCGAGACGGTGGACCCTGCCGCGGTCACCATCTGGACGGTGGATCGCCGCGACCATCAGGCCATCCGGGCCGCAGTCGGGGGGGGAGATTCTGTTTCGCTGGCAGTCCGGACCATCCCGGTCAGCGGTCCGGTCGTCTGCTACGACCCGCCGACCCGGGAAGCCTTCCGAGCCCTCTCCGCGGTGGGTGAGGTCTTCCTGCTGGTCGCGCCGGGGACCGAGAACCATATCGCCCGGATCGCCGCGCCCCGCCGGCCGGTCCAGGCCGACTCCGCCGTGAGTGCCCTGATCCGGCGGGGAAGTGCCCAGCGCCACGAGATCGCGAAAGCCCTCGAACAGGGCCGCCTCGAGGCCGAGCTCTACACCCTTGCACCACTGTTCGAGAGCTACGAACCTCAGGAAGTCGCGGCCGCGCTGCTCACACTCTGGCGCGGGACGCAGCAGCCGGAGGCAGTGCCGAACGCATCCGCCCTGAAGACATCGACGCCTGTGGGTGGCATTGAGATGGCAAAGATCTGGGTGGGTGTCGGCAAGAAGGACGAAGCGACCACCGGCGATTTCGTGGCGGTGCTCGTAAAGGAAGTCGGCCTCGATCGCACGCTGATCGGCCGCATTGAATTGCGCGACGGCTTCACGCTGGTGGAAGTCCCCGCGCGCGAGGCAGAGCGAGTGATCCTCGGACTGAACAGTGTCACCATCCGGCGCCGTCGCGTGGTGGCACGACTCGATGGATCGGCGAGTGCGGGTCGCCCGGGAAAGGCGGCGGGACGCGGGAAACGGGAGTACTGAAAAGCCGACGGGCCGCCCAGCGGGGCGGCCCGTAGTCCGACTTCATCCTGCGAAAACGGACTTACTTGGCCTTGTTGACGAGATCCTTGAGACCCTTGCCCGGACGAAACGCCGGAACCTTCGACGCCTTGATCTTGATGGTGGCGCCCGTCTGCGGATTGCGGCCTTCACGTGCGGCGCGCTTGCGGACTTCGAAGTTGCCGAAGCCGGTGATCGCGATCGCGCCACCCTTCTTCAGTTCCTTGGCAAGCACACCTTCCGTCGAGAAAAAGAGATCGACGATTTCGCCGGCGTCGGCCTTCGACGTGTCGCGGGCCTTCGCAACAGCCTCGATCAGCTCCATCTTGTTCATGGGTGACTCCTTGCAGTGACTGGTGAGATCCGATCGCGGGCCAAGACGGCCCGTCGCGCGAGAATATGGGACACGCGCTCGCAAACGCGCAAGTTCCCTGACAAATTCGGCCCCCGCCCCGATGCACCCCGCACGGGGAGCGGGTTCCCGGCCGACACCCCTTGACGAAACCCCGATGACCCCACCCACCCGTCCAGGACGCATCGAAGTCGTTGCCGGCGTCATGTTCAGCGGCAAGAGCGAAGAGCTCATCCGCCGCGTGCGCCGCGCCCTCATTGCCCGCCACCGGGTCCGCGTCTTCAAGTCCCACCTCGACGCGCGATACGAGGGGATCAATCGGGTTTCCAGCCATACCGGCGTCTCGGTCGATGCGGCCCCGATTGACCGCTCCGAGGAGATCCTCCGGGCGGTCGGTGAGCCGGAGAACGTCGATGTGGTGGCGGTGGACGAGGCCCAGTTCCTCGATGGCGGCATCGTCGAGGTGGCCACCCACCTTGCCGAACGGGGGGTCCGGGTGATCCTCGCGGGCACCGACACCGACTTCCGCGGCGAGCCGTTCGGGATGATGGGCCACCTGATGGCCGTCGCCGAGGAAGTAACCAAGCTTCAGGCCATCTGCGTCGTCTGCGGCGACCTCGCCTCGCGCAACCAGCGACTGGTCGACGGCAAGGCGGCCCACTGGAACATGCCCATCGTCCTGGTCGGCGGCGGCGAAAGCTACGAGGCCCGCTGCCGGCGCTGCTTCCAGGTTCCTCGGCTCGACGAGGACCAGGTCGCCCTCCTCTGATGCGTGTCCTCGCCCTCACCGGTTCGATTGCCGCTGGCAAGTCCAGCGTGGCGGCCATCTTCCGCGAGCTGGGGGCGACCATCATCGACGCCGATGCCATCGTGCGCGAACTGCAGCGCCCGGGTGAGCCGGTGCTCACCGCCATCGCCGCCCGGTTCGGCCCATCGGTGCTGCTTTCGAGCGGTGAGCTCGATCGGGGCGCGCTCCGGCAGGTGATGCTCGACAGCACTGCCAACCGGCACGCGCTCGAGGCGATCGTCCACCCGGCCGTCGAGCAGCGCCGCCGCGAGTTGCTGGCCGAGGCGGCGGCTCGAGGTGACCGGGTAGTGATCGTCGACATTCCCCTGCTGTTCGAGGCGGCCGATCCCGCGGCGTACGACGGCGTGATCGTGGTCGACGCATCGCGGGAGGAGCGTCGGCGACGGCTGATCGAGGACCGACTCCTTCCCGCCGAAGACGCCGATCGACTGCTCAACGCCCAGCTCCCCGCCGAGTTGAAGCGTGCTCGGGCCACTTGGCTGATCGACAACGATCGTGATCCCGCCACCCTCACGGCCCGCACCACCACGGTCTGGCAGGCGCTGCGCCAGTGACCCTCCTGGTCTGGTCCGATCTGACACCCAGGAGCGGCGCCCGCCAGATGGCGCTGGACCACGCCCTGCTCGACCATGCAGCGACCACACGGGTCTCGGTGCTGCGGCTCTACCGCTGGGAGCAGGACACGGTCTCCTTCGGGGCCAACGAGGCGGCGCTGCGACACTGGGACCGTGACCGACTGGAATCCGCCGGGGTGCCCTGCGTCCGGCGCCCCACTGGTGGGCGGGCCGTCTGGCACGCCGCCGACGACTTGACCTACAGCGTGGTCGCACCACTCGGCAGCTTGGGCGAACTGCGTCTGGCGTACCGCGCGATCCACCAGCGGATTGCCGCAGCACTCGCCAGCCTCGGCATCGACAGCCGGCTCGCCCCCGACCCAGTGCGGCTGCCCGGACTCCGTGGGGGCGCCTGCTTCGACGCCGCCGTCGGGGGGGAGATCCTCCTGCATGGGCGAAAAGCAGTGGGAAGCGCCCAGATGGCCCTCAGGGACGCCATGCTCCAACACGGGGAGATCACCCGGGCGGATCGGTTGCCAGCACTGGCCGCCTTCCGCCGCGAAGCCCCAGCCATGGTTGGCGCGGCGGTTGCAACAGATCTGCCCGAAGCCAAGGTGCTGGCCGACGCCATTGCCCAAGGGTGGATCGCTGCCGGCGCGACAACCGCCGGCCCTGAGTTGCTGGCGCGGGTGGAAGCGATGAGCGTCACGCACATCGGTCACTACCTCGACCCGGTCTGGACCTGGCGACGCTGACGAGTTTCCGGAACGTCCCTATCGAGGTGCTCCCCATGACACGACGCATTCTGGCCACCCGGGTCTGGCAGGCCGCGATCGCCCTGCTCGCCGTCGTTGCCAATCGAAGCGCGGCACAGGCACGGGTGCCTGGGACAGTGGTGATCTCGACCGGTGGGGATCCCTCGCTCCCGATCCCGTATGTCGGCACGTCGCTCACCCAGAACGCCGACGTTGCCGACCAGCTCTTCCTTCGCTTCGGTGTGCTCCGGCCAACCATACGCACCAGCGGTGACGACGCGCTCCTCCCGATGCTCGCGAAGAGTTGGAAGCGTGTCGACTCGGTCACGATGTTGTTCGAACTCGATCCGCGCGCGCGCTGGCACGACGGAGCACCGGTCACAGCGCATGACGCCGCATTCACGTGGACCATTGCGAGGAATCCGAAGGTCTACGCCAACCAGCAAGACCTCGAATCGATCGCGTCGGTCGAAGAAGCGGGTCCGCGAACGGTGCGGGTCCGGTTCCGTCGCCCCTTCTCGGAACAACTGTTCAGATTTGCCTTTGGCTTCCAGACACTGCCATCCCACTTGCTCGAGAAGCTCGCACCCGAGACGATCGGTGCATCCGATTTCGCGACGCATCCGGTCGGCAATGGGCCCTATCGCTGGGTGCGTCGCATCCCGGGTCAGGTCGTCGAGCTCCGCGCCGACTCGACGTTCTTTGCCGGACGGCCCGGAATTTCGCGGGTGATGTTCCGCGTGGCCCCGGACCCTGACTCCCGGCTCAACATGCTGCTCGGCGGCGACCTCGACGTGATGGACAACATCCCGGCGGTGAACCTGCCACAGGTCACGGCGCTGCCGAACATGCGGATTGTGCGGCTCTCGAGCAACGCCATCGCATACGCGCTCTTCAATCAACGCAGCCGGTCAGACACTGCTGCGCCGAATCCCTTCTTCACCGACGTGCG
>JBBRBZ010000047.1:0-19037 GCA_038205305.1 Gemmatimonadales bacterium
AAGGTCACCGACGTGACGGAGAGCACGGTCGTGGCTTGGCTCCTCGGCCCCACCGTGGACGCCCCGACCGTCGGCGACCTCTCCCGCCCGCACGGGCCGGCGCCCTTTGCCGCCATGCTGCTCGGCAATGCGCAAGAGCAGGCGGTGTCGCGCCTGGTCACTGAGGGTTGGCGGCTGGTTCCTCAGATGTATGCGGATGCGTCGAAGTTGCTGATGGGATGGCCGACCCTTGGCCGCGAAATCGACGAGAAGACGCTCGTGCAGGAAGTGCGCTTCGATGAGCTCGAGGGCGTCCGCTACGACAAGGGCTGCTACACCGGGCAGGAGACGGTGGCGCGACTCCACTTTCGCGGGCATCCCAATCGGCGACTGGTCGGGTTGCGCTGGAGCGACGGCGAGACGCCCGTTGCGAACGAGGTCGTGGCGGGAGGGAAGGTCGTTGGATCGATCGCGACGCTGGGAAAACTGGGCGAGCACACGCTCGCGCTCGCGGTGGTGAGGCGCGAAGTGGAGAACGAGGCGATCGTCGAGATCGGGGCAACGCGCGCGGCGGTCACTGCGCTCCCATTCGCAACACCCGAGTCATTCGCGGGATAAATGGCAGAGCGCCCCGAACCAGTGGCTCGGGGCGCTCGCGGTGCATCAACGTTCGGTGGAGCTCGCTGCTTAGTGGCCGGTGTCCGGCTTGACCTTGACGCTGGAATCCGGCGACATCTTCATGCTTGAATCCGGCGACATCTTCATGCTCGAATCGGGAGTCATCGCCGTCCCTGCCGGCGGCACTGAGTCCTTGGTGCCTGCATCAGTCTTCCCCGCACACGCGGCAACGGCCACCAACGCCGTCGCAATCAAGAACTTCCGCATCGCCTCTCCCTTGGTTGTAGACGTTGGTCACCTAGGCCGGTACCGGGTATCGGCCGCTGTCGCTAGATGCACCGCGGAAGAAGTTAGGGGCTGTGCGCGGTCTGTCAAGCGGCTAACCTCATTACCAGCCGTGACTTCCGAACCATGGGGGGGGATCGGCAATCCCGGCAGATGCTGTCATCTTTCGGCCTGTGTGGGTAAAACAGACCAGCGAACCCCGTTTTGACGCCTTGGAGCATCCATGACCAGCCGCCCGACCGCCCTTGGTGAACTCACCCAATCTCCCTGGGCCGAGGCCCCCCTCAGGGCCCGCTCCATCCGCGACGAGCTGCGCGGAAACCTCCTCGGGGCGCTGGAACGGGGAGAAACTCTCTTCCCGGGCATCCTCGGCTTCGAGGACACCGTCGTCCCCCAGGTGGTCAACGCATTGCTGGCCCGCCACGACTTCATCCTGCTGGGCACCCGGGGCCAGGCCAAGAGCCGACTACTCCGGGAACTGGTCCGCTTCCTCGACGAGGTGGTGCCGGTGGTGGCCGGCAGCGAGGTGAATGACGATCCGTTCGCCCCGATCTCCAAATACGCCCGGGAACTGATCGCCGACCGGGGCGACGACACCCCGATCAGCTGGCTGCACCGTGACGCCCGCTACGTGGAGAAGCTCGCCACTCCCGACGTCACGATCGCTGACATCATCGGCGATGTCGACCCGATCAAGGCGGTACGCGGCGGCCATATTCTCGCCGACGAACTCTCGATGCATTTCGGGTTGTTGCCGCGCGCCAATCGCGGGCTCTTCGTCATCAACGAGTTGCCGGACCTGTCGGGCAAGATCCAGGTCGGCCTCTTCAACATCATGCAGGAGGGCGACGTCCAGATCAAAGGCTATCCGGTGCGTCTCCCACTCGACGTGATCCTCGCCTTCACCGCCAATCCCGACGACTACACAGCCCGCGGCAAGATCATCACTCCGCTCAAGGACCGGATTGGCTCGGAGATTCGTACGCACTACCCGCGCACCGTCGAACTCGGCATGGCAGTGACCGCCCAGGAGGCGTGGATCGAACGCGGCCATCGGGCGGTAGAAGTGCCGCCCTTCGTGGCCGAGCTGGTCGAGCGGGTGGCGTTCGAGGCACGCGACGACAAGCGAGTGGACAAGCGCTCCGGCGTGAGCCAGCGGCTGCCGATCTCGCTGCTGGAGATCGTCACCAGCAACGCCGAGCGGCGAGCGATCACCTCGGGCGAACAGCGTGTGGTCGCGCGCGTCGGCGATGTCTACGCCGGCATGCCGGCGATCAGCGGCAAGCTCGAGCTTGAGTACGAGGGCGAGCTGCAGGGCGGCGACAGCGTGGTGCGCGAGCTGATCCGTCGAGCGGCCGGTGCGGTGTTCGACGAACTCGCCATCGACGCCGATGTCGAGACCATCGTCGAGTGGTTTGAGAAGGGGGGTGCCCTGAAGGTGGGGATGGACGAGAAGACCGAAACCTGCTGGCGCGGCTTCTCGCATGTGCCCGGCCTGCTGGAGATGGTCGAGGCCCTGGGACTCGCCAAACCGGACGATCACGAGATGACAGTCGCCGCCGCCGAGCTGATTCTTGAGGCGCTCACGGCGCGTCAACGGATCTCGCGCAGCGAGGACTACGGCTGGCAGCGGCCCAAGCCGTCGCGTCGACGCCCCAAGTCGGGACTCGACGAGGAGTTCAATCTCTAGCCCTGCGGCTTGCGCACGGCCTCGACGATGACCGCAGCGCTGCGCTCCCGGCCGAGCCAGCCGCTGTTGACGATTAGGTGGTAGCCCCGCGGGTCGGCCCAGTCGCGCTGGTAGTACTGCTTGTGATAGCGAGCGCGGTGGGCATCGACGTCGCGCACCCGTCGGCCGGCCTCCTCGACCGAGATACCGAGCCGTTCGGCGATGATCGCGGTACGGTACTCGACCGGCCCAACCACCCGAACGTGCAGCGAGTTCTCGCGCCGCCCGACCACGGCCGTCGCGGCCCGGCCCACCAGCACGGCATGATCCTGCACGGAGTCCTTCACCACCTGTTCAGTGATCTGGACCAACCGCGCCTCCTGCACCTCGGGAAGTTCCCCGGGTGCACGCGCCACGAGGTCCGGCGTCGCCCTGGCGAGGACGCGGGCGAGTCGCTCCATGAATGTCGCACTTCGCTCCTCCTTCTCCAGCACCTTCTCGGTGCTCATTCCGGCCCGACGCGCAATCTCCTCGACGAGTTCGTTGTCGACCAAGCGCCAGCCGAGCAGATCCGCCACGCGCGCCGCGATGAGAGAGCCGCAAGCGCCGTATTCCCGGGACACAGTGATCAGCATTTCACTCCTCCTTTCCTTCCCAGAGTCGGCGCCTGAGGAAGACGGCACCCAAGAGACAAATCCCCCCGTTCATGCCGATGCCCCACGCCGCACCCACATGCTCGGCGATGTACCCGGCCTGGAATGCACCGATCGGTGCAAGACCCAGAACGACGAAGGAGTAGACGGCCATCACGCGTCCGCGCAGGTCGGTGGTAGCAGCGAGTTGCAGGCTGGTCGCCGTGGAGATGCCCTGGCCGGCCATCGCCGCTCCCGCGCAGGCCAGCAGCGCCAGCGCGGCGGGAATCGAGCGCACCAGCGAGAGCCCGACCACAGCGAGCGAGAGCACCGAAGCCGACACCAGTGCCACCCGCCCCCTGGGATACCGTTGGCCAACGGCCGCCATCATGATCGCGCCGATGGAGGCGCCGATGCCGATCGCAGACGTCAGTGCGCCGTAGCCACCTGCACCGGTGTGCAACACCTCGCCGGCGTACACTGGCATCATCGGGATGAACGAGCCGGCGAAGATGGTCATCATCACCATCAGCAGCGTCATGCCGAGGAGGACCGGTCGTTCGCGAATGAAGTGCATGCCGGTGAACACCGACGGCCGTGCCCCCTTGGCGTGCGGTACGTGGGGCTGACGGATGCGATGCAATCCGATCAGCACGCCGACATAGCTCACCGCATTGACGGCAAATGCTGCCCCGGCGCCGGCCGCAGCGACCACCACCCCGGCGATCGCCGGGCCGATCACCCGGGCCAGGTTGTAGTTGGTCGAGTTGAGCGCCGCCGCGGAGATCATGTCCTCCGGCGGGACGAGTTCGACGATGAACGCCTGGCGGGCGGGCACCTCGAAGGCCGTGGCAAAGCCGGAAACCACCGCGAGCGCCCAGATCCACTGCACGGTGATCTGGTGCGTGAAGGTGAGCACGGCCATGGCAACCGCCAGCACGAGCATCACCGATTGCAGGAACATGATGAAGCGGCGGCGATCGACGCGATCGGCGACGACGCCACCGTAGAGCGTCAGGAAGAGGACTGGCAGCGTGCCGAGCGTGGTGGTGAGGCCGACGTCGAAGGCGGAATGGGTGAGATCGAAGACCAGCCACCCCTGAGCGATGCTCTGCATCCAGGTGCCGATCAGCGAGATCCCTTGGCCGCTCAGGAAGCGGCGGAAGTCGGCGTGCCGCAGCGCCCTGAAGGGGCCGTCGGCGATACCGGCCCGCAGGTCATCGACCGAGCGGCGCAGCTTCGCGAGGGGGGAGATCACGGTCGCAAAATAGCCCCAACCACCGGGGCTGGGCCCACACTCCGCTTCGCGCGCCTGACTGTCGCGATGAGTCTGGTGCTTCCGGTAGGGCCGGAGCATGCGCCAGTACGCCGCGCTACGGGAGTGTGGCACCCAGCCCCTGAGCCGAGCGCCTCTCGGAGATGGAGCGCCGGAGGGGCGCCGTGTCCCCGGAGCGCGGCGTACTGGCGCATGCAGTGGGTTTACCACCCGGGCGGAGTTGGTCGCGACAGTCAGGCGCGCGCAGCGGGGCACGGCGTCCCTCCGGCCCGCGCAACGCCGCTCGCCCTTCTCTGAAGCCTGCCCGCGAGGTAGCATCAAGGCAGATGCGCTATACGACCTACTCGAAATACCTCGCCGGTCTGGCGGACCAGATCAACCTGCAGGCCCTGCTCGACCAGCTGGGCGATTTCCTGCTGCAGTCTGGCTTCAAGGGGATGCCAGCCTGGTGGGGTGGCGGCGATGCCGAAGACGACACCGACCGTACCATGGACGATCTCCGTCAGGCGATCCTCAAGGCGTTGATGGAGTCAGGGCAGCTCACGCCCGAGATGCTCAAGTTGATGCGGGGTGAATCCACCGGCAATGATGAGAGCGACGCCGAGACGATCAAGCAACTGGGTGAGTTGCTCGACAAGATCGTGCAGCGATTGATCGAGGAGGGCTATCTCCGCACCGATGGCCCGCCTGGAACGGCGATTCCTGCGGATCAGCTCCCAGGTGGTCAGGCACGCGAGGCGGCACGGACGGTACACTTCGACCTCACCGAGAAGGGCGCCGATTTCTTGGGTTACAAGACGCTCAAGGAGCTGCTCGGCGCGCTCGGCAAGTCGGCCGTGGGGGCGCACGAGACGGCACACCTGGCGACGAGCACCGAGGCAGAAGCGGCGAGCAAGCGGTACGAGTTCGGCGACGTGCTCAACATGGATGTCCCGGCCACGCTCACCAGTGCCATCGCCCGGCACGGCCTCACGATGCCACTCGACCTGGACTATGACGACCTGATGGTGATGCAGAGCGAGTATCGCTCATCAGCGGCGACGGTGCTCATGCTTGACTGCTCGCACTCGATGATTCTCTACGGTGAGGATCGCTTCACGCCGGCGAAGAAGGTCGCGCTCGCGCTCACCCACCTCATTCGCAGCCACTATCCTGGCGACAGCATCCGCGTGGTGCTCTTCCATGATAGCGCCGAGGAAATTCCGCTGGGCGCGCTCGCGAACGTGCAGGTGGGGCCGTATCACACCAACACGGCGGGCGGACTGGCCCTGGCGCGGCGCATTCTGGCAGGGCAGCGGAAGGACATGAAGCAGATCATCATGATCACCGACGGCAAGCCGACGGCGCTGACCCTGCCCGACGGGCAGGTCTACATCAACTCGTCGGGCATGGACCCCGAGGTGATCAAGCAGACCCTCGCCGAGGTCGCCGCCTGCCGTCGCAGCAACATCATGATCAACACCTTCATGCTGGCGCGGGACCCGTACCTGGTGGAGTTCGTGAAGCAGGTCTCGCGCATCTGCCGCGGCAAGGCGTATTTCGCCAATCCGATGACGTTGGGGCAGTTTTTGTTGATGGATTTCCTCAAGGGCAAGACCCGCCGCGTCGCCTAGCGGTACCCCACCACCTTCACCTTCATCCCCGCCGGCAGCGTCGCCGTCTCCGCCACGCCGTTGATGATGGCCAGGTCCTGCAACGAGATCGCCCCATTGCTCTGGCTCGCCAGCGCGCTCACCGTGGTGGGCCGCGAGAGTGTCTGGATGCGCAGATACTTCCGCTGCAGGAACTGTTGTGTCGCTGGCGTCGTCTGGAATGACTTGAGGCTTGCCTCGATCACGCCGGCCTGGGTCGGCCACGCGCTGGCGACCGCCACGCCGAGGAACTGGTAGACGCTACCTCCGTGGAGAATGAAGTAGACCTCGCCGCGAAGGTCGGTGCCGTCCTGCATCTTGGCGCTGAACTGCACCACCGACGCCGTCTCGCCGTTCACGGCGGTGCGCTGTGTCCCAAGGTTGGAGATCCCCTGCTGGGCGGCAAAGGCCTGGGCCGCGGCATCCGGCGTCGTCTCCTTCGCCTGGCTCATGGTGATCTGCGCGGTGCCCTTGGGTTCCGCCATCACCACCTGCTGTCGACCGTTGACGGTCTGCCAGCCGGTCGGCGCGTCGAAGCTCAGACGCAGCATTGGGTGGAGAAAGCGTGTCCCCTCGAAGTAGCCCTGTTCGGGATCGTCGCCGAACACCAGGCCGTCGATGTGGGACAGGTAGCGGTCGCGGTCGACTTCGAGTCCCTTGTAGCTGCTCACCGTGTCGGCCCAGGCGGTGGTGTATGCCACGCGATCACCCGGGTCAGGGTGAGTTGAGAGAAAGCCCGGCATCTTGTTGCTGCCGCCAGCGCTCACTCGCTCGAGCGTCTGGAAGGTCTTCGGCATCTCGCGTGGATCGTATTTGGCATGCAGCGCATAGCGATGGCCAATACCGTCCGCCTGCTTCTCGTCATCGCGCGAGAACTTGAGGAAGTAGAGCGAGGCACCAGTGTTCACCAGCTGCCCGATCACCCCCTGCGCGACATCGGGCCGGACGATACTGCCGATCGCGAGGCCACCCTGGGCCAGCATCTGCTGCGACGCCATGGCCGCGGAGTGCCGTGCTGTTACGTGGCCGGTCTCATGCCCCAGCACCGCGGCGAGCTCCGCTTCACTGTTGAGATAGGTCAGAATGCCGCGAGTGACGAAGATGAATCCACCCGGCGCGGCGAAGGCATTCACCGCCGGGTCATCGATCACGTGGTATTCCCAGGGCAGATTGGGGCGCTCCGAGGCATGCGCCAGCTTGAGCCCGATCCCCGACACGTAACTCTGCAGGGCGGCGTCGGGGTAGAAGCCCGACTCCTGCTCGGTCTGGACGAGCATCTCCTTCCCCATGCTGATTTCCTGCGATTCGCTCATCAGCATGAGCTGGCTCTTGCCGGTCACCGGATTGGTGGCACAGGCCGCACAGAGCACGAGGGCGAGCGCAGCGGCGGGGATGCGTGTTGGCATGGAGGTCTCCTTGTGGCGTATCATACCAACGCCAATGACGAACTCGCCAGATCGACAGACACGCAGCGCGTGGACCGGCTTCACCCCAGCTCGGGGCTTTCCCCTGCCCGGGAACCCCTCCGGACACGACGACCGGATCTCCTTCGTCCTGCGGCTGGGGCGCTCGCTGCACACCTCGGGCTATGCCGCCCACCGGCTGGAAGAGGCGCTGCAACTAGCCTGTGACCAGCTCGGTCTCGAAGGGCAGTTCTTCTCGACCCCCACCTCGATCATGGCCTCCTTCGGCCCGCAGGACGACCAGCGGACCTATATGATCCGGGTCGACCCCGGCGAAACCGACCTCGGCAAGCTCGCCCGAGTGGACGAAGTGACCCGAGAGGTGCTCAACGGCCAGCTCACGCCGCTCGAGGGCTCCCGCGTCCTGGAACGTATCGAGGACGCCGACCCGCGATACGGCCCCGTGCTCACCACGGTGGCGTTCGGCATCATTTCGGCCGCCGGTGCCCGCTTCCTCGGCGGCGGCTGGCACGAGATCGTGGTGGCAGGGCTTGTCGGCATCATGATCGGCCTGCTTGCCCTGGTCATGCACCGGGACGATTCCGTCTCGCGCATCTTCGAGCCGGTGGCCGCACTCACCGCCTCGATGCTGGTCACCCTTCTCGCCACCCAGGGCGTGCCCGTCGCGGTCTATCTCGCCACGCTCGCCGGCGTGATCGTGCTCATCCCTGGCTTCACGCTCACCACCGCGATGATCGAACTGGCCTCGCGACACCTCGCCTCGGGCACGTCGCGCTTCATGGGTGCGCTGGTCTCCCTCCTCGGTATCGCCTTCGGCATTGCCCTCGGCAGCAAGATCATCGAGCTCGGCTTCGGCAGCCCGCCGGTGCACGAGCCGATCGCGCTGCCGGCCTGGTCGCTCTACCTCTCGCTGCTCGCGGCACCCCTCGCGTTCGTGGTGCTCCTCAAGGCCGAGCGACGCGATGCGCTGTGGATCGTGTTGTCGGGGGCCCTCGCCTTCGGCGGCGCCAAGGTGGGCGGTGATATCTTCGGCCCCGAACTCGGCGCCTTCCTCGGAGCCTTCGTCGTGGGCCTCGCGAGCAACACCTGGGCGCGCGCCACCAATCGCCCGTCGCAGATCCTCATCGTGCCGGGATTGCTGCTGCTGGTGCCGGGCAGCATCGGCGCTCGGTCCCTCGCCTCGCTGCTCGATCGCAATGTCGAAGTGGGTGTCGAAGGCGCCTTCCGCATGGTGCTGATCGCGGTGTCGCTGGTGTCGGGCATCCTGATCGCAAATGTGGTGTCGCCGCGCCGGAAGCTGATGCGGGGCTGATCGCCATCGTGTAAGGGCGACGCATGCGTCGCCCCGGTGTCGCCCCAGCATCCTCCCCTAGATCGGGCGTCGCCCGCACGTGAGGGCCTCGCCCCGCCGATCGGGCATCGCATCATCCCTGAGGGCGTCGCCCCTGCCTCGCCCCGCCGATCGGACATCGCGTCAGTGCCCCTCCGCAATCACTCCATCTTCCCCGACGACCACCACACTCCCGTCACTCTTGCCATCGATCGCCAGCAACAGGCCGGGAATGCCGGTGGAGAAGGACGTCCAGCCGGTGCCGGTCCATCGCCACGCGGTCCCCTGATCACCGATGACATAGGTCTCGCTGCCGAAGCCGCGCACCGCGCGCAGTGCGCCTTCGGTCGGCGCCGGGAGCGTCTGCCACGCAGAACCGTTCCAGCGCAGCACCAGGCCGTGTTCACCGACCACCCAGACCTCATTGACTGAACGACTCCAGACGCCCCGAAGCGTTTCCTCGGTGGGTGGTGCCAGCGCGCGCCAGTGCGCCCCATCGAAACGGACAACGGTTCCGCTATCACCGACCGCCCAGAGATCGTTGAAGGAGAGGCCAGCCACATGGCGGAGGAAATTGTGCGAGCCGGTGGGCGTGGTCTGCCACGCACCGCCGACCGACGCCTCCGCGAGACCACCTTCGCCGACGATCATCGCGTGACCCTCGGCGCCGCACCAGACACTGCGCAGCAATCCCCGCGCGGGAGACGCCTCGTAGCGCCAAGTGGTCCCATCAAATCGCAGGATCGTCCCACTGTCGCCGACCACGATGCGCGCGTTCGCGCGCACGCCACAGATGCCGTAAAGTGACGTGGTGGTGGGAATGGGATTGAGGTGCCAGCCGGCCGCGTCGCGGCGATAGACCAGGCCCCCGGTGCCCACCACCATGGCATCGCCGTCAACGGGCACGTGGACGTTGTAGAGTACGCTGCCAGCGATGCGCGACTGCCAGCCATCGCGATCGTCGAGGATGGTGCCGTTCCAGCCCACAGCGAAGCGCCGTCCGCCCGCGCCGTAGATGCCGCGAAGATTCTCGCGGGCACCCAGCGTGGGCACCAGCGTCCAGTGCTCGCCATCGCCGGTGAAGAGTCGACCATTGTTGCCGGCGATCCAGAATCGACCGGGCGCATCGCTCCACACCGCGAAGAGATCGACCGTCGTGGGCGACGGAAGCGACCGCCACCCTGACGCGTCGCGCAGCAGAATCGTTCCGCCCGCTCCCACGGCGACGATGCGACCCGCCCCATCTCCCGTCACGGCGAGCAGCAGGCCGTCGGTCGGTGAAGCGACTCGCTCCCAAGCGCCGCTGGTGCAGCACTCCAGGATCACCCCGTTCTGCCCCACCGCCACCAGCGCGTCCGGAGCACGGCCCCAGATACCCCACAACTCCGCAGCGATGGGCAGCGGCTGCTGCTGCCACCCGGTGGGGGTGGAGCGCAGCATCGTGCCGGCGGAGCCGATCAGCCAGATATGGTCGCGATCGAGTCCCCAGACGTCGAGCAGCGTCTGGGTGGTGGGGACTGCTTCGCGCACCCAGACCCCGCCGGTCCGCCGGAGCAGTACGCCGCCCGACCCGCTCGCCAGCACCTCGTCACTGTCGACGCCCCAGAGACCGGTGATGATCTCCTGCGTCGGCGTCGCCTCTACCTGCCAGTCGCTGCCGTCCCACCCCAGGATCACGCCTGCGCTCCCCCCGGCCCACGCCCGGTTGGCCGAACTCGCCCAGATGGCCAGCAGCGAGGCATTGGTCCGCCCGGCGACCACCGGCACCAGCGAGGTGAGCAACAGCCCTGCCCCCGGCGGCGGGGTGGGCGTCGTCGGCCCCCCGCCGCTGCAGGCGGCGAGCGCGAGCAGGCAGGACGCAAGTCGGGAGATCGAAGCGAGCCGGGATGTGGTGATCGGGCAACCGAGGCTGGAGAGCCTTCAAAGCTAAGGGGGATTGACCTGGTGATTTCAAAGTGATATCATTGCGATGTCACTCTCACTGGATGGGGTCATGAAGCTCGAAGTCGAACGGAAGGTGGCCAACGGCCTGTTTGTGCTGGTTCTCATGTTGGCGCTGGGTGCGGCGGACGTCTGGCTCATGGTGCAATCCGGGGCATCCGGCAATCCGGCCGGTGCGGTGACCGCCGGAATCATCATGGTCGCGCTCATCATCGCCTTGACGGGCCTGTTCAGCGTCCAGCCCAATCAGGCGAAAGTGCTCACCCTCTTTGGCAAGTACGTCGGATCGGTCAAGACGCCAGGCCTCTGGTGGGCCAATCCCTTCTTCATCAAGAAGTCGATTTCCCTCCGGGTGCGGAACTTTGAGACCGCGAAACTCAAGGTGAACGACAAGGCCTCCAACCCGATCGAAATTGGCGCGATTGTGGTATGGCAGGTCATCGACTCCGCCGAGGCACTCTTCGAGGTCGACAACTACGAGGACTACGTTCGGGTCCAGAGCGAGTCGGCCGTGCGGACCCTCGCGTCGAGCTATCCCTACGATGCGCACATCGATGGGGAGCGGTCGCTGAGCCACAACGCCAGTGAGATCGCTGACCAGCTCGCCAGCGAGGTTCAGGCACGTCTGGCCAAGGCCGGGATGAGCGTCCTGGAAGCGCGGATCTCGCATCTGGCGTACGCCCCAGAAATTGCCAATGCGATGTTGCGCCGTCAACAGGCCAGTGCCATCATTGCGGCACGGACCCTGATCGTCGAGGGGGCCGTTTCGATGGTCGAGATGGCGTTGAAAAGCATCGCCGAGAAGGGAATCGTCCAGCTCGACGAGGAGCGGAAGGCGGCGATGGTGTCGAACCTGCTGGTGACGCTCTGCGCCGAGCAACCGATGCAGCCGGTCGTGAACACCGGGTCGCTCTACTGATGTCGGTCGACCCGGGCGTCTGAAATGAGTGCGCGCAAGTCGTTCCTGCTGCGGCTCGACCCCGCCACCCACGCGGCCCTCGCGCGTTGGGCGGCGGACGACCTGCGCTCGCTCAACGCCCAGATCGAGTTCCTGCTCAAGCGGGCATTGCGTGAGGCGAATCGCAAGATCCAGGAGACGACCGATGACGAGTGACGCACGCCGCCTCGAACGGCTCCACGTCGAGACCATCGACCCACCAGAAGCCCTCGCCTGCGCGATCGCCAAGCGCATCGCCGAGCTGATCCGGACCCGTGCCGACGAGGGCAGCTCTTGCGTCCTCGGTCTGGCCACCGGTTCCACACCGGTCGGCGTCTACCACGAACTGGTCCGAATGCACCGCGAGGAGGGACTCTCCTTCCGCGGCGTCGAGACGTTCAACCTCGATGAGTACTGGCCGATGCCGCCGGACTCTTTCCATTCCTACCAGCGCTTCATGCGGGAGCATCTCTTCGACCTGGTCGATCTCGACCCGGCCAAGACCCACCTTCCACCCGGCAATCTCCCCCGCGAGCAGCTGCAGGCGGCGTGTCTCGCCTACGAGAAGGCGATCCGCGACGCCGGCGGCATTGATCTGCAGCTGCTCGGCATCGGCAAGACCGGACACATCGGCTTCAACGAGCCCGGGTCGAGTGCCGACTCGCGGACGCGACCGATCATGCTCGACGCCATGACGCGTCGCGACGCCGCCGCCGACTTCTTCGGCGAGCAGAACGTGCCCCGCGAGGCGATCACCATGGGCGTGGCCACCATCCTGGCCGCGCGCGAGATTTTCCTGCTCGCGACCGGAGAGCACAAGGCCTCGATCATCAAGCGCGCGGTGGAAGGGCCGATCGACCACGAGGTGGCCGCCACCTTCCTGCAGCGCCACCCGTTGGTCACCGTCTACTGCGACGGCGCGGCGTCCTCGGAGCTCACGCGCATCGCCACGCCCTGGCTGGTCGACGAAGTGGAGTGGACGCCCGAGGTCGAGCTGCGCGCGGTGGTCTGGCTCTCGCAGCGCGTGGGCCGCGCCATCCTCAAGCTCACCGAGCGCGACTACGGCGAACACCATCTCGGGCCCCTGCTCGCGCGACACGGCGATGCCGGCGTGGTGAACGGCATGGCATTCAACGCCCTGGGCGACCGGATCCGCGGCCGGTCCAAGCTTCCCCGCAACCGGAAGGTGATCTGCTTCTCCCCGCACCCCGATGACGACGTGATCTCGGCGGGTGGGATTCTGCGGAAGCTGCACCTCAACGGCAACGACATTGTCGTTGCCTACATGACCAGCGGCAACATCGCCGTCTTTGATCACGACGTGCTGCGCTATGTCGAGGTGCTCGAACGTCTCGCCGTGCGCGAGCATCTCGCCCGCCGCAAGGTGGACAAGCTTACCGAACGCGTCCGGGCATTTCTGGCGGGAAAGGAGCCTGGCGCGGTCGATTCCGAAGAGGTCCAGGACCTCAAGCGGATTATCCGCGAGGCCGAGGCAGTGAGTGGCGTGGAGACCCTTGGCCTCCGGCGCGAGAACACCCGCTTTCTTGATCTCCCCTTCTATCGCACAGGCCGCGTGAAAAAGGATCCGGTCGGGCCGAATGACGTGGCGATCGTCCGCGCGCTGCTCGAAAAGGAGCGCCCCGACATGCTGCTCGTGGCCGGCGACCTCTCCGATCCGCACGGCACTCATCGCCTCTGCAAGGACGCCATCGACATGGCGATTGCAGCGGCCTATCCCCCTGGCACCGATCGCCCGGAAGTGTGGCTCTACCGGGGCGCCTGGCAGGAGTGGCCAGTGACCGACGCGACGTGGCTGGTGCCGCTCGCCCAGGAGGAACTGCGCCTCAAGATCCAGGCGATCTTCAAGCACCAGTCACAGAAGGACTCGGCGCCGTTCCCGGGACAAGACGAGCGCGAGTTCTGGCAGCGCGTCGAGGCGCGCAACAAGGAAACTGCCGCGCTCCTTGATCGGCTCGGCCTTGCCGAATATTTCGCGATGGAGGCCTACGTCGTCGCGTGAGCAGAACGGATCAGGATCACGAGATGACTCCGTCGTGGGGAAGTGGGGATGACTGCAGTTGAGTCAGCAGCGCGGGAAATTCCGCCACGCTGGCAAGCAGGTGATCGTGATGATGCTGGGCGAGCGTCGCGCGATTGTGACCGCCGGTGAGCACGCCGATCACCAAACCGCACCCTGCCATCGTCCCCTCCTGCAGGTCCACCGGTGTGTCACCCAGCTTGGCGACCTCGGCGGGTGCAGCGATTTCCAGACGGGTGCAGAGGTGGTCGATCATGTCGGGGTAGGGTCGACCACGGGGGACTTCGTCGCTGGCCACCGTGGCGTCGGGGCCGATCGCTGGGTCGTGCCAGCCCATGCGCTCCAGCACCACGTCGAGCACCTCGCGGCTGAAGCCGGTTCCGAGTGCGACTGGCACACCCATGGCGCGCAGGGCCGCGAAGGTTGCGGTCGCGCCGGGGACCTCGCGCACCGAGGGATCGTCGCGATACCACCGTCGCATCCGGGCCGAAAAATCGGCATGGAGGGAATCCAAGTCGGGAAGGAGATCGTCCCGGCCGTGCCCCTCGAGCAGGGTGCGAATCGCCGTCACCTTGTTCAGCCCGGCGACACCCTCGATGGCGCCGTCGCGCACCGTGACCCCGGCACGATCGAGCGTCTCGCGCAGGATCCGGCCTACCGCACCGCCACCGTCGTGCACCGTCGTGCCCGAGACGTCGAAAACTGCCAGCCGAATGCTCATCCGGGTACCTTCCCCGCGCCATTGGCGCCCATCCGTGCGGCACGATACCTTCCGGGGTGCACGTTCGCCTCCCGGGGAGCCCGGCCCGGTGGCAACGGCGATGACGCGTCGTCCCGTTTCACTCGACAACCAGGATTGCCCGACCTATGAAGCCACAACAGCTGCTCGCCGCGCTCGCCTTCGGATCCCTTGTCGCCTGCGGCTCGCACGATGCCCCCCAGGGTCCCTCCGACAGCGCAATCGCGGCGGCGACCGCCGCGACGTCCGCTCCGGTCGCCAAGAATGCCCACGTCGCCGCGATGGACTTGGGCCACGCGGTGGATGTCAACCAGCGCATCACGGGCGGAGTCGCCTCGAGCTTCCACCAGGAGGACAGCATCTTCGTCTCGCTGCGCACTGCGTTTGTCGACGAGGGCGCGGCGCTCGGGGCCCGGCTGATCCGCGGCAAGACCACCGCCGACTCCATTGGCATGAAGAGCACCGCGCCCAGCGCCGAGGGCCAGGCCTACGTGTCGGGGATGTTCGCGCCACCAGCCAAGGGGTGGGCGGTTGGCAGCTACCAGCTCGAGGTCTTCCTTGAGGGTGTCTCTCAGGGCCTGATCGCCTTCGAAGTGGTCAAGTAGTCCCCCCGGCCGGTGGCTTCCCCGCCACTGGGTACACGCTGGTCACGAGGTGCGCCTGCAACGCCCCCGATGGGCACTTGGCCACGGCGTTGAGCACTTCGGTGCCGTTGGCATGATCCGGCTGGATCCACCGCTTCTTGGCCACGTCGAAGACGGCCGGAAGCGTCCGCAGACAGACCCGCGAGTGAATGCAGATCTCCGGGTCGAAGGTGACGCGGACCTCTTTGCCCTCGTAGACCTGGAGGCGTTCGCGGGCCATCGGGACTCCTTGTCCTCGGGAAACGGAACGGCGACCACGTAACAATCCCACCGGCGACAGGGCGGGGCAAGGGTGGCTCGAATTCGACGTTCAATGGCCGGTGGCGAGCCCGCCGCGGAAGGGATAGACTCGCAGCCATGACCGCCACCACTGCGCTCCCCGGCCGACAGACCCTGCTGAATGCCGTCACCCGTCGCGACCCGGCTTGGGACGGCCTCTTCGTCTTTGGCGTGCGCACTACCGGGATCGCCTGCCGGCCGACCTGCCCCTCACGCCGGGCCCGCCCCGAGCACGTCGAATTCTTCGCCACCCTCGATGACGCCCGGACCGCCGGATTCCGCCCCTGCCTTCGCTGCCACCCCGAGCAGCCGACCCGCGAGCCGGCCTGGTGGTCAAGACTGCTGGCCATCGTCGACCGCAACCCGAGGGCCCGGATTCCCGATGCCGAGCTGCACCGACTCGGCTTCGACCCGGTGCGCGTCCGGCGACACGCCCTCAAAAGCTTCGGCATGACATTTCACGCCTGGTTGCGCACCCGCCGAGTGGCCGACGCGCAGCAGCAACTCAAGCAGGGCGCCCCACTCGATGAGGTAATCATGGACTCGGCCTGGCAATCCCACAGCGGCTTCCGTGACGCATTCTCCCAGGCCGTCGGTGCCCCGCCTGGCAAGGGCCGCGAGGGCGAACCGATCTACGCCATGACATGGCAATCACCGATCGGACCGCTGGTTGCCGCCGCCGTCGAGGCGGGCATCGTGCTGCTGGAATTCGGCGAGATCGAACGCCTCGAGCGCCAGGCCCCTACCCTTCGCCGCTGGTTCAAGGGACCGGTGGTGGCGGAACGTCATCGGCACCTCGATCAGCTGGTGAGTGAACTCACCGAATACTTCGACGGCACGCGGACCACGTTCACCGTGCCAATGGTGGTCCGTGGTTCGCCCTTCGAGCTGTCGGTCTGGGGCGCGCTGCAGCGGA
The DNA here is from genome assembly GCA_038205305.1 of Gemmatimonadales bacterium. Taxonomy (GTDB): domain Bacteria; phylum Gemmatimonadota; class Gemmatimonadetes; order Gemmatimonadales; family GWC2-71-9; genus Palsa-1233. The sequence goes on from JBBRBZ010000047.1 coordinate 16,339, forward strand.
TCCCCTACGGCGTCACCTGCTCCTATGGCGACATTGCCCGCGAGGTGAACAACCCCAAGGCGGTGCGCGCGGTGGGGAGTGCCAACGGCCGCAACCGACTCGCGATCATCATTCCCTGCCATCGCGTGGTGAACACCGGCGGCAAGCTCGGCGGCTACGGCGGTGGACTCTGGCGGAAGGTGAGACTGCTGGAGTTGGAGGGAGAACGGAGAACGGAGAACGGTGAACGGAGGACGGAGAACAGTGAACGGAGAACGGAGGTTACAGGAGCGCGAGTTTGATTCCTGCGGCGACGAGCACCACCGCCAACACTGCGCGGAGCGCGGGGCCCGGGAGGTGACGCGCTCCCAAGCGTGAGCCGATCAGCCCGCCGATGATCGCGAAGGCCGCCCAGGTCGGTGCGAATGACGGAATGACCGCGAGGGCGTGGAACTGCCCGAGGAGCCCCGCCGCCGAGTTGACCAGGATGAAGACCACCGACGTGGCGGCGGTGACCCGCAGCGTTGCCCACCCCATCAGCAGCAACAGCGGGGAGAGAAAGATTCCCCCACCGACCCCGGTGAGCCCCGACAGAATGCCCAGCAGCGCACCCACCAGCAGCGCAACCGGCAGCGACACGGTGCGACGCACGACATCAGGCGCGCGCAACGTCACCACGAAGCGCACCGCCGACAGCAGCAGCACCACACCCACGACGACACGATAGGTCGTGCCAGGGAGTGCCAGGCGCCCACCGAGGTACGCCGCGGGAATCGAGGCCACGGCAAAGGGCCAGAACAGTTGCCAGCGGAAATGGCCCGCCCGGATGAACTGCACTGAACCAATGGAGGCGACCAGCAGATTCAGCACCAGCGCGGTCGGACGCATGACTGCGGGTGTGGTGCCGAGGAACGCCATGATGGCGAGGTAGCCCGACGCGCCGGCGTGCCCCACCGCGCTGTAGCAGAGCGCGGCGAGGAAGATCAACAGGCCGCCCGCGAGAGGATGACTCACGCGGGCGCCCCCAGGAACGTCACTGCCGCGCGGGTGCCGGCTGCGACGGGTCGCAGCCCGGGTGCCACGTCGGGCGCGGGCCGTCAGCCAGGTGACGAACGGCCTCGGCGCCGGAGTGAATCACCGCCGTCATGTGATCGAAGTCGACCTTGTCAACATCATCGGAGAGTTGGTGATAGTCGGTGTGCAGGTTGAACGTTGACAGCGTGTGCGCGACGATGCCGCGCCGGGCGAGGCCGATGTTGTCGCTGCGAGTGAAGAAGGACTGCGTCGGCCGGATGTCTGGCACGATCGCGATACCGTACTCCTTGAGCATGTCGCCCATGCTCGAGCGCTCGTAGCCGGTGAGCCACGCCTTTCCCGGCCCGCCGGCAAGCGAGTCCGGACGGCCGATCATCTCGATCTCGAAGCCGGCCACCACCCGCGTGAGCGGGAACGGTGGGTTGGCAATGAACCAGTTGGTGCCGATGAGCCCCGACTCCTCGCCCGTCATGTTGGCAAAGACGATGGTCCGCTTCGGCGTCCCGGCCTTCTTGATCAGGCGGGCGATCTCGAGCACGGCGACGGTGCCGGAGGCATCATCGTCGGCGCCGTTGTAGACCGAGTCACCACCGGGCGTCGCCGGCGACCGCATGCCGAGGTGATCGTAGTGCGACAGCACCAGGATGATTTCGTTCTTGAGCACCGGGTCGCCACCAGGAATCATCCCGATGACGTTCACGGGATTCCGGCGGCGTTCCATCGGCACCGTGTCGAGGTCGGCGAGTGAGGGCAGCCGGACAGGTCGCATGACGGGAGCCGCCGCGCGGCCACCAGCCGCTCCGCCCGCACCACCGGCACCGCGCGCCGCGGGAGCAGCTGCTCCGCGTCCACCGCTCGAATCGCCTGCGGCGAGGCGCTTGGCCTCCGCGGCCATGGCCAAGTCATAGGTGATCTTCTGGATATCGTAGGCCGTGCGCCCCTCAGCGTCCTTGGCGAGGCAGGCCAGCGGCTCGGTGGGCTCGACGGGCGCGCGCGGGCCGGACGCGCGCGCGAAGCCCCCACCAGCACGACCACCAGCACCACGATTTCCGGCCGGTGCGGCTGCAGCGTCGCCGGCCGGTCGCGGAGCGGGAATCATCATCGGCACGCGCTGGAAGTAGCCACTGTCCCCTTCGGCGACGAGGCCGATCTTCTTCATCTCGCCGGCCAGGAAGCGTGCGGCCTTGGTGCTGCCAGGCGTCGCCAGTCCGCGCCCTTCCATTGAGTCATGCGCGAGCGAACGCTCCAACCACTCCACCCGCGCCCGATCCTCCTTGGAGGGCTTCGGGATTGACTTGAGGGTATCAATCGCTGCACCAGATCGTGGGCGCGGCTGTGATTGCACCGAGGCGACGCTCGCACCACCGGCGATGAGCAGAGCGCTGAACATGATGATGCGTGATGACACGGCTGCTCCAGGAATCTTGGGTCGGGATCATGAGACTGAAGACGGACTCACCACTGATGCCTCGTCTCGCTTCTCTCTTCTCTCATCTCTCTCGGTCTAGCGTGCCGCCCCCCAGCCACCGCCCACCAGCACCCCAATGCCCGTCAGTGCCGCGATCAGCACGGCGATCGGTGGAGAATCGAGATTCATGTTCACGAGCGGGGCCGCCAAGGCCAGACCGCAGAGTGCGCCGATCGTTCCCCCACGACGACGCTCCGGATCGAACCAGCGCACGGAA
>JBBRBZ010000048.1:0-18839 GCA_038205305.1 Gemmatimonadales bacterium
AATCTCGACTTGGAGCCAAAGGTCGACGCGCTGATTACTGCGGCCAACCGGCACGGCGGCCTCGACAACATCACGACGATTCTGGTGAAGATCGAAGAGGTGTCGCCGCTGACGGGAGAGGTGCCGGCGGTGAGAGGATAGGAGACGAGGAGGGAGGAGTGAGAAGCGAGGAACGGTTGATCTCTCGCTCCTCCCTTCTCGCTCCTCCATCAGCCAAGCAACACCACAGGTATCTGCTCTAGCTTCCGCGGTTCGCTGGTGAAGATCCGCAATCGCCTTGCACTCCGATACAACTCACTTGCAATTCTCGGCAACCCCAGCTGGCCGGCGCGCCCCTCGTCGGTGAGCTGTTCGATGCTGCCCGTCCGGGTGAGGAGCGGCAGGTCGACTGAGAGCATCGTGCTTCGCTCGGGGTAGTCGATCAGCACGCCGCCCGGTTCGAGGCCCAGTTCGGCCGCGAGGCGGTCCTCGGCTTGGGCGAGTGCGTCGGGGTCGGTCGAGAGCCAGGCGGGAATGGTGTCAGGCACTTCGCTGGCTGGGAGGTCGAGGGCGCGCTTGTGCAGTCGCCGCTCGTGAAGGGCCTCGGTGAGGCCGGTGCGGTCGTGGGCCAGAAGCTCCACGGTGAGCGAGCCGTCGGTGGCGTTGGCCACGGTGTCCATGTCGATGGCGCCCGAGGCGACAGTGGTGCGCACGGCGCGCTTGAACATGCAGGTCGCCGAGCGGACGGCGTGGTGCCAGTAGACGTTGCGGTACATCTGGTACTTGGCAAACAGCAGCGACTCGAGCGCACTGGTCCCCTTCTCCTGCACGCCGACCTCGGTGCGGTGTTCGCGCGTGACGAGCACCAGCGAGGAGAGCAGTCGGTCGACGTCGACGGTGCCGTAGGGCACACCGCACATCCGGGCGTCGCGAGAGAGGTAATCGATCTTGTCGAGGTCGAGTGAGCCCGATACCAGACCGGCCAGGGGTGAGCTGCTGCGCCCCTGCATGATCGCCGCGATCGACTCGAGCAGGGCAGGGCCGCCGAGCGATCGCAGCACCTCACCCAAGGCGCCCTCGGACAGTCGGCGCGCACCAATCGACTCATGGCTGATGAAGCCGGCCTCCTCCAGGGCATGCGAGAAGGGATAGTGTCCGATGTCGTGGAGCAGCGCCGCCAGCCGCACGGCGAGCCGCTCCTCCTCAGAGACTCCGGTGAGTTCGCCACGTTCTTCGAGGGTGGCCAGTGCGCGCCGGGCGAGGTGGTAGGCGCCCAATCCGTGCTCGAAGCGCGAATGCGTGGCGCCAGGGTAGACCAAGAAGGCATGGCCGAGCTGGCGGATATAGCGCAGGCGCTGAAAGGCCGCCGTGTCGATGGCGGACACGGCGGCCGGTTCCAGGCGAATGTTGTCCCAGAGCGGATCGCGAATGACCTCGAAGCCGCTCATCGTGGCCATCTCAGGCGGTTTCTGGCTCGAGCCGCCAGTGCTCCTCGCTGCGCCAGAGGCCCGAGAGAATCAGCTCGCGCATCCACATGAATTCCTGCGGCAACCGGTCGTAGAGCTTCTCGAACAGCTCGCGATGCCCGAGGAGTTCGGACTTCCACTGTTCCCGATCGACTTCCATGAGGGCATTGAAGCGCTCCTTGGGGAAGTCGAGTCCTGTCCAGCGGAGATCCTCGTAGCGCGGCATCCAGCCGATCGGCGATTCGATGCCGGCGGCCCGGCCGCGCACCCGTCCCACGACCCACTCCAGCACCCGCATGTTCTCCCCGAAGCCGGGCCAGATGAACTTCCCGTCGGCATCTTTGCGGAACCAGTTCACGCAGAAGATGCGCGGCGGCTCGCTGAGCCCGCGGCCCATTTGCAGCCAGTGGTTGAAGTAGTCGCCCATGTGGTAGCCGCAGAAGGGCAGCATGGCGAAGGGATCGCGACGGACCTTGCCGACGGCTCCCGCTGCTGCTGCCGTGGTTTCCGACCCGATGGTGGCACCAAGGTAGACGCCGAAGTTCCAGTTGAACGCCTGATAGACCAGCGGCACGGTGGTGGCGCGACGGCCACCATAGATGAAGGCGCTGATGGGGACACCGGCGGCGTCCTCCCATGCGGGATCGATCGACGGGCATTGCGAGGCGGGCGCAGTGAAGCGCGAATTGGGATGCGCCGCCGGGGTCTTGCTCTCCGGCGTCCAAGCGTTGCCGTGCCAGTCGGTCAGCCGGGCGGGCAACTCCTTGGTGAGTCCCTCCCACCAGACATCGCCATCGTCGGTGAGGGCGACATTGGTGAAGATGGAATTCTTCGCCATCGTCGCCATCGCATTGGGATTGGTGTCCCACGACGTGCCCGGGGCGACCCCGAAATAGCCGGCCTCAGGATTGATCGCGTGCAGGTGCCCATCGGTGCCGGGGCGGATCCAGGCGATGTCATCGCCGACGGTGGTCACCTTCCAGCCCTCATAGGCCTTGGGCGGGATGAGCATCGCGAGATTGGTCTTGCCGCAGGCGCTGGGGAAGCCGGCAGCCACGTAGGTCTTGTCACCCTTGGGGGACTCCACGCCGAGGATCAGCGTGTGCTCGGCCATCCAGCCTTGATCACGTCCCATGACCGAGGCGATCCGGAGTGCGAAGCACTTCTTGCCGAGCAGCGCGTTGCCGCCGTAGCCTGAACCATAGGACCAGATCTCGCGATCCTCGGGGAAGTGCACGATGTACTTCTGATCTGGATTGCACGGCCACTTCACGTCGGCCTCACCCTTGGCGAGCGGCTTGCCGACCGAGTGCATGCAGGGAACGAAGTCGTTGTTGCCGAGGGCATCGATCACCGCCCGGCCCATGCGGGTCATGATCCGCATATTCACGACGACGTAGGGCGAGTCGGAGAGTTCCACGCCGATGTAGGAGAGGGGCGAACCGACCGGCCCCATCGAGAAGGGCACCACGTACATGGTGCGACCGCGCATCGCCCCGGTGAAAATCTTGGTCAACGTCTCGCGCATCTCCTTCGGCTCGACCCAATTGTTGGTTGGGCCGGCGTCCTGCTTCCGGTGCGAGCAGATGAAGGTGCGGTCCTCCACCCGGGCGACATCACCGGGGTCGGAGAGGGCGAGAAACGAGTTGGGGCGCTTCTTCGCGTCGAGCCGGACGAAGGTGCCGCTCGCGACCATCTGCTCGCAGAGCGTATCGTACTCCTCCTGCGAACCATCACACCAGTGAATGCGCTCGGGTTGCGTCAGCCGGGCCATCTCGGCGACCCACTGCAGCAGGCGAGGATTCTGCACCCAGGAGGGCGCGGCGATTTCCGACGAAGATGCTCCGGTACTCATCTCTGCTCCATGGTGGGGACTCTGGGGCGGACGTGTAGTTGGCGCGCCGCCCAGCCCCTCAAAATGGCGACTGGGCGGCTTGGGGTCAAAAAGTGGATGTCAGCGGCGCCCGGTGGTGGTCACGTTGGCGGGCGAGTGGTAGGCGGTTTCAATGGTCTGCCGGTCACGGTCGCTCAGGCCGTCGAGAACGGGCGAGGCGTACATCACGTCGCCGATACTGGGCGAATGAGTGAGGATGCCCAGCGCGTGTCCCAACTCGTGGGTCACGACAATGCTGTAGCAGAGATCGATGCCGGGGACGGCCTGACCGGTGTTGGAAAAGATGTAGCTGTGAATCGGGAGCTGATAGACATGGTCCACCGGTGAATCGGTGGCGCCGGTGCAGCCGACCGCGAACGCGTGCATCGGTTCACGCAGGAGATTGTTCTCGGGTGGAAAGATGTTCTCGAGGATGATGTCGGCCGAGTTGGAGTCAGTCACTGCGACGAGTCGCAATTCGCCATAGAGGAAGGCGCCGTTCCAGCGGCTGAGGGCGGTGGCAAGGTGCGGAGCGAGGGCGCTCCCGCTGGCGGTATAGACCCGCACCGGCTGGTCGGATGGTGGCCAATGGAAGGCCACCGTGTCCGCGCAGAAACTGCCGATGGTTGGCAGGCAACGGTACTCGTAGGCGTCGGTCCGTTGGGGGGCAAAGAGGTCGCTGCACGCCACCGCCAGCACCAGCACGAGCGGCAGGAGGCGCCGCATCAGAACCTCCGCTCCACGCCGACCTGGAGTCCGGCGCGGTGGATGGATTGATACGAGGAGTATCCGCGCGCGCCCAGCACCGGGGTGATGAATTCGTGGAAGCTGTAGCGACCGAGAATGAGCAGGGAGAGCACGGGGGTGAGCGGGTGGGTCCAGCTCATCCCCCCGGCCAGCTGGTAGCGTCGCACTCCCCCGTCGAGGAAGACGCCCTGCTTCTCGGCCGGCCGATAGAAGAGGAGTCCGCCGCCGGCCTGCCAGCGCAATGCCCCGTGGATTGCGCCGTCGAGCATCGCCACCGTCGAAATGGTGGCGACCCGGCTGAGGTTCCCCGCATTGCCGGCATCGCTCGATGCCGACAGCGTGGAGGTGCTGTAGCCCGCTTCGATCACCAACCGGTAGCTCCCGTTCGGCGTGATCGGGACGGCCACGCCGACGGTACCACCGGGGGCCACGCCGAGCGTGAGGACGGTGTTGTCGAGCACGGCGTCACGGGCGAGGTCGCTGCTCCACGTGCCACCGAGGGCGAGCCGCACGGTGCGCTGCGCCGACGCCGGATGTGCCGCGGTGACGGCCAGGAGGAGCGGGAACCATGATCGCATGGTCGGAAGATGCCGGAGCGGCCGCCGGGGGTCAAACACCAGCGGCAAAGCTGCGGAGGAGGGCCAGCATGCGCCGGTCGTTGGTGACTTCGTCGACATCGCCCTTGGGAGTCTCGAGGATCTTCGGAACTGAGGCGAAACGCGAGTCCTGCATCAGACGTCGAAACGGTTCGGTGCCGAGCGAACCCTCGCCGATCAGTTGGTGCCGGTCCTTCCGGGAGGCGAACGGGGTCTTGGAATCGTTGAGGTGCATGCAGCGCAGGTGCTGCAGTCCGATCACCCGGTCCCATGTGGCCCAGACGCCATCGTAGTCATTCACCAGGTCGTACCCGGCGCTGTAGAGGTGGCAGGTATCGGCACAAAAGCCGACTCGATGCCGCACATCTTCGGCAATCAGCTCGCGAATCGCCTGCAATTCCTCGAAGGTCCTGCCGAGGACCGTGCCGGTGCCGGCGGTGGTTTCGAGGTAGACCATGACCGCTCCGGAGACTGCGCGGAGGGCCTCGGTGATCCCCCCTGCATTTCGCTCCAGTCCGGCGTCGTGGTCGTCGATGAAGTTTCCCGGGTGGGAGACGATGCCATCCAGTCCAAGTGCTTCAGAGCGAAGGAGTTCGCCCTCGAAGGCCGCACGAGACTTGGCCCGGAGGGTGGCGTCTGGGGAGGCCAGGTTGATCAGGTACGAATCGTGCGACACGGCACTCGCAACGGGATGGGCGTCGCGGGCCTGCTTGAAGGCCGCGGCGATCTCCGGGGTGATCACCGGCTCGCGCCACATGTTGGGCGTTTTGGTGAACATCTGCAGGGCGGTCGCACCGATCGCGGCCGCTCGAGGAGGGGCGGAAGCTGGCCCACCCTGGGTCGAGACGTGTGCCCCCAGTCGCTCTGACGACGGGGCGACGTTCGCTGCACCTTTTCCTGACTGTCCAGGCTTCGTGCCTGAGGGGCTGCTCATCGAACCGACTCCTGTAGGCGCTGGTGGAACGACAAAACCCAAGGGGATTCCTCCACTGGTGGTCCTGTTCGGCGATCTGAGTGCGCGCCCGGATCATCTCGAGCGGGAGTTGTTGCGCGCCGGCTTCCTGGTGTCCGAATCCGAGGACATCGAGGCGGTCCCCGGCCGGGCGACGCTGATGCTGGTCACCTGCGATCGGCTCGCCGCCTGCAGCGAAGGCATCACCGAGGGAATCGCCGCTGCCCGTGCCAGCGGCGCCCAGGTGGTGGTGCTGCTGGCGAATGGTAGTGCCGACGACATCGTGAAGGCAGCGCAGGCCGGTGCCGACGATGCCATTCTGCTTCCAGCCGCTCTTGAGTATGTCATCGCCCGTCTCCGGGCGCGACTCGCCTCGCCGCGAGTGGCACGCCACGGTCCCGGGGCCGACGATCTCAAGTTGTTCGAAGTGGTGCAGGAGATTGCCACGGAGTTGCACCGGGAAGAGATGCTGCACGCCCTGGGGCGTTCCCTCGCCACGGCGCTCGAGGTGCATTCAGTGAGCGTGCTCCTGCATGCCGACGGCGCCAAGATTGGTCGCCTGGTGGCGGCCACCGATGCCCCCAAGCTGCGCGATGTCGACGTCGACATGGCGTGCTGGCCTGAGGCGCTGCACGCGATCGCAACCGGCCAGACACTCTTTCTTCCGCACGCTGATTCGTCCACGCTGTTCGCGGCACAGATTCACAGTACGGCGATTGGCTCGCCGTTCACCGATCTTGAGACGGTCGCAGCGATCTGTCTGCGGCCGATGGGAAAGATCATGGGCACGCTGGTGCTCCGCACGCGCCGGGGGGAGGCTCCACTCACCCCGGGGCAGGTCACCATTGCGGAGCTTGCGGCCGGGGCGACGGCCCGGCTGCTGGAGGCTGATGACCGGCGGGGGGCGATCTCCCGTCGACAGGCGATCGTGGCCCATGTGGATCCGCTCACCGGCTGCGGCACCCTCGACGCGCTCGATCGCCGCATCCGCGAGGAATTCGAACGGGCCCGGCGCTACGATGTGACCTTCGCCCTGGTGCTGCTCGATGTCGACGGCATGCGTCACATCAACGACCGTCTCGGCCGTGACGGCGGGCATCGGGTGCTTTCCGACCTGGGCCGAATGTTGCAGCGCGAACTGCGCGCCCCCGATTTCGTGGCGCGCTACGGTGGCGAGGAATTCCTGCTCCTGCTGCCGGAGACCAACCTCGAGGCGGGGCGCCAGACGGTGCACCGGATTCGCGACCGGATGGGCCCGGCCGGCTTGGGCGAGCTCCACCTGGGAGTCCGCTGCCGCCTCACCGCTGGCATCGTCACCTACCCACATCCCGGCGCCCACAAGCCGGAAGATCTCTTCGCGCTGGTCGAGGCGGCGCTGCTGGCGGGGAAAGCCCAGGATGTGGAGCGGATCGGGAGCGCGGCGTGAAAGAACGGTGAATGGTGAATGGAGTCTGTGAATGAGAATCTCCGTTCTCCAATCTCTGTTTTCCGGTCTCCTGCTTTACTGTCTGCGCTTCAACCAGACGATCGGATCCAGTGCAATCTGATTTGCGCCGCGAATCTCGAAGTAGAGATGGGCACCCTCCGTCAGGCTTTCCCCACCGACCGTCCCCAGCACCTCATCGCGCGTCAGCTGTTGCCCCACGCGCACCGAGGCGGACTTGAGCTGGGTGTAGAGCGAGTAGTAGCCATTGCCGTGTTGCAGGATGACGGTGAGGCCATAGGTCGCCATCGGCTGGACCAGCACCACCTTGCCTGCCTCCACTGACTTGACCGGCGTCCCGGCCGGTGCGCGGATGCCGATGCCGTTGTGCCGGACGACCGCGCCGCTGGGGAGCGAGTCACGCCCGAAGTTGTAGATGATGGTGCCATCGACCGGCCAGTCGAGCTTGCCGATGTCGCTGGTGCTCAGACCACCGCTCTCCTCGGTGTTGGGAGCCCCCGGCGCGGCGTTGCGATTGGGCGCCGCGGCCTTGCGCGCCTTCTCGAGGGCGGCGAGGGTCGCGTTCAGGGCAGCCTCCGAGCGCTCCAGCACGGTGATTTTCTGCTTGGTCTGCGCGGACGATCGCTCGAGCTCACGGAGTTGCGACTGTCGTTCGTCGGCGAGGCGGGCATAGTTCTGCAACTCCACTTCCCGCTCCCCGCGGGTGCGATCGTATTCGCTCTGCAGGCCGAGGAGGTCGTTGCGCTCGCTGCGGACATGCTGGGCGAGCTTCTCCACCTCAGTCACGATTGAGCGGTCCTGGCGCGAGGAGAGGTAGAGATACTTGTAGCGCGCGAGCAGGTCCCCAAACGATTCGGCGGTCAGCAGCACCTGGAAGGTGTAGAGTGGCCCCCGCTTGTAGATGTCGGCGAGGCGGCGCAGCAGGATCGCGCGCCGGTCGGCGAGATTGTCCTCGGCGAGGGCGAGCGCGGCGCTGGAGGTCTCCAGCCGGCCGCCAAGATTGCCGATCTTCTGCTCGATCGCGGCGACGGCCTGCCCAGTCAGTTCGCGCTGGCGCTCCAGGTTGCGCAGCCGGGCGCCCACGTCGGTGACCTGACCGGAGATCCGCGCCGATTGCCGTTCGAGCTCATCACGCTGCGCCTTGATCTGCTCGAGGCGCTGCTTGGACTTCTCGAGTTCCGAAGCGGACGTCTGTTGGGCGGCGAGTGGTGCCGCGCTGAACGCGAGCAGGGCGAGCAGGGCCCAAAGGCCGTGCCGCGCCAATCGCTCAGACATTCTTCAGGTGCCGTCCGACGCTCACCAGGGAGCCGCCGAATCCGAGGGCCACGCCGAAGAGCATGAGCAGCAACGCCTGGCCCGGCCCGAAGAACTGAATGCCACCGATGCCCATCCCCACGCCGTTGGCTTTGAAGATGCCGAGGACGGTGGCGCAGAGCAGCACAGCGACGACGCCACCGAGGAGGCCCTTGAGGGCACCCTCAAGCAGGAAGGGTCCGCGGATGAACCAGTTGGTCGCGCCGACCAGGCGCATGATCTGGATCTCGCGGGAGCGTTGCAACACCGTCATCCGAATGGTGACACCGATGATCACCACTGAGACCAGCGCGAACGCCAGTCCGATCGCCAGGCCCACGAGCCCCGCGATATTGCGGAGGGTGTCGAGGCGCTGCACCCAGTCGCGTCCGAACCGTACGTCCTCCACGAAGTCATAGCCGCGCAACCGGTCGGCGACCTCGCCGGCCTTCACGGCGTTGCGGAACTCCGGCTTGAGGGTCACCTCGATGGACGGAGGCAGCGGATTCACCTCAAGGTCCTGGTAGGCCTCCTGGAATTCCACCAGTTCCTGCTTGGCCTTCTTGAGGGCGTCGTCCTCGGAGACGTAGGTGACGTCGAGCACCTCGGGGAACGCCGCGATGTCTTCCATCGCCACCGTGAGCGTCTGTGACGGCGTGCCGCGATAGACAAACGCCACCACCTCGACCCGCTCAGCCACGTTGCGGATGGCGCCGCGCAGATTGAGTGCGACCAGGCCGAACAGCCCGGTGACGAAGAGGGCGAAGGCGATCGTGGTCACTGAGAGCGCCGAGAGCATCCGGGTCCGCCGGAAGGAGAGAATCGCTTCGCGCCAGAGGAGTTTCATGGGGTCACCGCCGAGGAGTCGAACACCAGCATGCCGTCGCGCAACTCGATGACGCGGTGCCCGGCGGAGCGGACGAGGTCGAGGTCATGGGTGGCCATGACAACGACCGTGCCGGCCGTGTTGATGTCGCAGAGCAGCTGATAGATGCCGCGCGTCGCGCGTTCGTCGAGATTGCCGGTCGGTTCGTCGGCGAGCAGCACCGGCGGGTCGTTCACGAGCGCCCGGGCAATCGCGACCCGCTGCTGCTCGCCGCCCGAAAGCTCGCGCGGGAATGAGCCCGCCTTGGTCGCCAACCCCACCTGATCGAGCACGCGACGCACCCGATTGGGGATGACGTCGGCCCGTGCCCCGGTCACCTCCAGAGCGAAGGCGATGTTCTCGGCGGCGGTCCGGTCTTCGAGCAGGCCGAAATCCTGGAAGACAATCCCCAGCTTCCGTCGCAGCCGCGGCACATCATCGCGGCCGAGCGTGCCGATGGCGAAGCCGGCCACGCGGACATCGCCAGAGCTGGGCCGTTCCTGGGCGTACATCAGCTTGAGGATCGTGGATTTGCCCGCGCCCGAGTGTCCGGTGAGGAAGACGAACTCCCCGCGCGGCACGTGGAATCCCACGTCGCGCAGGATTGAGTCGCCGGAGTTGGCGTATTGCTTGGAGACCTTCGTGAAGCGGATCACAGCGGAAAGTTAGTCTCCCTGAGGTCAGGGGGCGCGTGTGGCTTCGAGACCGGCGGTCAGGTCGGCGATGATGTCGGCGCTGTCCTCGCAGCCACAGGAGAGGCGGAGGAAGCCGTCGGGAATGCCGAGGGCGTCCCGTTCCGCCGGTGAGAGGGCCTTGTGCGAGGTGAGCCTCGGTTCCGAGACCAGCGACTCGACTCCCCCCAGCGACGGGGCGTGCGTGACCAGCCGGAGCCGCGAGGCGAATCGCTGCGCCGCCGGGGCGCCGCCCTTGAGGACCAGTCCCACCATCCCGCCGTAGCCGTCGAGCAGCTTGCCAGCCAGCGCATGGTCGGGGTGCGACGGCAGCCCGGGATAGTGCACCGCACCGAACTCCTCCCGAGTGGCGGCCCACTTGGCGACCGCCATCGCATTGGTGTTGGCGCGTTCCACCCGTAGGGCAAGGGTCTTCATGCCCCGCTCGGTGAGCCAGGCTGCATGCGGATCGATCGCGGGTCCCCAGATGCGCATCAATCGGGTGACTTCCTCGATGACTGAGGCGGTGCCGGCCACGGCCCCCGCAATGATGTCGCTGTGTCCATTGAGGTACTTGGTGGCGCTGGTGATGACGATGTCGGCCCCATGCTCGAGCGGCCGGAAATTCACGGGCGAGGCGAAGGTGGAGTCCACCAGCAGCGCAAGACCCTGATCGCGGGTGACCTTGGCCAGGGCCGGCACATCCACCACGCGCATGGTGGGATTGGTGGTCGCCTCGACGAAAATTGCCCGGGTGTTCTTCCGGATGCCTTTGCGCCACATCCGCTTGAGATCGGGATCGACATAGGTGATCTCGATGCCGAGGCGGACGAACTCGTCGTCGAAGAGGACGCGGGTGCCGCCGTAGATCCAGCGCGAGGCGAGCAGGTGATCGCCGGGGCGGAGGACGGCGAGGTGCGCCAGCGCGGTGGCCGCCATGCCGCTCGCGACGAAGATCGCCTTCTCAGCCCCTTCCAGCAGGGCGTACTTCCGCGCGAGCTCCAGCTGGTTGGGATTGTTGCCATAGCGGGTGTACATCACTTCTTCGTCGCTGCCCACCGGGTTGCGGAAGGTCGCGCTCTGATGGATCGGCGAGACCGCAGGAGTCCAGTCGGCCTCGCGACGGGGCCGGCCGTGAATGGAGAGGGTCGACAGCCCAGGACCGGAACGAGGGGTCATGCGACGGCTCCAAACTCAAAGGTGGCATCGGCATGGGCGAGGACGCAGCGCCGACTCGCGAGCCCCTCGAGCGCCTCGAGGGCGCGCGGTACCGTCCATCCCAAGGCGTTCGCGATCGACTCGGCGGCCGCGCGACCGCGCTCCGTCAGCGCGTCGAAGGCGGTGCGGCAATCCTCCGGAATCGCCCCGAGCAGCAGCGGGTGGTCGGAATCGATGAGCACCGCCACGACCGCCAAGCCGAGACGGTCGAGGGCATGCTCGATGGCATCGGCGTGATCGGCGCGAACACCGTACAGCAGCACCCGCGGGACCGGCAGATCGGCACTCGCCACGATCAGCTTGGCGACCACCTCGTCGGCACAGGAGAAATCCACCAATCCCACCGCCGAAAAGTCGAGATGCGCATCATGCCCCGGGCGATCTCGGAGCACCATCAGCACTCTGTTCCGCACGGCCGCGCCGGTCTGGCGGGTGACCAGGTCGCTATAGGGTGTGGCCACGGCCTCGCGCAGCACCACATCCAGTCGGATGACGGAACTCATTCGTCGATCTCCTTTCCGGGAATGAGGATCGTCACCTGCGAGCCGGGGAACCAGGCCAGATGCTCACTGCGCGGCGGCTCTTCGTCCCAGGTCCATTCCGGTCCGAACTTGACCCGCGCGGTGCCGCTCCGGATGGAGATCTTGCCCTGCCACCGCGAAAGGTAGCGCTTGATGCCGGCGAGGCCCTGGCCGCGGCCGGGATCGCGGAAGCGCGAGATCCCCTGGATCAGGGCCGACTCGATGGCGGCACCGTCACTCCAGCGATCCCCGATGCGTTTGGCGAGCGTCGCGTCGAGCGACCGGCGGAACCCCACGCCGGCATCGCTGGTCGCGATCACCAGCACCTTGCGGCCGAGTCGGCGCCGATAGCTGTAGGCATGCACCGCCGCCCAACCAGTCGTCCCCGCGTGCTCGACGATATTCTGGCAGGCCTCGGAGAGCGACTGGCCGAAGCCACCCACGACACTGGCCTCGAGTCCGAGTTGGTCGCGCAGCATCGCGGTCGCCCGCTTGCCGATCTGACCGACGACCTCCATCACGTCAGCGGCATCACGAATCATCGTGACGGGGAGGAGCACGTCGCTCTGCTCCGCCCGCTTGCGTGGGGGCGCCTTGCCGTGCAGCTCGAAGTACTGCTCGGCATGCTGCAGCAGGCCGGCCTTGCCCCAGTAGGACGTCACGCTGGCGCTGTCGGGGAGCGCGAGTCGCGGCTGGGGCGCACCGAGTTCGGCCAGCGCCTGTCCGAGCGTGAGCAGCGCCACGAAGCCGGTGGGGGAGGCCCATTCGGTGGCGTGGGCATCGAGGAGAATCCGCTCTTCTGGTGGCCAGGCACCGAGACTTGCGGCCAGCTGGTCGATGGTCTGATCGTCGAGGTGACTCGGGACGGGAACGACGCGCATCAGGTCAGCACCAGGTCGCCGCGGAGGTAGCGCGCGAGTCTCCCGGCACCGCGAAAGTTGACGTTGCGCGAGGCCGCCGAATTGGCCACGCGGAGGGCGGTGGTCAGCGGATCGCCCGCAAGCAGCCGAGCGCAGCAGGTGGCGCCGAAGACATCACCGCACCCGGTCGGGTCGCTGCCCTCCGCGGCTGGTGGAGCAATCAGCTCGGTGCGAACCGTGGCGAGCGTGGCCCTGGCCGCGTCATCGGGCGTCTGCGTCGCATGGCTGAGCCCATCGAAACCGGGGCGAGCGAAATACACCACACCGCGCGAGCCGAGGGTCACGTGTAGCGACGAGACGCCGGCGCCGATCGCCTCGGCGGCCACCACCATGGGATCGTCGCCGAGCTGGTGGAGTTCCTCCTCGTTCAACTGGACGACGTCGAAGCAGGAGAACCACGTCGGCGCATTCGGAAGCGGGCGAAGACTCCGCATGCCATCGGCACCCATGCCGAGAAAGAGGGAATGCAGGTCGGCGTAGATCGGACCGGTGAAGCCGCGGCGCAGCGCCTCGGCGGTGCCCAGGCACATCTCGAAACCGGAGATGAAGTTGACGTACAGCGCGTCGAGGCCCTGGACCATCGGCCCCAGTTCGGGCCAGGTCCAGGAGGGCACGCCTCCCGACATCCGTTCGCAGCGTCGCACGGTCTCCTGGTATCGGAGGGTGACGCGATTGTTGGGAACCGGCACAGTCACACAGCGTCCGCCGGGGGTGAGCCGCTCGAGTGTCGCGAGAAATTCCGCGCCCTGCGCCGCGAGATCCTCGCCGATCTTGATGAGCGGCACGATCTCCCAGTCGGTGGGCAGCGCCGCGTCCATTCCGGCGAGGGCGTAGGCGATCCCGCCCCACTCTTCCACCGGGGGGGCCAGCGGATCGCGGCCGTGGATCTCGTCCCAGACCAAGGCACCCAGTACGCCGATGCGTGGCATCAGACCAGCCCCGCGGCGTGCTGGTCGAGGAAGGACTTGGCGGCGCCATAGACGCCGGCCAGACCACCAAGCTCGCCTGGCACGATGCGGCACGCCTGCACCGCCGGCTTGAAGGCACCGCGCGCGACCTCGTGCCGGAGCGGCTCGAAGAGGCGATCGCCGGCGCCGGTGACGCCACCCACCACAACCACCAGATCGGGATTGAAGATGTTGAGCAGCGAGGCGAGACCGGCCGCGAGGTAGTGCGCCGTCTCCCGCACCACGTCATGGGCGAGCGTGTCGCCCTGTTGGGCCGCAGAGTAGACGGTTTGCGCCGTGATCCGCTTCAGATCGCCGCCGACCATCTCATTCAGGAGGCTCTCGGCACCGGCCTCGATCTGCTCTGCCGCGCGGCTCGCAATGGCGGGACCGGACGCGTAGGCCTCGAGGTGACCGTAGGCGCCGCAGCTGCAGCGTCGGCCATTCAGGTCGATCGTCATGTGACCGATCTCCCCCGCGCTGTCGGACGCACCGTGATAGAGCTGGCCGTCGAGGACGATGCCGCCACCAATGCCAGTGCCGATGGTGATGCCGATGACGTAGCGCGCCTCGCGCGCGGCGCCGACCCAGCACTCGCCAAGCACGGCGCAATTGGCGTCGTTGTCGAGCGAGGCTCGCAACCCGAGTGGCTCACTCAGGCGTGCACGGAGCGGCATGTTGCTCCAGCCGAGATTCGGGGTGAGGATGACGATGCCGTTGCGGGTGTCCAGCGGGCCGGGTGCGCCGATCCCCAATCCGAGCACTTCTGCGGCGGGCTCGGTCGCGAGGAGCTGGGCGCGGGTCTGCTGGACCATCGCCACGATGTCGTTGACGACGGCATCGGGGCCACGGGTGGGGTCGGTCGGCCGGGAATGGTCTCCCAGGACGCGCGATCCATCCTCGGCCACCGCCCCGACCACCAGGTTGGTCCCACCGATGTCCACACCAATTACCCAACGCATGTACGGCGCTCCACGAGGACGCGATTAGCCACCCGACTGCTCCGAGTGAGTGGGCGGGTCGGCCGGCAGGGGCCGATCCGCGATGACCGCATCGTAGACACCGATGAGGCGTCGCGCCAGCGCCACCGCATCGAACCCCTCGGCATGCCGCTGGCCGGCGGTGGACATCGCTTCGGCCCGGGCGGGATCGTCGAGCAGCTCGGTGATGGCTGCGGCCATTCCTGGCGCGTCGGCGGGGTCCAGGTAGCGGGCGGCGGCCCCTCCCGCCTCCTCGAAACAGCCCCCTCGGGTGGTGAGGACCGGGACGCCGGCACTCTGGGCCTCGACGATCGGCATCCCGAACCCCTCGACCAGTGAGGGATAGAGGAAGAGCCGGGCGGACTGGACCAGGGCCGGCAGGTCGTCGTGGCCGACCTCAGTGAGGATCTGGACCCGGGAGCCAACGCCTCGGGCATCCGCCAGCCGACGCAGCTCGGCCGCGCTCCCTCCGTCGCGGCCGACCAACACCAGCGGAGGGGCATCGGCGTCGAGGTGGGCGACCGCTTCGATGGCGAGGCGCTGATTTTTTCGAGGCTCGAGAGTGCCGACCGAGAGGAGGAACTCCGACGGCAGCGCCAGGCGGCTGACGACCGCGGCGCGCTGCTCGGCAGTACAGGGCACCGCGAACCGGGGATCACGTGCCGGGGGAATGACCCGGATCCGTTCCCGGCTGATGCCGTAGCTGGCGATCAGGTCATCGCGCGTCTGGCCTGAGATCGCCACGATCGCCGTGGCGTGTTCGGCGCTCCAGCGGTAGCGCCACTCGTAGCTCCGGCGGTCGAAGGCGGGGAAGTACTCCGGATGGTGATGGTAGATCAGGTCGAGAAAGGTGACGACCGACGGCAACCCGGTCCGGGGCAGGTCGCGGGGGATCTCGTGCGAGAGCCCGTGGTAGAGGTCGATTCCCGCCTGCCGGGCGGTGTTACCCAGCCGGAAGGTCCGCCAGATCGCACGGAAGCCGCGGCGTTGCCACCCCGTGGGCGGCAGGTGGAGGGGGGCGCCCAGGGACTCGGGGAGTGCGGCGTAGGCCGGGCGTGGCGGCGATGGCGAGAAGAGATCGAGCGGGAGATCGGGGTCGGCGGCATGGAGCCCGCGCAGTACCCCGCGACTGTAGTTGCCGAGGCCGGTGGAGTTGCGGAGGGCGCGGAGCGCGTCGAAGCCGATGCGTCGTCCCGACGCACCCCGCACCGGCGTCAGTCTACCTGCAGGACGGCGAGGAACGCCTCCTGCGGAATCTCGACTGATCCGATCTGCTTCATCCGCTTCTTCCCCTCCTTCTGCTTCTCGAGGAGCTTCCGCTTGCGGGTGATGTCGCCCCCGTAGCACTTGGCGAGCACGTCCTTCCGCATCGCCGAGATGGACTCGCGGGCAATCACCTTGTTGCCGATCGCCGCCTGGATCGCGACGGCGAAGAGTTGCCGGGGAATCAGTTCCTTCAGCTTCTCGGCGATCTTCCGGCCCCACTCGTACGCCTTGTCGCGATGGATGATCACGCTGAAGGCGTCGATCGGATCGCCGTTGAGGAGCATGTCGAGGCGAACGAGCGACGACTCGCGGAAGCCGACGAGTTCATAGTCGAGCGATGCGTATCCGCGCGAGATCGACTTCAGCTTGTCATAGAAATCGAGGACAATTTCGCCGAGCGGGAAGTCGAAGGTGAACTCGACCCGCGCCGCGTCCAGATACGTCATGCCGTGGTATTCGCCGCGCCGTTCCTGGCCCAGGTTCATGATGCCGCCGATGTACTCGATCGGTGCCATGATGCGGGCCTTCACATAGGGTTCCTCGATCCGGGTGATGTTGGCGGGATCGGGTAGCGCGCTCGGATTCTCGACCAGCAGCATCTCGCCATCGGTGGTGTAGACGTGGTATTCCACCGTCGGCACCGTGGTGATGAGCGAGAGGTTGAACTCCCGCTGCAGTCGCTCCTGCACGATCTCCATGTGCAGCAGGCCGAGGAAGCCGCAGCGAAAGCCGAAGCCGAGGGCGGTGGAGGACTCGGGTTCGTATTGCAGCGAAGCGTCGTTGAGCCGCAACTTCTCGAGGGCGTCGCGCAGGTCTTCGTATTGGGCGGCGTCGGTGGGATAGACGCCGGCGAAGACCATCGACTTCACCTCGCGGTACCCCGGCAGCAGTTCGGTGGCCTGGTTGTCGGCGTCGAAGATGGTATCACCGACGCGCGCATCCCGGACATCACGCAGGTTGGCGATGACGTAGCCGACCTCGCCCGCTGCGAGGGCATCAGCGCGTCGCTGCCCAAGCGCCAGCACACCGACTTCCGTCACGTCATAGATGTCTTCGGAATGCGCTCCGAAGGCGACCTTCATGCCAGCGCGGAGCTCACCGTCCACCACCCGGATGCTGGGGATCACTCCGCGGTAGCGATCGTAGTACGAATCGAAGATCAGCGCGCGCAGCGGCGCCGTCGTCGAACCGCGTGGCGACGGTATCCGCGCCACCACCGCCTCGAGCAGTTCCGGCACGCCGGTGCCGTCCTTGGCCGAGACGGAGAGAATTTCCTCGCGGCTGGCTCCGATCAGCTCCATGATCTCCTGGGCGCGCCGCTCCGGCTCGGCACCCGGCAGGTCAATCTTGTTGAGCACCGGGATGATGTCGAGTCCGGCGTCGAGGGCGAGGAAGAGATTCGACAGCGTCTGCGCTTGGATGCCCTGGGAGGCATCGACCACCAGGATGGCCCCCTCGCATGCTGCCAGTGACCGGGAGACTTCGTAGGTGAAGTCGACGTGGCCGGGGGTGTCGATCAGGTTCAGCTCGTACTCGACGCCGTCCTTGGCCCGATAGGACATGCGGACCGCGTTGAGCTTGATGGTGATGCCGCGCTCCCGCTCCAGGTCCATGGTGTCGAGGAGTTGCTCGCGCATCTCACGCTTGGTGACGGTGCCCGTCTGCTCGATGAGCCGATCGGCCAGTGTGGACTTGCCGTGGTCGATATGGGCCACGATGCAAAA
The DNA here is from genome assembly GCA_038205305.1 of Gemmatimonadales bacterium. Classification (GTDB taxonomy): domain Bacteria; phylum Gemmatimonadota; class Gemmatimonadetes; order Gemmatimonadales; family GWC2-71-9; genus Palsa-1233. The sequence goes on from JBBRBZ010000048.1 coordinate 17,463, forward strand.
ATTCCGGATCAGCGACTGCTTCATGGCGGCAAATATAGAGAGGAACGAGGAGGGAGGGGCGAGGAGCGAGAAGTGCGGGGCGAGACGCGGGGTCGCTCGCCTCAACGCCGCCTTCTCCCACCTCGCTCCTCCCTTCTCGCTCCTCTCCTATATTCCGGCATGGCATCCCGTCCCGCGTCTTCCGGCCTCTCCCCCCAGGCGGGCATGCTCCTCGTCGTGCTGATCTGGGCGGGCAACTTCACCGCCATGAAGATCGGCTTCCGCGAACTCCCTCCACTGGCATTCACCGCCCTGCGCTTCCTGGTGGCGTCGGGGGTACTCTGGGCCATCGTTCGGCGGGTGGAAGGGAAGCAGCGACTCCCCAAAGGGGTTCTCTGGCCGCTGGTGGTGCTGGGCGTGGTCGGGAACAGCATCTATCAGTTGCTCTTCGTGGAAGGCCTCGACCGGACCTCCGCGACCAAGAGCGCCCTGATCCTGGCAGGGATGCCGGCGGTCGTCATGATTGCTGCATGGGCATTCGGCATTGAGCGGGTGACGGTGCGACAGCGCTGGGCGGTTGCGCTTGCCACGGTGGGAGTGCTGATCGTGGTGCTCGGCCGCGGTGGATCGCTCGATTCCGGTTTTCAATTCGGGGACTTGCTCTTGCTGGGTGCCGTCTTGGCCTGGGCGGTGTACACCCTCCTCCTGCGGCAGTGGGCGCTGCCAATCTCCTCCCTTCGGCTGACCGCATGGACGATGTACACCGGGACGCCGGGTCTGGTTGTCGCCGCGATTCCTGAGTTGCGCCACACCGACTGGGCTCGCGTCTCCTGGGCCGGCTGGGGCGGCATGCTCTACGCGGCGATCCTCTCCTTGGTGCTCGCCTACCTGCTCTGGAACCGCGGCGTGGCGCTCCTCGGCGCGTCCCGGACCGTCGTCTACAACACCTTGGTGCCGTTGGTTGCCGCGGCGATCGCCATGGTCGCGCTGGGCGAGCGTCCCGGCCTTGTGCACTTGGTCGGCGGTGGGCTGATCATTGGCGGGGTGCTGCTGACGGGGATTTCGGGGGCGCCGGAGGGGTAACGGAGAACGGAGAACGGAGATTGGAGATTGGAGAACGGAGACCGGTGATTGGAACTCCGTTCTCCAATCTCCGTTCTCCGTTACGCCCCAAGCATCTCCAATTTTTCCATTGCCCGCCGCAGGTGCGGGATCACGATGCTGCCGCCCACCACCAGTCCCACCGAAAAGATCTCCAGGAACTCCTCGCGCGTGACGCCCTCCTCGTGGCAGCGGACCACGTGGTAGGTGATGCAGTCGTCGCAGCGCAGCACCATGCTCGCCACGAGGCCGAGCATCTCCTTGGTCTTCACGCCCAGGGCTCCCGGCTCATAGGCG
>JBBRBZ010000049.1:0-18580 GCA_038205305.1 Gemmatimonadales bacterium
GAAGGGATTGCGCAGTCGAAGGACCTCGGTTCGGTGCACAGGGGCCGAGGTCCCGCGCAACGCGCGGGATGACAGGCGTCCCGCCCCGCAACGTCGGGGGGGCGACCGCCGGCGGGCGCCACCCCGCCGGAGCGTGGCCGGACGCCTGTCACCCCGCGCGTCGCGCGGGACCTCGGCCCCTGTGCACCGAACCGAGGTCCTTCGACTGCGCAATCCCTTCGTGATTGCTCCGCTCAGGATGACAACGCACCGATCTCGTCGCGCGTGCGAAGGTGCCGCCGGTCACCATCCCGATGATCGTTTCCCGCCCCAGCACTCCATCCTCCGCCGATGCCCCCCACTTGCCACCGTCTCGCCGCCGAGCCGATACTATGGTCATGCCTCAGGTCAGCTACTGGAGTGCCGCTGCCGTGCGCGCGTTGCCATTCGACGGCAAGCGCTACGAAACCGTGCACGGCGAGCTGCTGGTGACACCAGCACCGGCCGGATTCCATCAGCCGCTGGTGACTCGGCTGATGCTGGCTATCGGCGGCTATCTCCAGGCCGGCGGCGTTGAGGGGATGCTCACCTCGCCTGCCGACATCATCTACGGCGAGGACACCCTCGTTCAGCCGGATCTCCTGGTGTGCGATCCTGAGGAATTCTTTCGCTCCGGCAACTGGGAAGATGTGAAGGTGCTACACCTCGCTATCGAGATCCTGTCCCCCTCCTCCCTGCGCGCCGATCGCTTCACCAAGCGCCGAGTCTATCAGGAACAGCATGTCCCTACCTACTGGGTGGTCGACCCCGACAACCGGCAGGTGGAAGTCTGGACACCGGAGGCCATCTTCCCACGGGTCGAGGGCGAGTCCCTCACCTGGCGTCATCCAGAAATCGAGGCGGAGTGCCGCATCGACCTCGCCATGCTCTTCGCCCGCTGACACCCTGTCATCCCGAGCAACGCGAGGGGCCTCGGCCCTCTCGCGTAAATCGGTACCGTCCAACGCGACCTCAACGTTTATGTTGGATTCACTCCCCGACCCCTTCGCTACCTGCCCGAACACCAACATGAAGGGGAGCCCTCGGCGTCCCGATCGCTCGGAAGAGACGCAAGGAGAAGTGAGCTGCGGGTGATGATCTCCGGCACTGGTACATTCGCGGTGCCCGGAGATCCCCGCCTGACGGCGGGGATGACGGAAAGCGACGGTCTGGTGCTGAGGCGGCCGGTGGCCCGTCAGAGGAGGGGGCGCTGTCTGAGCCGCGCAGCGGCGAGTTGTGGCCCCGACGGTTGACGGGTTCCGCCGTGCGCCTCAGCACCCTGCGCACCGGAGCACCGTGCACGCCAGAGCACCATGCGCACCAGATTCGCGCTCAAATGTTCCGCGCATCACCATAACGATGCTCGCTGCTCGACGCCGCATGGCATCCTCTCCCGATGCCGTCCACTTGCCCTTCCCGTCCCGCCGAGCCGATACTATGTCCATGCCTCAGGTCGACTACTGGTCTGCTGCCGCCGTGCGCGCCCTGCCCTACGAAGGCAAACGCTACGAAACGATTCACGGCGAGCTGGTGGTGACTCCCGCACCGCGGGGCCGCCACCAGCTCTTGGTCACGGAACTGATGTGGATGTTGACCGGGTATCTCAAACGTCACCGCCTGTCCGGCCTCGTCACTTCCCCGGCCGACATCATCTTCGGTGACGACACCCTCGTCCAACCGGATCTCCTCATCGGAGATCTCGACGCATTCGCTCGCTCCGGCGACTGGGTCGACGTCAAGACACTCTACCTGGTGATCGAGATTCTCTCCGCTTCCTCAATGCAGGCTGACTGCTTCACCAAGCGCCGCGTTTATCAAGAACAAGGTGTGCCCACCTACTGGATCGTCGATCCCGATAACAACCAGGTCGAAGTGTGGACGCCAGAGACGCTCTTTCCCACCGCTGAGCGCGAGACGCTGACGTGGCGGCATCCAGCCATCGCTGAAGAGTGCGTGATCGATGTCCGGGAGCTGTTCGCGCGGTAGGGGAAGCTCGCGGCTGACCCTTCGACTCGCTGCGCTCGCTCAGGGCAAGTTGTCGCTGCATCGACGTCTATGGTGGTCAGGCAGCGCGGCGGCCCGTCAGAGGAGGGGGCGCTGTCTGAGCCGCGCAGCGGCGAGTTGTGGCCCCGACGGTTGACGGGTTCCGCCGTGTGTCTGACCACCGTGCACACCGGAGCACCGCGCGCACCGCCTGACCACCAGATCGGCGTTCAAATGCTCCGCGCATCACCATAACGATGCTCGCCGCTCGAGGCCGCATGGCATCCTCTCGACATGCTCGCCACTTGCCCTTCCTGTTCCGCCGAGCCGATACTATGTCCATGCCACAGGTCAGCTACTGGAGTGCTGCTGCAGTGCGCGCATTGCCCAACGACGGCAAGCGCTACGAGACCGTGCACGGCGAGCTGCTCGTGACGCCGGCGCCCGGTGGATTCCATCAGCTACTCGTCATGCGACTCATGAGCCGCCTGTTGAGGTATTTGGAGTTCCATGGCATCGAGGGCGTCCTCACGTCACCCGCCGACCTCTCTTTTGACCAAGACACGCTCGTCCAGCCCGACCTTTTCGTCGCCGAACTCGGCGCGTTCATCGCCTCCGGTAAATGGGCGGATATTCGTGCGCTCCACCTCGCCATCGAAATCCTCTCGCCATCGTCTCTCCGCGCCGACCGCTTCACCAAGCGTCGCGTCTATCAGGAACAAGGCGTGCCCACCTATTGGATCGTCGACCCCGACAACAACCAGGTCGAGATATGGACGCCGGACACACTATTCCCCACGGTGGAGCGCGAGACGTTGCGCTGGCGCCACCCTGCGATCGCCGATGAGTGCCTGATCAATGTGCGGGAGCTGTTCGCGCGGTAGGGAGGATCGGCGTGTCACCCCACGCGAAGCGTTGGGCCGCCAGCCCGTCAGAGGAGGGGAACAGTGACCACTGCGGGGGCACTCCCCGCCGATTCCGCGACGGTTGACGGGATCCGCCGCGCGCCTGAGCACCGTGCGCGCAAAGCCCCACTCGCCGAGCTCCGGCAACTGTGCATTCTCGGAGTCTGGAAATCCCCCGCTGCGCGGGGGATGACGTGGTGGGATGACCCCGTCGCACCTCCTACGTCGTCGTCATGTTCGTCAGATGCTTGCCAACATGGCCAATCACGAAGCGCGAATCCGACAACGCGCGCGATGTGAAGTAGATCCGCAGGCAATAGCGCGGATCGTAGCTCGCGCCGATCGCGATATGCTCCAGGCATTCGTGCACCTGGCCGTCGGGCCCGGAGAACTGGTACTGCCGCCGGAGTCGCTCGCTGGTGGATTTCGAGATGCCGGCGCGGTAGTCGATGCCCAGCTCCTGGAAGGCCGCGCGCAGGCCGGTTTCGAGTCCGCCTTCCTGGCGGCGACGCCCCACGAATGCCATCGCCTGCAGCACCGCGGCCAGCCGATCGGTGTCTTCGTATGGACTCTCCTTGGCGGTGCGCTCGGCCGAGTCGAGCAGCAGCAGGCCGTCGGCATACTCGCTTGCTGCGTGTCGCACTACATCCACCAGTGTCGGACGACTCTCCGCTTCCTCACGGGCATCGTCGCCGGCAGGCGCGGCATCGGGAGTCTCGACCGGCGGTCGCAGCAGCGCGCCGAGCTCCGCGAGCTGACGCTCCACCGTTCGATTGCCCGAGGCACGAATCGCGGTCGTGGTGCGCAGGCGCGCCACCTCATCGGCCAGCTGCGCGTTGGCGGCGGCGACTTCCGTCATGGTGCGGGCGAGTTCATGCAGCTGACCGGTCAGCGCCTGCATCGTGCTCTGCAAGTAGCCGAGCATCCCAGTCATCTCCACTGCGATTGGAGCAGTGGGCGCTGGCGTGGGGGGTGCGCTCGCCGCCGTCGGCCCCACCGTTGCCGCTGGCACTGCGGCTGCGTTGGTGACCGCCGGTGCCGGCGCTGGCCGTTCCGTCTGCCGACGCTCGGCGAGTGTCGCTGCGTGGCGCAGGGCGGCGAAGCGTCCCAATTGTCCGATCAGCACGGCGCGTTCGAGCGGATCATCCACGCGCTCACGCAGCAGCAGCCAGTGATCCTCGCTGCGATCGGCGCAGCTGAAGTCGGGGCGGTAGACCCGCAGGGCGCCCCAGTAGGCGGAGAGGCGCCGATCGCCGATGGCGTCGGTGAGGCGGAAGGTCGCGTGGTGACGATCCATATAGTAGAGCGGCGCCAGGCCAAAGAGCTCCGACGCGAGTTCGTCGGGCGGGACGAGGAAGCCACCGCCCTCCATCGGGGCGAGCACGGCAACGGGCCAGCTGCGCGTCTCGCTCAGCATCACCTCGCGGACGAAGCGATCGATCTCGAGCTCGGGCAGCAGCTGCGGCGTACCGTCGAAGCCATCGAAGGTGAGGGCCAGCGCCACGCGCAGTGGGTCGAGCAGCCGAGGTCGAGCTTGCCCCGCCCCCACCATTCCGCGCACACCGGCCGGTCCGCCATCGGCGGCGGCGCTCAGGGTGAGTGAGGTGACGGCCTGCTGTTCCTCGATGAGCAGATGGGTGACGCAGGCGACGTTGGCCAGCACCGGGTGGCGGTGGCGCCAGACCAGTTCACCGCGCCACGCTCCGGCCTCGCCGGACACCTCCCAGGAGAGCCCGTGCAGTCGTCCGGGCGGTCGGGCGCAGCCACTCTCGCGGGTGAGGGTGGGGCAGGCGTCCCATTCATTCCGGATCTGGTCGGTCACCACCTGCAACAGCACGGGGACGGCGCTGCCGCCGCCGATGCGGGGCCGGGCCTTGAATCGGCTGGTCCAGAGCAGGTTGGCGGTCTCTGGCGGTTGCAGGCCGAGGCCGAGGGCGGTGGTGGCTAGATCAGTGGCCGCGCGGCCGACGATCCGGATGCCGGTGGAGGTCACCTGCTGGAAGGAGGCGTCGTTGCGGGACATGGGGGAATGTACTGTCACACCCCCCTGGCAGATTGGACTGATCGATCCACTCTGGGTCGAATCACCCTTCTCCCTCTGAGGCCTGTCGATGTCGCGAATCCCTTCCGGGGCGGCGCTTGCCGCCCTCCTCCTCCTCTCCGCCTGCGCCACCCTTCTCGGTGGCGGCTCCTCGCAGGCCGTCTCGGTGCGCTCAGGTGAGCAGAGCGCCCACTTCGTCATCCGCTCCTCGTCGGGAATTGAGGTCGTCCAGGGCAACACCCCGGAAGTGGTCCGGCTGCCGCGGAAGAACGAGTATCAGCTCGAGTTCACGGCGCCAGGTTTTCAGCCGCAGAAGATCGCGCTCACCAAGGGAACCAACGGCTGGATCTTCGGGAATCTGATTGTGGGCTGGATTGTCGGCTTCGCGGTCGATTTTGCGACCGGGTCGGCCTACAAGCTCGAGCCCGCAGTGGTGGACATCACCATGGTCCGCTCGACGGATTCAACCGGCAAAGGCGGAACGTCAGCCGCCATCAACATGTACGACCAATCCGGGCGACGCATTCGCGAGTTGGTGGTGCCGTTGGTGCCGCTACCCCTGCGTAAAGTCGACCAGTAACGCGTTGGAATGGCCTTGACCGGCACCGGTGCTGGCGATATCATGAATTCATGAAATATCCTCATGATCGTCCGCGCCGGGCGGCCAGGGTCGCCGAGCCGGTGCAGGTCTATCTCGAAGCAGCAGAACGAGATAGACTCGACCGGCTCACCGAAAGATTGGGCACCACCAAGTCGGATGTATTGCGCCGTGGGCTGGAGGCGTTGGAGGCACAGACCGGGGCACCGGGCAGGCCACTAGGTGAGCTGGCCGAGTTCCCCACCTTCAAGGGGGACGGTCTCCTTCCTGGGGTGAATCTGGCCGACAACGGCTCGTTGCTCGACCTGGTGGACGGTGAGGACTCCGGTGCGGCTCGTTGACGTGAATGTGCTGGTGTACGCTTTCCGGGAAGACGCCCCGGAACATGCTGCGCATCGGGCCTGGTTCGAGGCACTGGTGGGTTCCGATGAAGCGTATGGTGTGTCAGATATCGTGCTCAGCGGATTCGTGCGCGTCGTGACCAATCCGCGCATCTTCAAGACCCCGGCCTCGCTTGAGCTAGCGTTGGCATTCGTCAATGCGTTTCGAGGTCGACCGAATGCCGTGATGATCGCCCCAGGCGCTCGGCACTGGGGCATTTTTACGCGACTGTGCGAGGACGTCTGTGCGCGCGGGAATCTTGTTCCCGATGTCTGGCTCGCGGCGCTGGCGATCGAATCGGGGTCGGAGTTCATCACGGCGGACCGTGGCTTCGCTCGCTTTGTAGGGTTGCGTTGGCAGGTGCCGCTGGGGTGACGGCGTGGTGCAGCCTCTCTGATCGGAACCCAGACTCTCACGCCAAGGTGTACTGGTGGCCACTGTTTCACTCATCGTATCGTCCTCACCATCGGTGCTGCTCGAGCGCGCCGCCGTGGGGTTCCTCACCCGCCGGCCCGCCTCGGCCGCCGACCCGTTCCCCACCGTGCCGTACTGGCTCGCGGTGCGGCAGGGCGGCGTGCGCGACGACGTCATCGCCCTGGCCACGGCCCGCGGCATTCCCGGCTGGTTCGATGCACCCCTCAGGATCTTTCACGAACTGCCAGCCCTCCTTGGCAGCACCAGCCGCCGGCCGCTTTCCGGTATTGAACGTGGCCTGATCCTCCGCCGGCTGATGGCGGAGTCGAGCGGATCCGTGCTCGGTGGCGCGCGCCGAAGTGAACAGTTCGCCGATGCACTCGATCGACTCGTCGGCGACTTGGCCGCCGAGGAGATCACGCCGGCCCAGTGGCGCGCAGGCCTCGACTCGCGTGGCGATCGTGACGACTTTGAACGCCGCCGCGACGCCGAGCTCGTTGAGCTCTACGATCGCTACATCGACACGCTGGCCCGCTCGGGTCGGCGTGATGGCCGGGACACGTGGCTCGATTGCACCCGGGCCCTGAGCGCCGACGCCAATACCTTCGGGGCTCGACTCGGTGGCCGCCGCGAACTCCGACTCTTCGGCCTGCAGGATCTCCGCCGCGGATTGAAGCCGCTGTTACAGGCGCTCGCCGCATCACCCGCGCTCGACCGCATCGAGATCTACTCGGCAGAGACACTCGACCTGGGCATGCCGACCGAGATCATTCACCTCGAGACCAATGCCACATCCGCGACGCGACTCTTCGGCGTGACGACGCCCGAGGTAGGCGAGCCTTCCGATCTGTCGGTGCAGTTCATCGCCGCGCCCGACCCGGTGCGCGAACTGGAAGAGGTGGCCCGACGGGTGAGAGCATTGGCGGATGCCGGGACGCCACTCCCCCGCATCGCCGTAGTCGCGCGTCAGGCGCGTCCCTATCTCGACCTTGCCCTCTCGGCGCTCGATCACTTCGGCGTGCCCGCCACTGCGCGACGCCGAGTGCCGCTGACCGACATTCCCGTCGTACGCGCCGTTCGGGCGTTTTTCGCCGCGGCCGGCGATGACTGGGAGCGTCACGGTCTCGCCGAACTCGCCGAGCAGCCCTTCTTTTCGAGCGAGCTGAACGCCGGGATCATCAACCTGGTGGGATTCCAGCACCGGGTGTCGGGTATCGAGGGGTGGAGCGCAGCGCTCGAGGCACTCCTCGGCGAGTCCGAGCGGCAGGAACGCCGTCGCGTGACGGGAGAAGCAGAGGAACGTCACCGTCGCTCGGTTCCGCGATCCGACGAGGTGCGCACCGCCATCGACGGGTTCACCCGCTTCACCGCCGTCGCGCGCAAGGTCGACGGCCCCCGCAGCATCCTCGCCTGGCTCGAATGGCTGGAGCAGTTCCTTGCCGACGATCCCTGGCAGCTTCGTGATCAGGTCGACCACGTCACGCACGGCCGCTTCGACTTGGTGCGACTCGATCGCGCCGGATTGGAACAGCTCGAGGCGGTGATCGTCGAATGGAAGGAGGCGCTTGGCGCCTTGGGCGCGAGTGGCGAGCCGGTCACCGCGGCCGAGTTCGTCATGGAACTCGACCGTCAGCTCGATCTCGACGTGGCCCAGTGGACCACGGTGTATCGCGGCGTGCAGGTGCTTGAGGGCTTCGCGGCGGCATATCGCTCCTTTGACCACCTCTTCATGGTCGGGCTCGAAGGGAACCGTTTTCCTGTGGCCGCGCCGACTTCACCGTTGCTGGATGATGCCGACGTGCAATCGCTGGTGGCAGCAGGACTGCCGCTGGAATTGCGCGCCACCTGGGATCATCGCGAACAGGAACTCTTCCGCGTGCTGGTGGCTGGCGGTCAGCAGAGCGTCACCCTGTCGTGGTCGCAACTCGATGCGAGTGGCCGGGAGATCCTCCGGTCGGGCTTCGTGGAGGCTCTCGCGGAAGCCGTTGGTGAGAATCCGGAAACGGTCGGCGAAAAGATCCCGGCATCACGGGTGCTCACGCCGGGTGCGCGGATTCTTCGGGATGACACCGCCGCGGCGCAGGCAGTGCACGCGGTGCAGATCGAGCGTACGCGGGAGCGGGGCACGCTCTCTCCATGGAACGGCGAGATCACCGATGCCGCGCTGCTCGCCTGGCTGGCGGAGTCGTATGGCGAGGATCGACTTTGGAGCCCGAGCCAGCTCGAGAGCTACGCCAAGTGTCCTTGGTCCTGGTTTTCCGCCCGACTCTTGCGCCTCGAAAAACTTGAGGACCCCGAAGATGCGCTCGATGCCGCGGTACGTGGCACCATGCTCCACGACGCGCTCAAGCGCTTCTACGATGCCGCCAGCGTCAGGGTTGGTGGACCGGTCTTCCTGCGCGACGCCGATCTGGAGTGGGCGCGGCCGGCGATGGGGCTCGCACTCGATCAGACGCTCGCGGAAGAAGCCAACGGGCAGCTGGGTCATCCCACCCTGCGCACGGCGCAGCGTGGTGAGCTGCAGCGGACCCTCGCACACTACCTCGAGTTCGATGTCGCCTACAACGAATCGACCTACAACAACCGCACCAATGCGTCGAAGCGGGTGCGGACAGCGGTCGCATCGCACGAGTTGCATTTCGACGATGCCGTGTTGGATCGCGACGGTTTTCGTATTCGTTATCGTGGCTCCATTGATCGGGTCGAGGTGGGTATCGACGATCGCCTGAGCGATGACGCAGGCCAGTACCTCGCGGCGATCGACTACAAGAGCAGCAAGTGGGGACTCCCGTCCAAGAAAGATGCCGACCCGTGGGTCGAGGGGGTGCTGCTGCAGCCGGCACTCTACGCCCACGCACTCGAGCAGCGCTTTCCTGGCAAGATCATCTCGCGGGTCGAGTACCGCGCGCTCAACAAATGGGAGATCGTGTTCCCGCTTGACTTGGTCAATGTGAAGACGAAGACGGGCGAGATCTCGGTCAACGAGGAGAACGCCGACCGGATGGGGGAGGCCCTCGACGCGGTGGTCACGCACGTGCAGGACATCCGCGCGGGTCACTTCTCTGCCGATCCTCCGCCCTCGTGCAGCTGTCCGTCCTTCTGCCACGCCATCGACATCTGTCGCGTGGCCGGCGGACCCAGGACGGCGAACTTCTGATGCGTGCACCCACGGCCTCGCAGTATCGCGCCATCGTTGCATCGGGACAGCACGTCCTGGTCAACGCCGGCGCGGGATCGGGCAAGACCAGCACCGTGATTGGCCGAATTCTTCACCTCCTCGGTGTCGACACTCCGCGCCCCGATGAGGTGAAGGAAGTCCTGCCGGTGAGCGCGCCATTGCAGCTCACCCAGATCGCCGCCATCACCTTCACCAATGCTGCTGCTGCCGACCTGAAGCAGCGGCTGCGACAGGAACTGCGCGCGGCAGGGCTGCGACAGAAGGTCTACGAGGTCGATGGCGCCCGTATCGGCACCATCCACTCCTTCTGTGCCGACGTGTTGCGCGAGTTCGCCCTCCGCGCCGGTACCTCACCCGCTTTCGAGGCATTGGAGGAGAGCGAGGCGATCTCGCTCAAGCTTGAGGCGGTGCGGGGCGCCTTTCTTCAGGCGGTGGAGGAAGGTTTTGCAGGCCTCGATTCACTGCTTGCGGCGCATTCACTCAAGCATGTCGAGGAGTGGCTGCTCGAGCTGGTAGCCGACAGCGACCGGCTCGCGCGGCTCGACCGGCATCGCGACAACCTGGGTGAGCTCGAAGTCGTCATGCTCGAGCTGGCGTTGCGTGCTTCCCGCGCGGTCGCGGCCGAACTTGAACGGGCCGGCGCGATCGACTTCGACCGGATGATTACCCGCACCCGCGATCTGCTCCGTGACGATCCCGCTGTTCGGCGCATGCTGCAGCGGCGCATCCACACCCTGATCGTCGATGAATTCCAGGATGTCGATCCGGCACAGAAGGAAATCGCCTTTCTCCTCGGCGAGCCCGAGACGAGGCGCAGCACTACCACACGCCTCCTTCTGGTGGGCGATCCCAAGCAGAGCATCTTCCGCTTTCGCCGCGCTGATGTAACGCTCTGGAGTCAGGTCCAGGACGAATTCACTGCAGCCAACCTCGGGTTGATCGTTCCGCTGGAGGAAAACTTCCGCAGCGTGCCCGAGATCATCGGCTTTGTCGATCAGGTGATCGGGCCAATTCTCGACGAGCCGATCGATGGCATGGCGTTGCAGTCATTCGAGGCACCCTTTCAGCCGTTGCTGCCGAAGGCCCGGGTGGAACGCAGGCTTGAGGGCCCGAGCATCGAGGTGATCGTCGTGCCGGCCAACGATGAAGGGAAGGCACCCAACGCCGAGGTCGTCCGGACGGCCGAGGCGGCGACAATGGCGCAGCGAGCCGTGGCCTTTCACAACGCCGGCGTGCCGTGGCGCGAAATGGCCGTGCTACTCACGGGATGGGGTGAGCTTGGGATCTACGAAGGGGCCCTGCGTGCGGCGGGCGTCCCCACCTACTCGCTTCGTGCCGAGGGCTTCTATCAGACCCGGGAAGTGCAGGATCTGGTCCTCGCGCTTGAGGCGGTGCGTGATCCACGCGATGATCGGGCGCTGATGGGATTCCTGCGTTCGCCGTTCGTCGGACTCAGGGATGAATCGTTGCTGGCAATCGCTCGGGGGTCGGCGCGACCGTACTTCGACGATCTTGGTGACGTGACGCTCGGCGAGCAAGCTCGGCTCGACTGGGCGATGACCCTGCTTCGGGAACTTGCGGCGCTGCGCGACCGGATGCCACTGCATGAACTCCTCGAGAGCCTCCTGGAGCGGAGTGGTTTCGTGGCGCATCTCGCCATGCGCGGCGAAGAGGGGCGTCAGCCGCTAGCGAATGTCCGGCAGTTCGTCTCCTTGGCCAGGCAACACGCTTCGCTCAACACCGGTGATTTCTTGCGTCAGGTGCACGACATCGCGGCCTCCGAAACCAGGGTCGGCGAGGCGCGGCTCTTCGGTGAATCTGATGATGTGATGCTGGTGACGTCGGTGCATAGCGCCAAGGGATTGCAGTGGCGAGTGGTGTTCTGGTGTGATCTGGTCCGCGGCAGTCACAAGCCGAGTGCTTCGACCATTGCAATCGGTCGTGACCGTTTCGTGCTCAAGCTTCCCGACGTCAAGCCCGAGGAGCAGTCCGCCGACTGGAAGCATCTCCTGGCTGCGGAAACCGAGGAGGACCAGGCGGAGCGCAAGCGGCTCTGGTATGTCGCGGCGACCCGGGCCGAGGAGCGGCTCGTCCTTGGCGGCATCCCCATGGGGACCGGGCCGAAAGGGGCGGCGGCGGTGCTGCGATATCACCTTCGCGATCTCTCAAGCAACGACGGCGAGCGGATCGATGTCGGCACCGAGGCGTTGCCGGCAAAGGCGCTTATCGTGCGGGCCCAAGTCATCGGGGAATCTGAAGCGAATCAGCCGCTCGAGGAAAGCGAGGCCACCCTGCGCGCCCGGTTGCCGGACGCTGTCGTGCCCATGGTGGCCCCCGCTGGCCGTCCCCGTCATTCGGCCACGGAACTGCTCACTTGGCAGCGCTGCCCTCGGAAGCATTGGTTCCGCTATGTGGCGGGACTCAAGGAGCCGGAGATCGATCGTGGCAGTGGTGGGTACATCGACGCCGTGACGCGCGGACAGATTGTACACGACCTGCTCGAGACACTCGAGGAGGAAACGGATCTCGCCGCGGCCTTGGAGGGAGCGATCGACCGCAATGACGAGGATGCCCCGGCGCGCGGCACCACGAGTGGTGAGGCGTACCGGAAACAGTTGCTGGCGGAAGTGGAAGGCTTCCGGTCACAGCCGGAGTATCGCGCCCTTGCCGATCGCCCGGGCGCACGCCGTGAACTCCCGTTTCTGCACTTGGTGGGCCCCGATCATTTCACCGAAGGAAAGATCGACCTTGCCTCGCCCGGCGGCGACGGTCTGGTGCTGCTCGACGTCAAGACATCACCGGCCGAAGGCGATGCCGTGGCGAAGAAGGCGGCCGAATACGCCCCGCAGCGTGATGTCTATGTCGCGGCCGCCGAGGACATTGGTGGCATCGAGGTGACGCGCTTCGCCTTCCAGTTCGGCCAGGCCAAGAGGCAGCTGTCGGAGGCGATCACGCCGGGGGTGCGGGCCAGCATTCACGGGCGGTTACCGCAGATGCTCGCATCGCTCGGCGGGGAGTCGGCGGCGATGGCGAGGTCACCGACCGACTGTCGGTACTGCGGCTATCGCAAGGTCGGCTGGTGTCCCGGCGTCCCCGATGATGGCACAGTGCCCTGATGGCCTCCTCCGCCAAGTTGCAGCGCTGGATGGACCTGATCGCGGCCCTGCTGGCGCACCGCTACGGCCTCACGCTGGCTGAGCTGCGCGAGGCGGTGCCCGGGTACCACGGCGACAAGCTCCCGTCGGTCCGCCGGACCTTCGAGCGCGACAAGGACGAACTCCGCAAGCTCGGCGTCCCCATCACCACCGAAGGACATGACGGCGCCGAAGACACCCGGTACCGCATCGCCACGGGCAACTTCTATCTCCCCTACCTCGCGGTGGTGACGCCGCGGGGCAGGATCGCCCCGAAGCGTGTCGACAAGTACGGCTATCACTCCATTGGAGCGCTCGATCTCTCCGATGATGAAGTCGCGCTGCTTGCTGATGCCGCGGCCCGGGTGCGCCAGCTCGGCGACCCCGTGCTGGTCAGTGACGCCGAGCACGCGATCGCGAAGCTGGCGATCGACATTCCCGCCAATCACCTCGCACCCACACCGAATGTCGCGCTGGTGCCACCCCGCGCGGTGGCGGCGGGGCCGGTGTTTCGGCAGCTGGCTGATGCGCTGCGCCGCCGCAAGTCGGTGACGTTCACCTACTACGGCATCGAACGCGATGAGACCGAACGGCGTGTCGTGCTGCCCTATGGACTCGCCTTCACCTCGGGCCACTGGTACCTCCACGCCATGGACCCGACGCGCGGCGCGGTGCGTCGCTTCCGGGTGGCGCGCATGCGTGATGTTGCCGTGAATCCCAAGGCGCCGAACACCGAGGACTTCGCCATCCCGGCCCACTTCACCCTCGCCGATCGGGCCAGGCCGGTGCCCTCCTGGGAGCTGGGTGACGAGGCGACCCACGAGGTGCTGGTGCGCTTCACCGCCGCCAACGGCTGGGTGCAGTCGGCCCGCGCCCTCGGCAGTCAGGTGCGCGGCGATGCGACGGTCACGCGCTATGCCGTCCGTCGCCTCGACCCCTTCTGCCGCTGGTTGCTCGCGCTCGCAGGCGATGCCGAACCGATCTCGCCGCCCGACGTGGTGCGCGCCTGGAAGGAACTGGCTGCTCGGACCTGTGGTGCGGCCGGAGCGGTCTCGTGACCGCCGCCGATCAACTGCGCCGGTTGTTGACGCTGCTCCCGCGCTTTGCTGCGGTGCCGGAACAGTCGATCTCGGGACTCGCGGCAGAGCTCAAGGTCTCACCAGCCCAGCTGCTGGACGATCTGGCGTTGCTCGCGGGGCGGAGCGATGAGTCGGCCGACGATGAAGGGGTGATGGTGTTCATCGAGGGCGACTCGGTCATGGTGCGTGCCGATCACTTCCGCCGGCCGATGCGCCTCACTGCCGCCGAACTCTGTGCGCTCGAACTGGGGCTCGGCATCCTTGCGCGGGAATCTGAGGCCGGGTCGGGGCCAGCGATTGCGACCCTGCTGCTCAAGTTGCGGAAGGCGATCAGCGACTTGCCGCGCGATGCCGTCTACCGTGGCCTGCGCGACGGCGCACTGGCGAGTGGCACGGCGGGCGGCGTACTCGGCGCCTTACGTGGAGCACTTCGCAAGGGCCGCAAGGTGATGCTGTCCTACCACTCCCCCAACGATGGCGCCCCGACCGAACGGGTGGTCCGTCCCTGGGCGCTGCTCTTTTCGCGCGGCAGCTGGTATCTGGTGGGATGGTGCGAGCGCAGTGCGGGTCAGCGCATCTTTCGCTCCGATCGGATTGCCAGCGCGATCGTCACCACCGAGCCGGCCAGGCCTCCGGCCGACTTCAAGGTCGAGGCTGTCATTGTGGATGGTCGACCGTGGAGTGAATCGGGGTCGTCTGACCAGTTGGTCGTCCGCTACAGCCCGGCCATCGCGCGCTGGGTCGCCGAACGTGATGGCGGCCCGATTGGCTCCGATGGATCGGCAACGCGCACCCTCCCGCTCGCCGATCGCGAGTGGGCCATCCGCTACGTGCTGCAGTATGGGCCTGATGCGGTGATCATGGAACCGCGGGAACTCCGAGCGGAAGTGGTGGCGCGTCTCCAGACGCTTGGCTGACGCCGAATCGTCACCGGGCGGCGACCCTCTCAAGGTACCTTCCACCATGACATCGCCACTGTCCCCCCGCATCCTCCTCACCGGCGCCAGCGGCTATGTCGGTGGGCGTCTGCTCCGCGCGCTGGAGCAGCGCGGTCTCGCGGTGCGCTGCCTGGCACGACAACCGGAGGCGCTGCTGCCGAAAGTTGGGGCCGGCACCGAGGTGGTGGCGGGTGATGTCTTCGATCCCGCCTCGCTCGGCGCGGCGTTCGAGGGGATCAGCGCCGCCTACTATCTCATTCACTCCATGGGCTCCACCGGCTCGTTCGAGGAGCAGGATCGCGTCGCGGCCACCAACTTCGCCGATGCGGCGCGGAGTGCGGGCGTGGAGCGGATCGTCTACCTCGGCGGCCTGGGGAGCGATGATGATCTCTCGCCCCACCTGCGCAGTCGGCAGGAAGTGGGTGAGCTGCTGCGTGCATCGGGGGTGCCGGTGCTCGAGTTCCGCGCCTCGATTGTCATCGGGCCGGGCTCACTCTCCTTCGAGATGATCCGCTCGCTGGTGGAGCGGTTGCCGGTGATGATCACACCCAAATGGGTCAAGGTGCCTGCGCAGCCAATCGCGATCGATGATCTGCTCGCCTATCTCGTCGCCGCACTCGACCTGCCGGTGGCGGAGTATCGCATCTATGAAATTGGTGGCGCCGACGTGGTCTCCTACGCCGACCTGATGCGCAGCTACGCTCGACAGCGCGGCAAGCGGTTGCGCATCCTTTCAGTACCAGTGCTCACTCCGCGTCTCTCCGCCCTCTGGCTCGGCCTGATCACACCGCTGTACGCCCGCATCGGTCGCAAGCTGATCGAGAGCATCGTGCATCCCACCATTGTCCACGATGATGCCGCCCTGCGCGCCTTTGCCGTGCGCCCGATGCCGGTGGAGGAAGCCGTGCTCCGCGCGATCGAGAGCGACGCCAGCGAGCTGGCTGTGAGCCGCTGGTCGGATGCGCGCTCTGCCGCTGGCGCCCAGCCCTCGTGGCAAGGCGTGAAGTTTGGCACGCGGCTGGTCGATGATCGCCGGGTGACGGTGCCCGTCTCGACCACCGCGGCCTTCGCCCCGATCGCCCGCATTGGCGGTGATACCGGCTGGTATGCCTGGAACGGACTCTGGCGGTTGCGCGGCTTCCTCGACCTGTTGGTCGGCGGTGTCGGCACTCGACGCGGTCGCCCGTCGCCATCGGCGCTGCGCGTGGGTGACACGCTCGACTTCTGGCGGGTGACGGCGTATGAGCCGGGGCATCGGTTGCGGCTCGAGGCAGAGATGAAGCTGCCGGGACGGGCGTGGCTGGAGTTCGAGGTGACAGGCAACGAGCAAACCGCCACCATCCACCAGACCGCGACCTTCGATCCGGTGGGCTTCTTGGGCAAGCTGTACTGGTACGCACTCTACCCGATGCACGGCCTGGTGTTCGGCGGGATGCTGCGGGGGATCGCCCGTGCTGGCGTGGCTACTTCTTTGCCGCCGGCACCAGCACCGCGTCGATGATGTGGACCCAGCCATTCGACCCGCGCACCGAGCCGATCACCTTGGCGCTACCGATCCACATGGTGGCGCCTTCCTTCTTGACGAGCTCCTTGGTGCCGTCGACCATGGTGATGGAATCGCCCGAGGTGAAATCATCGACGCTGAGCGCCGACGTGGTCACGTGGTGCTGGAGAATGTCGGTCAGCTTGTCCTTGTTTGCTGGCTTGAGCAGGTCATCCACAGTGCCCTTGGGCAGCTTGTCGAACGCCTCGTTGGTCGGCGCGAAGACGGTGAACGGTCCCGCGTTCGCCAGCGAATTGACCAGGTCGGCAGCCTTCAGGGCCGTCACCAGGGTGGTGTGATCCTTCGACCCGACGGCGATCCTCACGATGTCGGGTGTCGAGGTGCTGTCCTGCACCGAGGCCTGACCGCCGACGGGTGCCGCGTCACCGGTGCTGCCCCCCGCGTCGGCCTTCGGGGCGGGCGAGCAGGACACCACACTGGAGAGGATCGCAATCGACAGCAGTCGGACGAGACGCATGAGGTCCTCGAAACGGGGTAATGGAGATGCCGGCGGACCGCGACGCGACCGCCTGAAGCGGATGAAAGATGCCGCCGTCAAAGGCAGGCAGCAAGCGGCTTTGCGCGGGATAAAGGGGACTGTCTTCGTCGTGGTTTCGGCCGGCTGCCCCACGTCATTTCTCTCTCGCCAGTGGGCAACCCGGCAATTGTCATCCCCCGCACTTGTCATCCCCCGCGCAGCGGGGGATCTCCAGAGCTGGTGCATTCACTGACCCCGGAGGCCCCCCGCGCTGCGGGGGGCGACAGATCTTTCGGTTCCCACCATCCACCATCCACCATCCTCCGTCCTCCGTTCCCCCTCGCATAACTCCGCGTCCTGCATCATCTTCAGGGCTATCCCTCCATCCCGACGCCTCGAGTTTCCATGTCTGACGTACTGGCCCGCCTCACTGCTGCCCTCGCCGACCGCTATCGCATCGAGGAGGAGATCGGTGCGGGGGGGATGGCGACCGTCTATCGGGCCGAAGACCTCAAGCACCATCGGATGGTGGCGCTCAAGGTGATGCGGCCCGAACTCTCGGAGACGATGGGGGCGGGGCGCTTCCTGCGGGAAGTCGAGATTGCGGCCAAGTTGAGTCACCCCAACATCTTGCCCGTCTACGACTCGGGCGATATCGGCGGCGTCCTCTACTACGTCATGCCGCTGGTGGAGGGGGAATCGCTCCCCGAACGGCTCAAGCGTGAGCGGCAGCTGCCGGTCACGGAGGCGCTCAAGATCGCCCGCGAGGTGGCCGAAGGGCTGGCCTATGCCCATGCCCGGGGCATTGTCCACCGCGACATCAAGCCGGCCAATATCCTGATGAATGCCGGCCACGCCATGGTCGCCGACTTTGGCATCGCGCGGGCGGCCGAGAGCGGTGGCCAGGCGCTGACCCAGACCGGCCTCGCCATCGGCACGCCGCAGTACATGAGCCCCGAGCAGGCGAGTGGTGAGCCCAATGTCGACGGCCGCACCGATATCTATGCGCTGGGCTGCGTGCTCTACGAGATGCTCGCCGGCGAGCCGCCGTTCACGGGCCCCACCTCGCAGGCGATCATCGCCCGCGCGATGACCGAGATGCCGCGGCCGCTGACCCAGACCCGGGCCACCATGCCGGCGGTGGTGAGCACGGCGGTGTTCACCGCGATGGCCAAGGCCCCGGCCGACCGCTTCGCCAATGCCGGTGAGATGGCCACCGCGCTCACCAATGCCGAAGACCTCACCCGTTTTGGCAGCGGGGCAGGTGCGGTGATCGCACCAGCGAAGAAAAGTCCGTGGCCCACGTGGCTCACGGCTGCTGCCGCGGTGCTGATGATCAGTTCATTCGTGACGCTCTACCTATCGAAGAAGAGTGGTGCGGCAGCGGTCGTGCACAGCGTCGCGGTGCTGCCGTTCGTCAATCAGGGGCCGGCGGATCAGGCCTACTTCGCCGACGGCATCGTCGATGAATTGCGCGACAAGCTCTCACGTCTCGATCAGCTGACGGTGACCGCATCGGCATCATCCGATTTGTATCGCGCCTCGCCCAAGAGCACCACCGACATCGCCAAGGAGCTCAAGGTCGATCAGGTGCTCACCGGCAAGGTGAGCTGGGGGCAGGGCGCCGACGGCAAGAAGCAGGTGCGGGTCGTGACCGAGCTGGTGAATGGTTCGACGGGTGCGGTCACCTGGCGTGACACCTTCGACGCCGACACCACCGACGCCTTCACCATTCAGGGGAAGATCGCCACCGCCGTCGCCACCGCGCTCGGCACCAAGCTGCAGCAGGGTCAGGCACAGAACTTGGCCGGCCGGCCCACCCAGAACGCCGAGGCCTACGACTTCTACCTCAAGGGCAACGCCGTCCACAGCAACTCGGCGTCCGACGCC
>JBBRBZ010000050.1:0-18521 GCA_038205305.1 Gemmatimonadales bacterium
CGCAGGAGAGTGCGAAGCCTCCCGACCGCAAGGCTGGTGGTACGTCGCCACCGGCTTAGCCCGGTCCGCCGTGTTCGCCCCACGGTTCATGGGCGTGCTCCCCCGTCGTGCACCGCATCTGCATCATGGCCAGGATCGTCCCCATCATCGCGGCACCGACCACCCCCGCCAAGGCAAACCGCCAGCCCAGCAAAACGATGATGACGATGGTGAGTTCGAGCACCAGATTCGTGGAGGCGACCGCGAACGACATCGCGAGGGCGTGCGAAACAGTGTGGAGAATGCTTCATGGCGTGGAGCCTCCTGGTGCGGGGTCGACTACCCCTCGGTCAGGGCAGCACCCCTGGTGAGCCCGTCTCTCGCAGCCACGTGGTCGCCTCGTCGGCGTCGCGGAATGGCCGCACGGAAGCGACATCATCGAGCATCATCTCCAGCATCCGGAGCATGCCGTAGCCGACATCGGAGTCCACCAGCACTGCGGTGGGCCCCAACGCCGTACGCTGCGAATGTGCCCGCAACCTTTCCACGATCATTCGCACGTGATCGCCATTGAAGTCCGGGTAGAACCCTCGCGCATCGATAAACTCAGGATAGGAGAGCCCATGCC
Organism: Gemmatimonadales bacterium; assembly: GCA_038205305.1. Taxonomy (GTDB): domain Bacteria; phylum Gemmatimonadota; class Gemmatimonadetes; order Gemmatimonadales; family GWC2-71-9; genus Palsa-1233. The sequence continues at coordinate 608 of JBBRBZ010000050.1, forward strand.
CCAGGCGTTCGCGTTCGATGTGGGCGAGGACCTCTGCGGCGACGATCGACCCAGTGATCGTGGTGTACACCATGCCAGCGACCTGATCGACCCGTTCCGTGATTGGCACGATGACCTCCATTCGGGGGCACGACCTCGACGGCCGGAGGCGCGGGGCGCAGGGGGCGCCACCCTGAAGCTCTAAATCTGCCTGTCGGGGCGCATTCTGGATAGGGCGGGAATCCGCCTACCGAAGGTCGGCCAGCGCGTACGTCTTCTCGGTCGTCGCCGTGTGCTTGGAGACCAGAAGATTCAGGGACTGACGATCCGCCTGAGACTCCCGGGCCGTCACCCCAGTCCGCAGCAACCGAGCTGACGTGAGAGGCGGTGAAGATGGACTGATGCGGTGCGCAGGCTCACGCGCTGCAAGCGGGCTGAATCGGTCACCATGCTTACCGAACCGAAGGCCATCGCCGCGGAGGCCGGAAGCGGACTGAGGAGCTTCCCCGGCCCCCTACCCTTCTCCCCCTACCGCGGTAGCTTTCCGGCACTCTTCCCATGCCCACAACCCTCGAGCAACTCTCCAGCGTCCTCGCCGACCGCTACCGTATCGAGCGCGAGATCGGTGCGGGCGGCATGGCGACTGTTTATCTGGCGTACGACGTCCGGCACGACCGCAAGGTCGCCCTCAAGGTGCTCCGCCCCGAGCTGGCCGCGGTGATCGGCGCCGAGCGCTTCCTGGTCGAGATCAAGACTACGGCCAACCTGCAGCACCCGCACATCCTGGCGCTGTTTGATTCGGGCCGCACGGGGACCGCCGCGGGCGGCGCCGACTTCGTCTATTACGTCATGCCGTTCATTGAGGGGGAGAGTCTGCGCGACCGGCTCACCCGCGACAAACAGCTCCCGGTGCATGAGGCGGTGCTGATCGCGCGGGAAGTGGCCGACGCGCTGGACTACGCCCACCGCCACGCCGTGGTCCATCGCGATATCAAGCCGGAGAACATCCTGCTGCACGGCGGGCACGCCCTCGTGGCGGACTTCGGCATCGCCCTCGCTGCCTCGCGCTCCGACGGTGGCTCTCGGATGACCGAGACCGGAATGTCGCTCGGCACGCCCCACTATATGAGTCCCGAGCAGGCGATGGGCGAGCGGGACATCACCGCCCGGAGCGACGTGTACGCACTCGGCTGCGTGCTCTACGAGATGCTGGTTGGCGAGCCTCCATTCACCGGACCGACCCCGCAGGCCATCGTGGCACGGGTGATGACCGAGGAGCCGCGACGTCTCTCGCTGCAGCGGAAGAGCATCCCGGCGCATGTCGAGGCGGCCGTCAATACGGCGTTGGAGAAGTTGCCGGCCGACCGCTTCCCGAGCGCTGCGGCGTTCGCGGCCGCGCTCGACAGCACATCCTTCACCATGGCGAATCCTTCCGCCGGCGCCAAGGCGGCCGCGCGGACACCGCACACGCGCACGATCTGGGTTGCCGTTCTCGCCACCGCCGCCACGGTGGCGGTCCTCACCTTCGGCCTGACGCGCTGGCTCGCCTCCCGCGGTGGCACGACGAGCGAGCGCAGCGCGCAACTCAGCATCGTATTGCCAATGGGGTACGAGATCGGCTCGAACAAGTTCTCGCCGGTCGCGATCTCCCACGATGGCAACCGCCTCGCCTACGTCGGACTCAAGGATGGCAAGAACCGGATCTTCATTCGCGCGCTCGATGACCCCGACGCGAAGGCGCTCGAGGGCACCGAGGGTGGTGACGGGCCGTTCTTCTCGCCCGACGGCGCGTGGGTCGGCTTCTTCGCGGGTGGCAAGCTCCGGAAAATCACCGTAAGTGGTGCGGGGCTACAGACGCTCGCCGACGCATCGTTCCACCGGGGTGGTGACTGGGGCGATGACGGTTTCGTCTACTTCGCGCCGGTCAACAGCGGCAGCATCTGGCGCGTGCCGGAAGGAGGAGGGACCGCCACCGAGGTCACTCACCTGAACATGGCGACCGGCGAGATCAGCCACCGCTGGCCGCACTTGGTCGCAGGGACGAACACCCTCCTCTTCTCCTCGTGGACCGGACCGGGCGACGATGAACACCATGTGGCGAGGCAGACGATCGGATCACCGGAGCACACCCTGCTCGTCAAAGGCGGTGACGCCCCTCAGTACGCCGCGCAGCCTGGACTCCTGCTCTATACCCATCGGGGCCAGCTCTTCACTGTGCCGTGGCAGCCGTCGCAGCAGGACCTCGGCCGGGCCGTGCCGGTGGCGGCCGCGGAGCAGCCCAACACCGACTCCGGCAACGAAGGGACTGGGAACTATGCCGTCTCCGATGACGGCACGCTCGCCTATCTGAGCGGCGCTGCGTCCTACAACAAGCAGCGATTGGTCTGGATCAGCCGGCCGGGCGCGATCACGCCATTGTCGCTGCCCGAGCGTGCCTTTCAGAACGTCGCGATCTCGCCGGACGGTGACCGCGCCGTGCTGCAAATCCGCGAGGGGACGGTCCGCCTCTGGATCTACGACTTCGCCCGCGGCACGCTGACGCCGCTGGCGACGGGCAACGGCAGCGCGCAGGCGCCTCAGTGGACGGCCGACGGCAAGCGCGTGATTTACCGGGGCACGCGCGAGGGAACGCGCAATCTCTACTGGATCCCCGTCGACGGCTCGGGTGATGAAGAGCGCCTCTCGCCGAAGTCCGATAGGAATCAGACCCCCACGTCGGTCTCCTCCGATGGCCGCGTGCTGTTGTTCGACCAGAACGGACCGGACGAACCGAATGCCACCGGGATCTGGGTTCTGCCGCTCGACGGAGACCACACACCGCACCGCCTCTTCCCGTTGCCCGCGGCTGGTCAGGATGGTCAGCTCTCGCCCGACGGGAAGTGGGTCGCGTATCAGGCATTGGTCGCGTCGCGGCCAGAGATCTTCGTCGCGCCCTTTGCTGGCTCCGGTGAGCGACGCCTCGTCTCCACCGACGGTGGCACCGAGCCCCTCTGGTCGCGTGACGGTCGCGAGCTCTTCTTCCAGAGCGGCAACCGACTGATGGGCGTCAGCGTGACACCGGGTGCGAGCTTCTCCGCGAGCGCTCCACGGCTGGTGCAGGAGGGTCGCTTCATCGCGTCATCGAACGGGAACACGAGCTTCAGTATCACGAAGGATGGCGCCCGCTTCCTCCGCATCCAGCCGATCGATCAGGAACCGGCCATCACCCACATCGAGGTGGTCCTCAACTGGTTCTCGGCGCTGAAGCGCCGGGCTGCTGGCCGCACCGAATAGGCACAGCCCGCCTTTCAACCTGCAGCAGGGGCAGTGCTTACCAACGATTTCATCGGAATCGCGATCTTCCACGCCCCCGGCCCGGCAGGCCATAAAATTGGCCACTTTCCGGTCGTCCGGGTAAATTTCCGACAAGATCATCCTTCCCGAGCCACCATCCCGCGCCACCCCACTGCCGGGCATGAGGATCGAGCATGGCCGGATCAACCGACGACCCCACCGAACGCGAGGGCGCGGCACGGGCGGCGTTGCTGGCGACGGATCGCACGCGCCTGGCGGACATCTTCGAACACGCGCCAGCCTTCCTCGCCATGATGCGCGACCCCGGCCACACCTTTGTGTTCGCCAATCCCGCATATCAACGTCTCATCGGGCGCAGCGACATCATCGGGAAGACCGTTGCCGAGGCGCTGCCGGAGGTGCGCAAGCAGGGTTTTATTGAGCTGCTGGACCACGTCCGCCAAACCGGCGAGCCCTTCGAGGGACGACACTTCCCCGTGACACTCGCCCGCGAGCCTGGTGCGCCCCACGAGACGCGCTACGTCAACTTCGTCTACCAGCGGCTCCGCGAACCTGATGGGGCCCATGTCGTTGTCGCTCATGGGGTGGATGTCACCGACGAGGTGCTGTCGGTGCGGGAGCTGCGGGAGTCGGAAATCGAGTTGCAGCAAAGCCGGAAGCGTCTGCGCGATCTCATCGACGGCGTCGGCCCCAGCATGCTCATGGGGTTGTTGACGCCGGACGGAATCATTGTGGAAGCCAATCGCTCGGCGCTCGAGGCCGCCGGGTTGCAGCCGGGCGACGTCCTCGGCAAGCCCTTCGTCACTTCCGGTTGGTGGGACCACTCCTCACAGGAGCAGGCGCGGCTGGGCGAAACGATCGCGCGCGGCGCAAGGCGAGGCGTTCCGGTACGATACCCAGGTACACGGGGCGGACGGCACGCTGATCGACATCGACTTTTCCCTGCAGCCGCTGAGGGACGCGGCCGGTCATGTCGTCTTCCTCGTCCCCTCGGGGATCGTCATTACCGAGCGCAAGGCGACAGAAAATGCCTTGCGGGAGAGCACCGACAACTTCCACCTGCTGGCGAACAACATCACCGATGTGTTCTGGATCCGTTCGGCGGACATGCAGCAGGCGCTCTACCTCAGTCCGGGTTTCGAGCGACTGTGGGGCGTTGCCGTGGCCACCTTCTACGCCAATCCGCAACAGTGGGTTGATTTCATCGTGGCCGAGGACCGCGATCGCGTCCGGAGCGCCTTCGATAGGCTGATGCGCGATGCGCCCAGCATCGCGGTGGAGCATCGCATTGCCCGGCCCGATGGCGAGATCCGCTGGGTGCGAACCCGCGGGTTCCAGGTGCGCGACGCGGCCGGGAAACTGATCCGATTGACGGGCATCGTTACCGACATCACGGAGGCGCGGCAAGGTGCCAGGGCGCTGCAGGAAAGCCTCGACGAGTTCCGATCTCTCGCGGAGGCGATGCCCCAGATCGTCTGGATCACGCGACCCGACGGCGGGAATGTGTATTTCAACCGGCAATGGTACGACTACACCGGCCTCACCCCGGAGGAAAGTCGCGAGGCCGGATGGATCACGCCGTTCCATCCCGACGATCAGGCTCGCGCGTGGGCGGCTTGGCAGGCTGCGACCGCCACGCTTGGCGTCTATGCGCTCGAAGGCCGGCTCCGGCGCGCAGATGGTCTGTATCGCTGGTGGCTCATTCGCGGTGTTCCAGTCAAGGACGCCGACGGCGACCTGCTCAAATGGTTCGGCACCTGCACCGATGTGCACGACCTCAAGCTCGCAGAGCTGGAGATCTCGCGCATCAACCGCGCGTTGCAAATGCTGAGCAACTGCAACGAGGCACTCATCCGTGCCGAGCACGAACAGGAACTGCTGGTGCAGATCTGCCGGGTCGCCGTGGAGAACGGGGGTTACCGCATGGCCTGGGTGGGGTATGCGGAGTACGATGCGGCGCGTTCCATCACACCGATGGCCAGCGCAGGCGCAGACGACGGCTATGTCGCGGAGATCAATGCCAGTTGGACCGAGGCCACAGCGACGGGCGTCGGACCGGCGGGACAGGTCATTCGTTCGGGCGAGCCCTTCGTGTGCGAAGATGTGGCACAGGACCCGAACTTCGCGCACTGGCTCGAACCCGCACGACGGCACGGCTACCGCGGCAACATCGTGCTGCCCCTCCGGGATGCGACGCGCACCTTCGGGGTACTCTCGCTTTACTCCTCCGCGGTCAAGCACACGAGCGCCGAGGAACTCGCGCTCCTGCAGCAGATGGCCGACGATGTCGCGTTCGGCATCCAGCACCTGCGCGCGCGACTGGAGCGCAACCGCCTCCAGTCAGCGCTGGCGACCGTGGCCGCGGGCGTGTCGCTCGCCACCGGCACGGAGTTCTTCGAGCAGCTGGTGCTGAGCATGACGTCGGCGTTGGGAGCCCAGGCGGGGCAGATGTCGCAGTTGCTTCCTGGAGAGCCGTCGATGGCCCGCAGCGTCGCCTCGGTCATTGAGGGACGGGTCGTGACGAATGACGAGTTCGTTATCCGAGGGTCACCGAACAACCTGGCCCTCACCACCGACTTGCAAGTCGTCCCGCGAGGGGTGTGGGAACAGTATCCTCACTCCCCACTCATGCAGCGGCTGAGGTCGGAGGGAATGCTCGGTGTGCGCCTCACCAGCTCGACTGGTCGACACCTTGGCGCGCTGGGCGCATTGTTTCGCGAGCCGCTGACGCAAGTGGATATCGGCATGGCGACACTGAAGATCTTTGCGGCGCGCGCGGCCTCGGAGCTGGAACGTCGGGATGCCGACGCCCAGATGCGCGAGCAGGCGGCGCTGCTGGACATTGCGCACGAAGTTATTGAAGTGAAGGATCTGGATGGCCGCATCACCTTCTGGAACAAGGGCGCGGAGCGCACCTACGGATGGACGGCGGCAGAGGCCATTGGCCGCACGGACGCGGAGCTGCTCGACGCGGACGTCGATGTCCTGGCCACCGCGCAGACCGCGCTGATGGTAGATGGCGAGTGGCAGGGCGAGCTGGTGAAGCGCACCAAGGATGGCCGCGAGCTCACCATGGATGTCCGCTGGACCCTCGTGCGGGATGACCGGGGGGAGCCGAAGGCGGTTTTCGTCATCAGCACCGACATCACCGAGAAGCGGACGCTCGAATCCCAGCTGATGGTCAGCGACCGGATGGCGTCGGTCGGGACCCTCGCCGCAGGGGTGGCGCACGAGATCAACAACCCGCTGGCCGCCGTCCTCGCGAACCTCGACTACGTCATCGATAGCCTCGCGAACCAGAGTATTCCGTCCGTCGGGCCTGACGGGCGGAGCTACGCGCTGACCCTGGAGGAGATCCGGGAGCCCTTGGCCGACGCGCGCGAAGCCGCCGAGCGTGTCCGATTCATCGTGCGCGATCTCAAGGTCTTTTCACGATCGCCCACCGAGGAGGCAAAAGGCCCGGTGGACATCACGGCCACGATGGAATCGGCCATTGGAATGGCGTGGAACGAGATTCGCCACCGCGCCCGCCTGATCAAGGAGTACGGCAGCGTTCCACCGGTCGAGGCCAACGAGGCCCGGCTCGGTCAGGTCTTTCTCAACCTCCTCGTCAACGCCGCACAGGCCCTGCCTGATGGGAAGGCGGACCGCAGCGAGATTCGCATTCGTACGCGGCTCGACGGTGCGCACGTCGTCATTGAGGTCACCGACAACGGCGACGGGATACCGCCCGAGATCACCGGCCGGATCTTCGATGCGTTCTTCACCACGAAGGCCGTTGGCGCCGGGACCGGGCTCGGGCTCGCGATCAGCCGACGCATTGTGACCGACATGGGGGGAACTCTGACGGTCGACAGCCGGGTGGGCCATGGCACCACTTTCCGTGTCGCGCTGCCGGTCGCCCGACGCGAGACCCCCACGCCGCGCCCGATCGACGCCCCCATCCAGAGCGCCACCCGCCGGGGGCGGATTCTCATCGTGGACGACGAGGCGCTCCTGGCGGCCGTCGTCGAGCGCGTGCTCGCGAAAGACCACAATGTCGTGACCGTGATCGTTGCGAAGGAAGCGTTGGCCATGTGCGCGGCCGGCGAAAAGTTCGACCTCATTCTTTGCGACCTGATGATGCCGGAGATGACCGGGATGGACCTCTATCGCGAGCTCATGATCGTCGCCCCGGATCAGGCAGGCAAGATGCTCTTCCTGACCGGGGGGGCATTCACTGCCAGCGCCAGGGCATTCCTGACGGAGCCTCCCAAGGAGTACATCGAGAAGCCGTTCGAGATAGCCAATCTCCGCGCGATCGTTCAGCGGTATCTGCGATAGGGCTCGGTTGGCTTTCCCTGCCTATTGCGCGGCGACATCGATCGCCCGTCCCGTCGCGACCTGGTAGGCCCGCAGTAACCCCACAAGTTGTGGCTGCGTCAGCACCAGCCGTTTGGTGAGCCCCCAGGGACTGCGGCCTCGTTGGTACTTGAAGTCCATCCAATGCGCCCGAGGAGTCGAATGCCGAAAGGTGTCCCAGAGCATCGGGAGATAGTCTCCCTCAGGGCCGAGCCCAACGATATGCCTGACGTGGATCCGTTCCGGATCGCCACGCTGGAACCGATAAGTAATGCGCAGCGCACGGCGCTTGCATTTGCAGCGGCGACACAAGAGGCGCTGATCCCAGCCGCTCGGCGCCAGCTCGTTCCAGATGAAGGCGGCGATGCTGGGCGAATCGCACGCCGTCAGCCACGCCGTCTTTTCACCGCACGAAGTGCATTGCCACCAATATCTGGCCATGGCGAGTTGCTACCTGACGAATGCAGTTGAACCGCAACTCGGCGCGTTGGCCGCGCCGACGGAATCGGCGCTTCCAACTTACGGGAGCCGGGCGGGCGTTACCAGCACCCAGTCCGATTCCGGCCGGCAACGAGCCCCACTGGTCCCCAAGCAGCGCCTCTCCCGGCGCCTCCTCGCAGCCGCAATCAGCGGGACCGGTGAAGATTATACTTAGGCCTTGCCCTTAGTATTGTCCGGCGATATACTCCCTCAGGACGTTCGGATCACCCAACGACTCCTCTGGTGTTGACATGGTCCAATCCGCGGTCGCCGACGACGTATTTCATGCCTTGTCCAACCCGACTCGGCGGAGAGTCCTGGAGCAGCTGTCGGCCGGACCAGCCACTGTCAGCGAGCTGGCCGCACCGTTTGACATGAAGCTCCCGTCGTTCGTGCAGCACCTGTCGGTGCTCGAGAAGAGCCGACTGGTGAAGTCGACAAAGCGAGGGCGCGTGCGGACGTATGAGCTCGCCCCCGAACGGTTCCAGGTCGTTGAAGCCTGGCTGACCGAGCGGCGTCAATTGTGGGAAGCCCGATTGGACCGGTTTGATGAATACGTCAAACACCGTCAAGCGAAGGAGTCACCATCATGAGCACGCCCTTCACAATCAATCCGAAACTTGATTTCGCGCTCGAACGGTTCATCGACGCCCCCAAGCATCTCGTCTGGGAAGCATTGACGACACCCGAACATCTCAAGGAGTGGTACATGCCCAAGCCTTGGGGTCGCGTTACGCATTGCGAAATGGACGTGCGACCGGGCGGCATCTTCAGGATCGACATCGTCGTGGGAGACGGTCAGGAGGTTCCCAACGTTGGCTGCATCCTGGACGTCGTTCCGCTGGAGCGGCTCGTCTGGACCTCCATGTTGTTCCCCGACTATCGTCCCGCGGTCTTTGACGACATTCCGATCACCGCCATCATGACGATGGAGAGCGTGGGAGCTGGCACCCGCTACGTCTTCACGGCGCTGCATCGGGATGAAGCGGACTGTGAGAAAAACAAGGAATCAGGTTTTCTGCAGGGGACCGGCATCGCCCTCGATCAGCTCGTCGCGCATGTGCAGTCGCTGAAATAGTTCAGGGTCGCAACCCGCGAGGAGACGTTTCTCGCAGGCAGCTGCCCCCTCGCGGTCTCCTGGCTCATGAGAGGCACCCATGCGGCACCAACAGCACGACCCTTACACCACCGTTCGTTACGCCATGGCAGCGGGCCATTCACCAGCGCAGCGGCTCGATGAGACAGCCGCGCGTCGGTTCCGGTGTGTTCTGAGCCGTGCCGCCATCATCATGGCCCTGCTGCCCGCATGGGCTCGCGCACAATCTGACGCCGCGACCGTGCGACCGGTGCGCACGCCGCCCACCGAACAGTTCGCGGTCAGCAACGGCAATCGCGATTGGGGTCCATCCACGATTGCCGGCAATCTCATCGTGGCCGGCGGGCCATCGGGCAATGCCGGCTTGCACGCGGTCAACCTGGCAACCGGCAAACTCGCCTGGTCGTATCATCCCGCCGACATCAACGGGTCGGTGTCGACACCGCCTGCGATCGTGGGTGCTCTCGCCATTGCGCCGTACGGTGCGGCGAACCCGGGTGCAGTGATTGCCGTGTCGCTCGCGACGGGCAAAGCCGTGTGGCGCGCGCTCGATCCGGCCAGCGGCGCGACGGTGGTCGCCTCGAACACCATGGTTGTCGTGCAAACGAAGGATGCCAATGTCGTGGCACTCGATGCCGCGACGGGCAAGGAAGTGTGGCGGCGCCCCTTTTCCACGCGACGGTTCTGTACCGCGCGTCCGGCCGTGCGAGACGGGGTCGTCTACATCTCGCTTGGCGTTGACGCCGTCGCCGGCGATGCCTCGCGCCCGGACGGCTTCGATCTGTTGGCACTCGACGCAACGACAGGGCAGGAACGCTGGCGGTACCGCGCGCCGGCAGAGTACGGCACGGCGGGCGTGTGCCTCACCGCGCCGATCGCTACGGCATCGACCATTTACGGCTGGGCGGAGAGTCGACTGTACGCGGTGGACCGCGCGTCGGGTCGTGAACGGTGGAAACCGGTGGAAACGCGCGCGATGGTGGAAGGTAGGATGCGGCTGGTCGAGGTGTCCGGCCTCATGGATGCAGGGGCCGTGCTGGTGGGCATGACGCCAACGGCGCTCGTGGCGTACGACAAATCGACCGGCAAAACTGCGTGGGAGGTACCGGGCACATTCAATGTATCAACGCCATCGCTCAGCATTGCCGGCACCGTGTTGTACTTCCAGGGCAGTCCGCAGTCCAAACCCGCTGCAGCATCGCGCGGTACGCTCTACGCGCTCGACCTCGATACGCGCGCGGTGTTGTGGTCATTCACTCGCGTGACAGCCGAGAAGAACTGGCCGTTCGGCGCGGTGACGCCGGTGAATGACGGACTGTGGGTGGACTCCTACAAGGCACTGGTGAAGCTGCAGCCGTAGACGCTGCAGCTGGGGCAGCCGAATGCGGCTGCCCGTCATTTCTGTCGCAATGGCTCCATCGCTCAATCCGCCGCTGGGGTCGAATCGACCTGGCATTCGCTCGCGGCCAATTCGTCGGCCTCCGGCGTACGCGTCCTGCTATCGGGTTTCATCACTGTCCTCGCCAGCGACTTGGCTCTGGCACCCTCGAGGAACGTCATGGGCGTTAAGGCTCAGTGTTCCGCTGCGCACTTGACATGAGACAATGCGCCTGACGCACCACAATTCTTAAAGCCATCGCCGGACGTGTTCCTTGTACTTCCGATACTCATTGCCGAATCGCGTTTCGAGGTATGCCTCCTCCCGCGCAATGACGCCCCGCTGCATAACCAGCAGGATGACCGGAAGAGGAATCAGGGGCCAGACCGTGTTGACCCAGGCGGTTGCCCCGAGATAGAGCAGCGTCATCCCGACGTACATCGGATTGCGCGTCCAGCGATACGGCCCCGTGAGGACCAGCGCGGTGGTCGGTCGCCAGGGATTGGGGCTGGTTCGTGCGCGGCGAAATGCCACCACGCCAGCCATGCCGATCAAGCCGAGCACAACGAGAGCCATCCCGACGGGTCGACCGATCTCCGCCGGCAACAGTGCTTGCGGGCGAACATGCTGGGCATATAGGCCCACCGCCAGCGGGAGCGCATAAAGGAGGGGGGGAGGTGCTACGACACCTGGGATGTCTCGTGTATTAGTGTCCACGGCCACTCCTCAAGTCCTTCGCGTTTGTGCGCCATTCGGCTCGCGCGGCGCCGCTCGTCTCGCTGACAGTGACGAGAAGTTGTGCTGGTTGAGTCGTCACCCCGACTGCTGACCCAGACACGGTGAGTTGGTAGCTGCCACGTGGGACGGTCACGCCCACCACCACGGTCAACGTCGACGCCGGGGTCGACGCGCCTTCACCGAACCCCGTCGTGATGCCCGCGCTTCCGCCGCTCACGGTCCAGCTGACGGCGGTACCTGCTGGCACTCCCGGTAGCGAGACTGAGACAGTGCCGACCTGACCCCGCGGCACCGTGATCGCCACGGGGTTCAGCATCACCTGGACCGGCACTGGGATCAAGACGGACTCGGTCGGCGACTGACAGGCCCCAGCCAGCAGGGCCAGGCAGGCGACCATCCTCGCCGAACGTCGTGACCATCGGATGCCACGGGACCGGGACCCTGAAGTCGGCGCGCTCATGACCCTCCCTCGGTGTGGTCGCTGGCCGCGCGACAGAGAACCTTGCTTGTGGCGAGGGTACAACCCGGGTGCATAGGTCACAGAGTATACCGGCAACATGGGTAACACTGCGACCCTGGCTGACCTACCGGAGGTTGGCTATGCCGTGGATGGAGACTGCACCCGTGGAACAACGTGAACGCTTCATTGCCGATGCCCATTCGGACCTGTACACCATGACCGACTTGTGCAGCCCGGTTTGCGCCGCGTGATGGCTGTCAACACGGGGTGGTACAAAGACACCGTGGAAAGGAGCCGCCAGTTAGCCGGGCTCATTCGCCTGTGGGACTGACCGTTGAAAGCCGGGCTGCCCGCCGGCTGAACCACGCCGAGAGGCTCAAGCAAACCACCACGAGAGGGGCAGTGACCCAGAAAGGTGGAATACCAAAGCGGGCGAACAGCCCAACGCCGACAGCCCAGACCAATGCGACACCTCCAGCGACAGGGGCAATTCGGCGCAACCCATTCCTATTCCAGCCAATCCCGAGGATTGCCCCGACAAGTAGTACTCCCCATCCGATCATGAACCAGAGCCACACCGTGGAAAGCGGTTTCATCATCGACGTCCCTCAGGTAAGGATGAACACTGGAGACGGTCCGGGCGCGTCGGCGCTTTCAGCCAGATCGTCTTAACGACTCTGCGCTGCTGCTGCCGGGCGAGTGGCGGCGCGGCGCAGTCCTTAGAAAAAGAATACAGCGCGCCGCGCTGACACGCCTTCGCCCGGTCAGCAGCAAGCGCGTGTTAGGGTGCACCGCCCACCAGGCGATACCGGCAGACACCTTGGGCACCGGCAGAGGGGCCGACCAGAACCTCCCTGAGAACGAGGAGATCTCCGTCGGCGAACGCAATGCCTTGAACCTGGCCCGCGATGCGTCGTGTGCCGAGGTAGGCGCCATTCCGTTGGAAGACGTCCAATTCGGTGCTATCCGAGTGGAGTCGTGGCGTAACCACCCACAGCCTCCCGGACCGGTCATCCGCAAAACCATGTACACTCGCAGTGGGCTTCGGGGACCGCAGGAAGGCATCTGCCAATGAGTTGATTCGGGCTTGCTGATCCGGCGAGGTCCCAGAGCCCATGCGGGCGAAGAAAGCCCGTCGGCGATCACCTTCAGCGGGTGACGGGTATTCCGTAGGGAGGACGCGCATTGCGCGTGACACCAACTTCCCGTTTGCGTCAAGTCGCAGGACCGCGTTTTTGCCAAGGCTCGCCACGAGCCACGTGTTGGCCCCACCAGCTGCGAGATAGAACGCCCAAGCGTGATAGGCAGGGAGATCGAACAAGGCGGAGTCCGCATGACCAGGAGAGAAGTTCGACGCCACTGCCCCGGACGCGAGCGATACGGAGACAAGGTCCCATCCGCGGATTCCGCCGAGGGCGAACACACTTTGGCCCGTGGGGCGAAAGAGCCCACCGGTGATCCGCGAAGGGAGGGTTCGCGATTCACCGATGGTCCAGTCGGCGTTGACCGTCGTGAGGCGGCCGTTCGCTGCATCATGGATCAGCAGGCCCCCGCTGGGGAAGATCGCGATGGCACCGATTCGGCCAAACTCACCCGGACCGCTTCCATGACGACCAATGCGCCGAGTGGCCCCAGTCGTGAGGCTCACGCAAACGACTTGAGATTCATCCGCGTCGGACATCACCAGACACCCCGATGGATGTACGCTGATGCCTACCATGGTATCCGGGACAAACTTCACTTCTGACAGGGATGCAGGCAGGGCGACTTCCTGAAGGCGTGGTAGCTGGGCAGCGGCTGGAGTCCCGGCAACTGTGATGGCGACGACTGCAGCGAGAAATCTCATGAGAGCTCCGCACCGGAGGATGTTCGCCCACAATAACGCTTTCGCTTGCGCCCTAACGCCTTGCGCTTCTGCGGCGAGGCCTGGGCCGGCGGCCGCAGTCCTTATCAAAAGAAACATCGCGGCGGCCGACCCGACTTGGCCTCGACGGCAGCAAGCGCTGGTTAGCCAGCATCAATAGCGTCGCGAGGTTGTATCCGCCCTATAGAGGACCCAGCCCTCGCCTTGGCGTCGGAACCACCCAAACGCGACCACACCGCAGCGGGTACCGCAACGATAGTCCATGAGGACGACCGCCTCGTCGCCGCTCGGTGAGAAACCCATGCCGGAGAAGGCGATCACTGCAGTGTCCGTCACGTCCCCACTGAGTATGCCTTCCCCGCTACTTACACCCAGGAGTCCCTGGGTGCCGGCCAGATCACCATTCAGTACCGGGACAACACCTGACTCGCGCGACCGGTGCACAAAATCTCGCCACGCTGGCTGCGCCATTGCCGGTCCCGTAGAATCGCCAGACCACAGGAATCTATTCTTTACCACGAACACAACGGCAGGCCGGTTGCTCACAATGATCGCTGCCGCCGCCGCGTTGTACACGCGTTGCTCAGCGATCTTCCGTGCGAGAGAGTCTCGACTGAAGTCCTGAGCTGGACGGTGGGCCACTCCGCAGCCTTGAATACCGATCAGTACGGCGATGCAGAGCCTCATTCCATTCTCGACCTCAATGCTGACTGTCTAACGGCGTGCGCTTCTGCTGCGAGGCCAGGAGAGGCCGCCGCAGTCCTTAGAGAAAACATACATCGCGGCGGCCGAGCCGCCTTGGCCTCGTCGGCAGCAAGCGCGTGTTGGGCCGATCCTCGCCCCCTAGCATTCTTTCTCGCCCCATGGCCGAACAATACTCACTGTCGCTGCTTCTACGATCTCCGAATACGGCTCACCCCACCTTAGGCCTGGCATGGCGAGCGTCCCGCCCACTTCGACGAAATAGGAGATCCTCACGCTGGAGTCCGTCGTGATTGGGGGTACCGCACCGCTCGGCACCAATAGGTGGAGCCCCCACACAGTGCGCGAGCCGCAGCGAGTGAATTCGCTCGTTGCGATTCCCAGATCCAGTCGTCCCCGAAAGGTGCGCTCGTTCCCCGAAGGCCTCACCTGCCGGAAGGCGGAATCCACGACGTTCCGGATGGCGATCGCCGCACTGTCCTCAGGATCGTGGTAGTTCCGTGGCTGATAATAGGAATACTGGCGGTAGTGGTCGCCAGCGAGGACCGCAATTGTCATCGTACTCCCGTCCTCTGTCATGACGTACTTGTGCGGAAGGGAACTCTGGGTCGGCAGAGTGGCCACGCCGAGGGCGATGAGCGAATCCCAAAGCTGTCTCCAGTTCGGCGGGGAACTGAGACGAAGCTTGCACGCCTCCAGATTGCCGAATCGAACGATCGTACCGCATCGCCTGCCCTGATAGTACCGGACCATCTGCCACTCAGGGATCGCATCAGCATCATCGAACGGATTGATGGCTCGTCAATATTGAATGAGCACCCCCTCCACCTGCTTTCCCTTTCGCACAAGTCGGACGAGTTCCTGCGGTGTCGTGCTTCCTTCAACCTGATAGCGGATCTCCTCGATTCCTGACGCGCTCGCACGGGGGCGCAGCAACGGGAGGCCAAGGGCAATGGCAACTGAATCGGCCCGAGAGCTGCCGGCAAGAGAATCGCGGTCAGCGGAGAACGCCGGTAAATGCTTCGGGGGGTTCACAACAGCGCCTACACTCATGCCTGCGCAAGCGACCGCTGCAGCAAGAAAGAGTGAGCACGTCACCCCGGCGCGCCATTTCGCTGGAATTGCCATCGCTTGACGCCCCTCGTTCTGGAGCTCGTATTCGGCCCAACGACTCTGCGCTTCTGCGGCGGGGCCAGGCCGGGGCCGCCGCCATCCCAAACCTACCTAGCGCGGCGGCCCCGGCGCGTCTGGCCCCGTCCGCAGCAAGCGCGGGTTATGCCCCAACCATGTGCACGGCACCCGGTGTCACACGTGGTAGCGCCCTGAGGATGCCAGCGACCAAGGGCTGCAGGTGGACTAATCGATTCGAGGGGGCGATGAGCACAATCACGCCAAACGGGAGCTGCGCAATCTGTTGTTGCTCAGGCAGGCGTCGGTCCATGGTGAGGAAGACGTCGTAGTCACCACTCGCGCGGCGCAGCAATTCCCCGTTGCGCGTCCCGGACCACCCGCGCCCCGCGACCGTATCCACGAGGTGGCCTGGCAGCCAACCGCTCAAGGCGTGTGGGAGGTTCTCGTCAAGAAGGACGCGCACCGGCCAGGACCGACTCGCGCGCGAGTTCGAGGGTGGCCACGGCTTGCTGGCGCGTGACGGAGGGGAACTGCCGCAGGAATTCGTCGAGGGAGTCGCCGCCTTCGAGGTAGTCGAAGAGGGACTGGGCCGGCACGCGCGTGCCCACGAAGACGGGGGTCCCGTGCAGGATGCTTGGGTCGGTGTGCACAACCTCGGGTCGAGCAATCATGGCCGATCCTCCAAACTGAGGCTTGGCTTCAATATACAGCCGGGCGCTACTGGTCAATTGGTGGGGCATAACGTTTTGTGCTTCTGCCGCGGCGCGCTCGCCGCGAAGCGGCTCCATGCGCGCGCCGCCGGCAGCAAGCACTAGTTAGGGGGCGCCTCCCAGACACTATAGATCAAGGGCGAGACGCAACCCCTCATCGATTTGCTTCACGACTGCCCCGGAGAGTGCACGCACTCGATGGGTCAGCAGCTCCCGGGGGATCGTGAGGACCTGGGTCACATTCGCCACCGAGTCCTTGGGGAGGCCCGAGGCCCGGGCAGGAACCAATACGTTTCCTGGCGCGGCCACGAGGCGGATGTTTCCGGTGAGCGCGACAATCGTGACCGTGTTGAGCCTGCCGCGGTTGAAGGCGTCACTCTGGACCACGAGGACGGGGCGCCGATAGCCCGGGGCAGAACCCGCGGGCTCCGGCAGATCCGCCCACCAGACCTCTCCCCGAGCAATTTCCATCCCAGCCTACCATGACTCGCGAGTGAGGCCCATCAGCTGGCCGTTCAACAGGGCCGGGTCGAGCCGACTGTCCTCCTCAGCGTACACGGCATTCAGACGCTGGGTGACTTGATTGGCCCGATGCTTCGCGACGAAATCCGCCAAGGCTCGGGCATAGAGCTCACTGCGGCTGACCCCAAGGCGCTTCGCCAGGGTGTCGCCCGACTTAAACAACGCGTCGGGTAAAGAGATGGCTGTCTTCATACCCAAGTATAACAGTGGTATAGATATCCTTCAAGTCCCCCTAACGACCTGCAAATCAGCTGGCGAGCGCGCTGGCGCCGAAGGCGCATGGTGCGCGCGCTCGCCAGCTGCATTTGCTTGTTAGGTGCCCGCTAGAATCAGGACTTCTTCCACCAGGCGATGGCCGAGGCGGTCCCGTTCCGTCTCAAGGTCAAAGCGCCCTTGGAGGTTCAACCAGAACCGGTCGCTCGTGCCGAAGTACCGGGCCAACCGCAGGGCGGTGTCTGCGGACACCGCACGCTTGCCGTGGACAATTTCATTGATGCGACGGGCCGGCACACTGATATCCTGCGCCAACCGGTATTGGGACAGCCCCAGTGGCTCGAGGTATTCCTCGAACAGCACCTCACCAGGGTGGATTGGAGCCAGCTTACGGTGCGCCATACACACTCCTAGTGGTAGTCGACGATCTCGACATCGTGGGCATCGCCATCGCGCCATCGAAAGCAGATGCGCCATTGATCATTGACCCGGATACTATGCTGACCGGCCCGGTTGCCGCGCAGCTTCTCCAGGCGGTTGCCTGGCGGGGAGCGCAGGTCCTGCAAGGCATCGGCCGCATCGAGCACGACCAGTTTCCGCAACATGGTCCGCTGGAGGGCCCCGGGAAACCGGCGGACGGGTTCCCGGTCGAAGAGGCGTGCCGTGTCCCGGTCCGCGAAGCTCCGAATCATGGAGAATAATAACGCGTGGCGTTACTAGTGTCAAGCCGGACCGCCGTGGGCACCTAACGGCCTGCGCTTCTGCTGCGAGGCCGGGTGAGGCCGCCGCAATCCTTAGATAAACAATACATCGCGGCGGCCGAACCGTGTGGCCTCGACGGCAGCAAGTGCTAGTTAGGTGCCTTGCATTCATATACTTAGTGCAACAACGCAGGCTGGGTCGCGATGACCTGGTGTGCGGTTAGCCCATTCTCCGCCAAGAGAAATAAATCAACCATGCCCTACCACCAGATCACCGCGGCTGAACGCTACACCCTTGCCCTCCT
>JBBRBZ010000051.1:0-18397 GCA_038205305.1 Gemmatimonadales bacterium
ATCTGGCGCAGGAGCCTCCCCTCCGGGTGGCCGTGATCCGGTTGGGTGAGGGGGAGCATCTGCTCCACATCGACTCGCATCACATCGCGGCCGACGGCTGGTCGCGAGACGTCATGTTCCGTGATCTGGATGCCCTGTACCAGGCCGCCGGAGGCAAGGCACCCGTTGCGCTTCCCGACCTCCCCATTCAGTACGCCGACTTCGCGGTTTGGCAGCGTGAACAACTCTCCGGCGCGCACCTGCAGGGGCTGCTGGACTACTGGCGCAACGAACTCGGTGACGCCGAGTTCGTCCTCGACCTGCCGACCGATTTCCCCCGCCCGCCACGGGCCTCGATCGCGGGAGTGACCAGCTCGATCGACCTCCCGCTCGCTCTGATGGAGGAGTTGCGCCAATTGGGTCGACGCCATGAGGCGACGCTCTACATGGTGCTGCTGGCCGGTTATACCGCCCTCCTGCACCGGTATACCGGTCGGGCAGACGTCCTCGTGGGTTCCCCCGTTGCGGGGCGTGCCGTGGCGGAGACGGAAGGGCTGATCGGCTACTTCGCAAACACGATCGTCCAACGGGCACGCTTTGGTGGCGCCCCCACGTTCGAGAGCCTTCTACGCCAGCTGCGGGGCAGTGCGCTGAGTGCCTACGAGCATCAGGACGTCCCCTTTGAGAAGCTCGTGCTGGAGCTGCAGTCGGGACAGTCGCTGAGCCACGCGCCGCTCTTCCAGGTGGTCTTCACGATGCTTGAGGGGGCGCAGGAGTCCAGCCGGCGGCTCGGAGACGCCGAGGTACTGTCGTTCGCTGGGGAAGGGAACAACACCAAGTTTGACCTGACACTGTTCATGGCCGAGCGCCCGGACCACCTGACGCTCACGTTGCGTGGTCGGGCCGACCTGTTTGCGCCGGAAACCATGGACCGGATGCTTTCGCACCTGCGGCTGCTGCTCACCGCGGTGATTGCAGATCCCCAGCGTCTGATTGATGCGATCCCGTTGCGTACTGCCGAGGAAGTTGCCCTCGAGCGCACGAGCAACAATACCGCGATTGACCTCAGCCCCCAGACCACCGTGACCTCGCTGGTCGAGGCGGTGGTCGATCGGCAGGGCCATGCGACCGCCGTGATTTCCGGCGACGACGAGCTCAGCTTCGGCGACATGGACCGACGGGCCAATCAGCTGGCCCACCAGTTGAGGTTGGCAGGAGTGATCCGGACGACACCCGTGGCACTCTGCCTTGAACGTTCGGCCGATGTCGTGGTGGCCATGCTGGCGGTGCTCAAGGCGGGCGGCTGCTACGTGCCTCTTGCCGCCGATGCTCCCACAGCGCGACTCGCGCTCCAGCTCAACGAGTGCGGAGCAGGGGTTGTCATCGCGCACGCTCGCCACCTCGAGCGGCTCCCCGAAAGCATCGTCGCCATCTGCCCCGACCGCGATGCCGAGCTCATTGCGCGGCAACCGGTAGCCCGGTTCGCGTCAGGGAGCGGTCCGGACGATCCGGCCTACGTGCTGTTCACCTCCGGGTCCACGGGCGTTCCCAAGGGCGTGGTGGTCTCCCATGCGAACATCGTGCATTACACTCGCTCCATCAGCCGCGTCCTCGCGGAGGTGGAGCGTGGCTCGCCCGGTGACGGGCTTGCTGCCCTCTCCGGATGGTCCTTCGGACATGGCTCATCGCTCGCGGCAGACCTGGGAAACACGGCGCTCTTTCCGGCGCTTTGCGCAGGGGGGGTGCTGCATCTCCTCAGCGATGATGTCGTCACCAATCCCGCCCAGTACGCGGAATACCTCTCCAGGCACCGGATCGATGTGCTCAAGCTCACGCCCAATCATGTGAGGGCGCTCGTTGGCGATCGAAGCGCTGTCGACTTGCAGCGGGTGCTCCCGGCGCGTTGGCTCGTTCTCGGAGGCGAGGCGCTTTCCTGGGCGCTCGCAGCACAACTCCGCTCGGCAGGTACCTGTCGTGTCCTGAATCACTACGGCCCGACCGAAACCACCGTGGGGGCCAGCACCTGGTTGGTGGGCGATCCGGAGACGACACCGCACGCCGCCACGGTCCCGATCGGAGGGCCGCTCGCCAATGTGGTGCTCCACGTCCTTGATGACGCTCGGAAGCCCATGCCGACGGGCGTTCCCGGTGAGCTCTATATCGGTGGCGCAGGAGTAACGCAGGGCTACCTCCACCGGCCCGAGCTGACCGCGGAACGTTTTGTGGCGCTACCCGGCGTCGGACGGGTGTATCGAACCGGGGACCGAGTTCGACGTCTCGCGACGGGTGAGATCGAATTCTTGGGGCGCGTCGACAATCAGGTGAAGGTGCGCGGTTTCCGGGTGGAGCTGGGTGAAATCGAGCAGGTGCTGGGTGGCCTCGACGTCGTCGATCAGTGCGCCGTGATCCTGCACTCCCCCGTCGGGCTGGATCCCGTGGTGGCTGCCTATGTGGTCCCGAAGCTTGAACAGGGGTATGCCGGCGCCCATGCAGTTCGACCGACCCCGGAACGCATTCAGCAACTGCTCGCCAACCGACTTCCCGATTACATGGTTCCCGCTGTCGTGGTCCTGGTGGACGCGTTGCCGCTGACGGCGAACGGCAAGCTCGACCGTGCGAGTCTGCCTGATCCCCTCCTCGGCGGATCGACCGAGCTGGAGTTGCCCGCCACGCCCACCGAAGAGGCGATGCGTCAGATCTGGGCAGACGCGCTGAAGCGGGACGCCACCTCGATCGGCGTGCTCGACGATTTCCTGGTGCTCGGCGGACACTCGCTGGTGGCGATTCGGATTCTGGGCAAGATCAGCAGGACGTTCGGTCTCCGATTGCCACTCCGGACACTCTTTGATGCCCCGCAAATCCGGCAGCTTGCAGAGTTGATCGACCTGGAGCGGAAGCTCGCGGCGCTGGAGGCGATGACCGACCGGCCGCCAACCCCGGCCGCGGGGGCCTGATGGCCGACGCCTTCGATCTCGTCGCAGCCCGCCGACGTGAACTGGAGCAGCGGCTTGCCCGATTGTCAGCCGACAATCGAGCGGCGGTCGAACGTGCCTGGGAGTCCGGTGAAGCTATTGCCTTGAACGCTTCGGGGTCCACGAGCGGGATTGCACCAGTTCCCCGCGATGGCCCGTTGCCGATGTCGTTCGCGCAGGAACTGCTCTGGATGATGGAGCAGAGCAATCCGGGCCACAGCTACAATGTCCCTCGCGTCACCCGGATTCGGGGAGTCATCGATCGCCCGGCACTGCAGCGCGCTCTCGACGCGCTCATCGCGCGTCATGAAATTCTTCGGACGACCTATGCCGTCGTCGACGGTGAGCCGAGGCAGCGGATCGGGTCGCCTCGAGCGGTCGACATCGAAGTGATGAGCCTGCTGGATCTGGCCGCCGATGAACGGGAGGCTGCGGCCCTGCGTGAAGTGAAGCGCCTCTCGCGCCGCCCTTTCGATCTGGCCCGGGACTTCCAGCTCCGCGTCACCCTGCTCCAGCTTGATGCCGATGATCATGTGCTCCTGTTGGAGTCCCATCACGTGGCGTCCGACGCCTGGTCCGGCAACATCCTGATCCGTGAGCTCGGCGCCCTGTACTCCGCATCCCGAAGCGGGGTTGAAGCGGTGCTGCCTCCCTTGCCAGTGCAGTACGCGGACTTTGCGGCCTGGCAGCGCAGCCGACTCACCGGAAAGCGGCTCGAGGATCTGGTGGGGTACTGGCGGACGCAGCTCGCTGATGCTCCCGCGCTCCTCGAACTCCCGACAGATCGGCAGCGGCCTCGCACTCCGTCGTTCGACGGGGCACAGGTCAGCATCGTGGTGCCAACCGCCGTACTTGATGGGCTGCGCAGGCTGAGTCAGGCGCACAATGCCACGCTCTTCATGACCCTCCTCTCCGCCGTGGACCTCCTGCTGGCGCGATTCAGTGGTCAGGAAGACATCGTCGTCGGCTCACCGATCGCCGGGCGCACCATGGACGAGATCGGCGGAGTCATGGGGTACTTTGTCAACATGCTGGTGCTCCGGGTCTCGCTGGCGGGGGATCCGACATTCTCGGAACTGTTGGGTCGTGTGCGTGAGACCGTCCTGGGCGCCTATGACCACCAGGAGCTGCCGTTCGAGAAACTGGTGATGGAACTGTCGCGGGAGAAGGTGATCGGTGGCGGCTCACCCTTCCAGGTGATGTTCACGCTGCAGGATCCCGAGCGCGATGGGCTGCGGCTGGATGGAGCCACACCGTCCGGATTCGGCGCCGCACGCGGGGCGACCAAGTTCGATCTGTCGTTGTTTGCCCTCGAACGCGCCGACGGTTTGCGCCTGCTCGCCGAGTATCGCACTGATCTGTTCGATGCGGCAACAATCGAACGGATGCTTAACGGACTCCAGTTGCTGCTGGAGACCATTGTCGTCGACCCGCAGGCGCGGATCGCCACCATCCCACTGGTGGACCTCCCCGAGCGCCAGCGTTTGTTGGGTTTGGGCGAATCGCCCCAGACCGATCCGCCACCATCGCGCTCGCTCGGCGAACTGCTGACCGAGCAAGCCGCCGCGACGCCATCGGCGGTTGCGGTGGAGATCGATGACGCCAACGGCAATCCGATTCTCCTCAGCTATGGCGAGCTTGGCGCGCGGGCGGGTTCGCTTGCCGCACGACTCCGCCGGATGGGGGTCGGCCCGGGTGTGGGAGTCGCCATCTGTGCAGAACGGTCATTTGAACTGGTGGTGGCGATCGTGGCCGTGCTCCGGAGTGGGGGCTATTATATCCCGCTCGATCCCGAGTATCCCGCAGACCGCGTCGCGTTCATGTTTGCCGACGCGGCGCCGCGTGTCCTGCTGATCACCGGGCCGCTGCTGGAGTCGTTCGCCTCCGTACTGAACCTTGCCGAGTCGACGCTTCCCACGGCGGTTATCCGGTTGGATGATCCGGACGAGTCCAGCGAGCGGGACGACGAGTTGGGCACCGCCTCTGGCCCCGAAGATCTTGCCTATGTCATCTACACCTCCGGGTCGACCGGTCGGCCCAAGGGTGTGATGATTCCCAACCGGGCTGTGGTCAACTACGTCTCGTGGATGCAGGCGGAGTACCCGGTATCATCGGCCGACGCGGTCCTGCAGAAGGCTCCCGCGAGTTTCGATGCCTGCATCTGGGAATTTTTCCTGCCACTGACCACCGGAGCCCGACTGGTGCTGGCTCGACCCGGCGGGCATCAGGATCCGTTCTACCTCATCGAGAGCATTGCCCGGCACCGCCTCACCATTCTTCAACTGGTGCCGTCACAGCTCGCCATGATGCTCGAGGCCTCGGAGGCGGCTGCCGCGACGGCACTGGCTCGCATGCGTCATCTCTTCCTGGGCGGCGAGGCGCTCCCGTCGGAACTCCTGACCAGGCTTCGCGCCTTGTGCCCGGACCTGGACGTCACGAATCTCTACGGCCCCACCGAGACTACCGTGTACTCGACGCACTGGTCCTGTCCCACTGGGCCGTGGATCTCTGATGAAGTCCCGATCGGTCGACCGATCGCAAACACCAGAATCGTGGTAGTGGACAATCGGCTCGGGTTGGTGCCGACGGGCGTGGCGGGGGAGCTCTGCATCGCCGGTCGTGGAGTGGCTCGCGGCTACCTGAACAGGGAGGAGTTGACGCGCGACCGATTCGTCCCCGATCCGTTCGATCCTTCGGGCGCCGCGCTCATGTACCGGACGGGTGACCGTGCCCGTTGGCGCGCGGATGGCACGCTACAATACCTCGGCCGGCTCGACACCCAGGTGAAGCTTCGCGGCTTTCGCATCGAGCTTGGCGAGATCGAACAGGCACTGGTGCAGGGAGCTGAAGTGCAGGCGGCGATTGTCATGGTCCGAACCGACTCGCCAGGCGACCAGCGGTTGGTGGCATACTGCCTGCCGGAGGGCAACAGTTCACCTGGCGCGGACCAACAGCAGACCGCATCGATCACCGTCCGTGAGCGGCTGCGTCGCGTGCTGCCAGCCTACATGGTGCCTAGCGCGATCATCTGGTTGCAGGCATGGCCGCTCAACGCCAACGGCAAGCTGAATCGGGCGGCACTCCCCGCGCCCCGGGCCGAGGATCTCACCGGCGGCGCGGCCTATCGACCGCCTTCGACACCAACCGAGCAGTTGTTGATCGGCCTGGTGGAGGAAATGCTGCAGAGCTCGTCGGTCGGATTGGATGACAACTTCTTCGAACTCGGCGGGCATTCGCTGCTGGCGATGCGCGTCCTCACTCGAGTGGCGGATCGTGCGGGGGTGCGCATCGGCCTACGGGCATTCTTCGATGCCGCGACGCTGGGTGACCTCGCCGCTACCATCGACCGCGATGCAGCTGAGGTGTCACGCGTCGCCACCCCGCGGTTGCGGGCCGCGGCCCGAGAGGGCTTCCGGCGCCGGTATCCCGCAGGCGAAGCATGACACCTCCTCGCGACGAGCGCGAAGCCACCGAGGCCGGCCTGGACACAGACCTCTTTGTCTTTCCGGCGTCCTTCGGCCAGCAGCGGCTTTGGTTCATGGACGAGGTCGCCCCAGGACGCGCGACCTACAATGTCCCGCTGGCCCTTCGGCTCCGGGGCACGGTCGATCCCGATGCGCTGGAAGCGGCGGCGCAGTCCGTCGTGGCGCGCCACGAATCGCTCCGGACGACGTTTGACGTGGAGCATGGTGAGCCGGTTCAGGTGGTCCATCCTGTCATGCCCGTGGTCTTTGAGTGCCTCGATTGCCGCAACGAGGAGCAGACGAGTGACGCAGCTCTGGCGCGGATGCGAGAACGCGCCCGGGCGCCCTTCGACCTGCGGCAGGGGCCGCTGTTCCGGTTCCTGCTCCTGCGAAGTGGGGCTGACGAGCACCTGTTCCTCACCGTCGTCCACCACATCGTCGCTGATGGGTGGTCCGTGGGCCTCCTCTTGCGGGAGCTGGAGACGGCCTACGAGGCCATCCAGTGCGGTCGCCTTCCGGTGTTGCCTGAGCTGCCGCTTCAGTACGCCGATTTCGCCCTTTGGCAGCACGAAATGCTGAGTGGGGAGCGACTGGAGGCACTGGAGCGCTATTGGCGGGACCAGTTGGCTGCTCCATTGCCCGTCCTCGAGGTGCCCACGGTCGGCCCACGGCCCGCCAGTTATCTTGGCGGACCGGCGGGCCGGCGAGGTTTTCGAGTCCCCGAAGCCTTGTCGGCTGCCGTCGATCAGCTCGCTCGTTCAGAGCGCGTGACTCCCTTCATGGTGTATCTGGCGGTCTTTCAACTCCTGCTCGCGCGGTACGGCGACAGCGATGACGTGGTCGTCGGCACACCGGTGGCTGGTAGACAGGGCGCGGGAGCGGATGTCGAGCCGTTGATCGGATTGTTCATCAACATGCTTGCGCTTCGCACCGATCTGTCTGGTGAACCTACTTTTCGGGAACTGCTGGCGCGAGTCCGGGAAACCACCTTGGGTGGCTTTGCCCAGGAAGCCATGCCGTTCGAGCGGGTGGTGGCAGCGGTTCGGCCCGAGCGGGATCCCTCGCGCACGCCGATCTTCCAGGCGCTCTTCACCATGCAGAACGTGCCCCAGGGCGCCGGCACGGCGGACGGAAAATTCGCAGACCTTCAGGCCGAGCGGCTGGGAAGCGGTGCGGCATTCACCATGTTCGAGCTGGGTCTCACCCTCGCCCCGCACCAGGGATCCTACCGGGCAACGCTCGAGTATGATCGCGATCTCTACGCCGATGACACCGTGGCGCGGTTCGAGCGGCACTATCTCACGCTGCTCGCGGGCGCGACCAAGGCGCCAGAGCTACCGGTGCGGGCCCTGGCGATCATGGCGGACGACGAGCGCTCCACCGTGCTTGAGCGGTTCAACGCCACCGCCCTGGAAGTGCCGCCGGGAATGACCGTTGATGCCCTGATCGCAGCGAGGGCATCGGCAGACCCTACAGCGGTGTCACTCGTCGTCGAGGGGGGAGCACTCACCCGGGGTGAGTTGGAGGGCGCGGCCGAAGCCTTTGCAACCCGATTGCGTGCTGCCGGTGTCGGGCGCGGCGACTTCGTGGCGGTGTACGCGGAGCGTTCCCTCGAACTGGTGGTGGCGCTGCTGGCGGTGCTGAAAGCGGGTGCTGCGATTGTCCCCATCGACGTGGACTACCCGCCCGATCGGGCGCGGCATATGCTGGAGGACTCCGGAGCCAGCATGGTGCTTACCCAGGCCGATTATCAGGATCGTCTGCCACAGACGGGCGCTGCAGTCCTCCTGCTGGATTCGATCCTCTCTGATCCTGTGGTGGAGTCGCCGGACGCGAGTGTCGCGGCCGTCCCGTCCCTGCCAGACGACCCGATCTACCTGCTCTACACTTCCGGTTCCACGGGGCGGCCAAAGGGCGTCATCGTGCCGCACCGCGCTGTGGTCAATCACACGCACGCACTCCAGGACCGGGTGCCGCTAAGCTCGGTCGACGTTCTCTTGCAGCGGGCTCCGTTGAGTTTCGATGCGGCGATGTATGAACTCTTCTGCCCTCTGGTCTTCGGCGCACGATTGGTACTCTCGCGGCCAGGCGCTCATCGCGATGCCGATCAGACGGTGGTCGAGGTGGTGCGCGAAGGGGTGACGGTTCTCCAAACGGTGCCTTCGCTCCTCCGGTTGCTGCTCGAGGCACCTGGGGTTGCCGAGTGCACTTCGGTTCGGGCGCTCCTCATTGGTGGCGAGGCGATGACTCCGGACCTGATTAGTCATGTCCGGACGGTGATGCCTTGGGCGCGGTTGTACAACTGTTATGGGCCGACGGAAACGACAATCGATGCCACAATTTGGGAAGTACCTTCAGGGGCGACGCCTAAGGTGGTGCCCATCGGTCGTCCGATTGCCAATGCCCGAGCGTACGTCCTCGACCGGGCCGGACAGCCCACTCCCATCGGCGTGGCCGGCGAACTCTATGTGGCGGGAGCCGGCGTGGCCGATGGCTACTGGCAGCGCCCCGAGCTCACTGCTTCGCGGTTCCTGAACGATCCGTTCGTACTGCGGCCTGGCGCGCGCATGTACCGGACGGGCGACCGTGCCCGGTGGCGGGACGATGGCGACCTGGAATACCTCGGCCGACTCGATGAGCAGGTGAAACTGCGAGGCCAGAGGATTGAACTTGCGGAAATCGAGTCGGTGCTGATGGCGCTGCCGCATGTTGCCGAAGCGGTTGTTGTCCTGCGCTCCGATCCCGGAGAGGAACCTCGGTTGGTCGGCTACGTGGTACCAGAAGTCGACAAAAGTCCTGCCGTTGCCGACCTCCGCGAAGGCCTCAAGCAGTTCCTGCCGGCGATCATGATCCCGGCCAGAATCGTCCTGTTGGACCAGTTGCCGCTGACGCCGATTGGCAAGCTCGACCGGCGCGCGCTGCCGCTGCCGGAGGCGAGTCAGGTGGCTGGTGAGTTCGTCGCGCCGACGACCCCAACGGAGGTGGCCGTGGCAGCCGCCTACGCCGAAGCGCTCCGGATCGCGAGCGTTGGTGCCAGGGATGATTTCTACGATCTCGGTGGGCATTCGCTCCTCGCGATTCGCATCGCTGCACGACTCGGCGATTTGCTCGGCACCATCGTGCCGATCCGGATGATTCTCGACTACTCTACGGTTGCCGCACTCGCGGCCGCCATCGATGTGGAGTGTGCCCCCAGCGTGGCTCCAGGACTCAATCGCATCGAGACTGTGTCCCGGCCCCAGTCCCCGGGCAGGCCATTCCTCGCGTCGGCTTCCTTCGCCCAGGCCCGTCTCTGGTTTCTCGAGGAGGCGGCGCCCGGACGGTCGACCTACAACGTTCCAACGGGGCTACGCCTCAAGGGACCGCTCGACGTGCCCGCGCTCACGACGGCAATCAACGCCCTCGCGGCACGGCATGAGTCGCTGCGGACCAGTTTCGAAGTGCGGGACGGGGAACTGATGCAGGTGGTGCAACTGCCCGCGGCGGTTCCGGTTGAGCAGGTGGATCTCTCCAGCGCGACGGATCCGGTTGGCGCCATTCGCACGGCGTTGCGGGAGGCGGCGAATCAACCCTTTGACCTTCGCACCGGACCCTTGGCGAGATTTGTACTGTTCAAAGTCGCCGAGGATGATCATGTGCTGCTGATGGTGCTGCACCACATCATCACCGATGGCTGGTCGATGGGCGTGCTGCTGAGCGAGCTAGCCGAGGCGTATTCCAGCATCCATGCCGGGCGCGCTCCTGGGCTGCTGCCGCTCCGGGTCCAGTACGCCGACTACGCGGTTTGGCAGCGGGCCCGACTCGCGGGCGATTCGCTCGAGGAACTCGACGCCTACTGGCTTCGTCAGCTTGCGGGTCCCCTGCCTGTCATGCAGCTCCCATCCACCAAGGCCCGTCCCGCGAGTCTGGCCGATCGTCCGGCGGGTCGGTTTGCCTTCCGGATTCCCGAGTCCCTGGCACAGCGGATGGATGCGCTCGCCCGCGGCGAGCGGGCGACCGCGTTCATGATCTCCCTGGCCGCGTTTCAGCTGCTCCTCGTCCGCTACACTGGCCAAGATGATGTGATTGTGGGCTCCCCGATGTCGGGGCGCACCGCCAGCGAACTGGAGCCATTGGTCGGCCTCTTCCTCAATACGCTGGCGTTGCGGACCGACTGCTCCGGTGATCCGACCTTCCGGGAACTGCTCGGTCGAGTGCGTGAAGTGGCGATCGGCGGATTCGCCCATCAGGCGTTGCCCTTCGAGCGCGTCGTGGATCTCGTCAAGCCACCGCGCCACCCTGCGATGACACCGATCTTCCAAATCGTGTTCTCCATGGAAAACAGCAGCGAGGCTGTTTCGCCCAGTGCGAAAGACCGGGCGGGGGGATTCGACGGACTGAAGGTCGAGCCTGCCGGTGCAGGTCTCGAGCTGGCCAAGTTCGACCTGCAGCTGACGTTGGTTCCTGCCGCGGACGGATACCGGGGATCGCTGGTGTACGACGCAGGCCTGCTGGATGGGGATAGCGTTGAGCGGATGGCATCCCATTTCCTCAACCTGCTCACCGCGGCGACCGGCACGCCGGATTGCGCCATCTCCCGACTGCCGATAATCGATGAACGGGAGCGGCATCTCGTGGTGGAGGAGTGGAACGATACGACCACGGTATACCCGCGGGACGCCTCGATCGTCAGCCTGTTTGCCGACCAGGTGCGCCGGACGCCTGATGCTACGGCCCTTCGCGCCGGATCGGAGGCACTCAGCTACGCTGAACTGGCACGCCGTTCGGAGTCGTTGGCCGCCGAACTCCTCGCTCGCGGCGCCGGAGCCGGTCAGGCCGTGGGGCTCTCGCTCGAGCGATCCACAGAGATGATCGTCGCGCTGTTGGCCATCCTCCGTGCGGGCGCAGCCTACGTTCCCCTCGATCCAGTCTATCCCGATGATCGATTGGCTGGGATGCTCGAGGACGCGGAGGTTGGTCTGGTGATCGTGAACGCCGCGACCGCCCACCGGTTTGCCGAGTCGACCGCGTTGGGCGCTCCTCTGGCAGGACGAATCGTTGACCTGGCCGACGCGCTTGCGGCGCGTCCGATTCCCGCGTGGCCAGAGCCGCCCGCGACAGCGCCAGCTTACGTGTTGTTCACCTCTGGGTCGAGCGGACGTCCAAAGGGCGTCGTAGTTCCCCATCGCGCCGTGGTGCGGCTGGTGCGCAATACCAACTACATCACGTTCACCCCGGACGACCGAGTGCTCGGCTTTGCCCCGCTCTCGTTCGACGCGTCGACGTTCGAGATCTGGGGAGCACTCCTCAACGGTGCCGAACTGGTTCTGGCGCCCGCTGCTCCGCCCTCCATTTCCGCGATCGGTGTGCTGCTGGAAGAGGCAGGCATCACCACGGCCTGGCTCACGGCATCGCTCTTCCGTGAAATGGTGGACACCGCACTGCCCAGGATGGCGGGGTTACACCACCTGCTTGCCGGGGGAGACGTGCTCTCGCCACCCCACGTTCAGCGATTCCTCGAGGCGCACCCGACGGTGCGACTGATCAACGGCTATGGTCCGACGGAGAACACCACCTTTACCTGTTGCCACCAGATTACGGCGGTTGAACCGGGGCGTTCCATTCCGATCGGACGGCCGATCGGCAATACCCGGGTCTATCTGCTTGATGCGGTAGGCGAACCGGTGCCGGTGGGAGTGCCTGGTGAGCTCTACGCGGCAGGCGATGGCGTCGCGATCGGTTACGCACACCAGCCGACTCTCAACGCCGAACGTTTTCTTCTCGATCCGTTTGATCCAAGCGGCTCCGGCCGCCTCTACCGGACCGGCGACTTCGCCTGTTGGCGGGCCGATGGGACGATCGAATTTCTGGGGCGCCGCGACCACCAGGTGAAGATCCGCGGCTATCGCATCGAGCTGGGCGAAATCGAAGCAGCGTTGGCTCGGAGTCCACAGGTTGCCGAGGCGGTGGTGACCATTCGCGAGGATGCACCCGGCGACCCTCGACTGGTGGCGTACGTTGTCTTGCACGCAGGATGCGAGATCTCGACCGGGGAGTTGATGGACGGGCTTCGCCGCAGCCTTCCCAGCATGATGCTGCCGAGTGTGATCCTGCGGCTCGATCACCTGCCGCTGACGCCTGCTGGCAAGCTGGACCGGATGGCGCTGCCGCGACCTGACGGAGCGCTGCGCTCCGTCGCCGACGCCGTGTTGTCGCCGCGGAACCCGCTCGAGGAAGAGGTCACGGGCATTTGGATGGAGATCCTGGGGCTCCAGCAGATTGGCGTGACCGACGACTTCTTCGAGTTGGGCGGGAATTCACTGCTGGCCATGCGCATGATGGCCGCGATCGAACGCGTATGGGGACACCGGCTGCAATTCGGGCCATTCTTCGAACGTCCGACCATCGCGACTCTCGTCAAGGTGTTGGTGGTCGCGACAACAGCGGCAGAGGCACACGGAATTCCGGTGCTCCAGAAGGACGGTCCGGGAACTCCACTCGCATTTGTCCATGGCGATGTGCTTGGCCACGGCTGGTACTGTCGGCGCCTGGCGCCCCTGCTCGGGGAGGCGCCGATGATTGTGTTGCCCACCTGTGGCCCGGAGACACCTGGCAGGCCTAGCAGCATCGAAGAGATGGCCCGGCATCTTTTGGCTGCGCTTCGTTCCCTCCGGCCCAACGGGCCCTATCGGCTGGGCGGATACTGTCACGGCGCCCTCGTCGCCTACGAGATGGCGCGATTGCTCGCCGCCGAAGGGGAGGAGGTCACCGAGATCCTCATGGTCGACGGCTTTGCGATGAACCTCAACTTCACCAGAGTGGAACGGCTGTTCCGGCTGCTCACGGGCGAACCGGCGAACGAGGAAGCGGTGACGCGCCTTGCCAGGTTGCACTACCTCGTGCACTACTACAAGCGCCGCCCACGCCAGGTTTCCCGATTTTCTGCGACAGAGTTGATGGAGTGGGGGGCGGGACTGGTTCGGCGACGTCTCGGGCTCCGCGCCCGAGCGGGGTCGTCTGACACCACTCACAGCAGCACTGTGGCAGGCCGAGGTCCCGGGCTCGGTCTCGTCGGCGCCTTCGTCCAGCGCGCCCAGCGCGCCTATGTCCCCGGGAAGTATGCCGGGACGGTCAACCTCTTCTGGGCCTCCGAAGTCGGTCGTGGACGCTGGCCCAATCTGACCCGTGGCTGGGATCGCGTGGCCGGCGACGTGAATGTGCGGATCGTGCCCGGCACACACACCAGCATTGTGCTGCCTGCGGGACTTCCCGCCCTCGCCGAGGCGATGCGTGAACGGAAGCGCGGGCCGTCCGGCGCGTGAGTTCCTACGCGGGCTGGAGTCCCTCCCCTGCTCTTGCCGCATTGACGGGGCGCCATGCGACGGCTGGCGGGGAGGTCGACCTCTGGCTCGTCTCCCTCGCGGCATGGGGCCCGCTCGAGTCGGAGTGCCTTGAACTGCTTGATGAAAAGGAGCGGGGGCGGTACCAACGCTTTCACTTTCCCATCGATCGCCTCCGATTCGCGGTAGCCCACGGGGTGACTCGACTCCTTCTGGGCGCCTACTCTGGTTTGCCGTGCCGTGAACTTCGTTTCCGACAAGGGAAAGCGGGAAAACCGCAGCTCGTCCCAGGGCCAAGCCCCATGGCCGAATTCAACCTGTCGCATTCCGGGGATCTCATCCTGCTGGGGATTTCCGGTGGGGCGCCGGTTGGCGTCGATGTCGAGCAGTGGTCTCCCGACGTGGAGTTCAGTGACCTTGCCGTGAATTATTTTTCCACTTTGGAGCGCGAACGACTGATTGCGCTGGACCGGGGGCTCTGGCCAGAGGCCTTCTTCAATTGCTGGAGCCGCAAGGAGGCGTACCTGAAGGCCACGGGTGAGGGAGTCACCAATGGTCTTGACCACTTCGACGTTGCGTTCGTTCCCGGTGAGCCCGCCCGATTGATTGCCGATCGTCGCGACCCCAGAGCGACCGCGCGCTGGTCTCTGGAAGCGCTGCCGATGCCCGCTGGGTATTCTGCCGCATTCGTCACCTCCACCAGCGCCAGCAGTCGCACTCGGTACCTCCTGCAGCCTGAAATGATCCGCCGCCCAGTCGTCTGAACGAAGCCCGGTCCCGGAATCGATCTCCCGGCTCGCACGGCATCCCCCAGTCAACTCCTCCCACTTCCGACCGATACTCAGCCCGGTACGCCCGCCATTTCTGTAATGTCGAGTAATTAGTCAACTACGACGCAGAAAATGGTCCTCTTAGCGGGCACGGATCTCGCCAAAATGGTGGTCGAAAGACCACGAGTTGGCGGCACTGAATTCTCGGCGATGTTTGGGACAGGGAGCACGAAATGGCACAGAGCACTGACCTGGAGGCAAGCGGCGAGTCGGCCGCCTACGTATTGGCACCGCCCGGACAGGCCCGCGACAGGGCCAGTACCCACCCCAAACCCCTCGCGTTCTGCCGCCGCTTCGCTGGCCTTTTCGCTTCTGTCATATTTTTGGCCAGTTGTGCCGGGTCAGCCGCTGACCTCACCGGCTCCTTGCCGGGGACCACCAGCTCGCTCTCCGTGGTCGTCAATGGCCTGGTGGGCAACGCCAACGCCAACATCACCATCTCCAACGCGGTCGGCTTCTCCCGCACTGTGACGGAGGGCGGGATGCTGACCGGGGTCCCGATTGGCCAGTATTCCGTGGTCGCCTCTGACATCCAGGTCGGGGCCGAGCACTACGTCCCCTCGCCGGCGACCCAGAGTATCACGGTGACCTCGTCGGGCTCGAACATGGTGGCCATCAGCTACGCGCTGAGCAGTGCGCCGGCGACTGGCGCTCTCGCCCTCACCGTGCTCGGTCTGCCGGACAGCGCTTCCGCCACCCTGACCATCACCGGCCCCGGCGGCTACTCGCTCTCGCTCAACAGTTCCCAGACGCTCAGCGGGCTCGTGCCCGGGAGCTACACGGTGTCGGCCGGCGGACTCACCGCTGGCGGCGTCACCTACGCCGCGCAGCAGACGATCCAGATCGTGACGGTTTCGGTGGGCAGCACCACGTCGGCGTCGGTGAGCTATGCTCCCGTCGCCGCCGCCCCAACCACTGGCTCCCTCGCGCTGAGCGTCACCGGTCTGCCAGGGAGCACCGGCGCAGACCTCACCGTGACGGGCCCCGCCAGCTACGTGCACTCGCTCTCGGCATCCGAGACACTCACCGGACTTGCCCCCGGCAGCTACACCATCACCGCCGTGGATCTCAGCAGCGGCAGTTCGTCGTATGCTGCCCAGCCGCGGAGCCAGAGCGTCTCCATCACCGCCGGCGGTAACGCCACGGCGAGTGTCAGCTACACGGTCGTGGCGCCGAGCAGCCCGACGGTGGGTGCACTGACGGTGACGATGACCGGGTTGCTGCCGGGCACGAATGGCCAGGTGACGGTGTCGGGTCCAGGCGGTTTCACCCAGCAGCTCACCGAGAGCCAGTCGCTCTCCGGTCTGGTGCCGGGGAGCTACAGCATCAGCGCCAGCAGCATCACCAGCGGCGGAATGACTTGGTCACCGGCGCCCGCGTCGCAGATACGCACTGTCGTCGCGGGCGAGAGCGTCGCGGCCAGCGTCGGCTACAGTGCGGTTGACGGTGCGCTCGCCATCACCATGCCCGGCGTGCCGACTGGCTTCACAGCGAGTGTCACCGTCACCGGCCCAGGTGGTTTCTCGCACTTCTACACCACGGCGCAGCAGCTCACCGGCCTCCAGCCCGGGATCTACACCATCACCGCCAACAGCATCACGGTCGGCGCCTACACTTGGGCCCCCACGCCAGCGACGCAGACGCGCGTCGTGACGGTGGGCGCCCTCGCCACGGCTAGTGTTGGCTACGGCGCGACCGACGGCGCCCTCACCATCACCATCGCCGGTGTCGCGAGCGGCAGCGTGACCGTGAACGGTCCCGGCGGGTTCTCGCAAGTCTTCACCGCGACTCGCACCGTCTCGGGGATCGCGGCCGGCAGCTATGTCGTGACCGCCGCGACGGTCTCGAGTGGCGGCACGTCGTACACCCCGTTGCCCGCGAGTCAGTCGGTGACGGTTGCGGCGGGTGCGAATGCCAACGCGGGCGTGGCGTACTCCGCCGTCGTGCCGACGCCACCCTCTTTCGGGGCGCTCGCGGTCGCGATCACCGGCCTGCCCGGCGGCGTGAACGGCAGCGTGACGGTGCGCGGTCCCAGTGGCTTCAACCAGTTCATCACCTCCTCGCAGACGCTCACCGGTCTAGAGCTCGGCAGTTACACGGTCAATGCCGGTGACATCAGCAACGGCGGCACCAGCTACGCCGCGGCTTCGGTGAGCCAGATCATCGCCGTCACCAATGGCGTCACCTCGAACGCCGCGATCAGCTATACCGCGGCAGCCCCGGCACCGCCATCCACCGGCGGCCTGACCGTCACGTTGTCGGGCCTCCCCGGAGGCGTGAGCGGCAATGTCACGGTGACTGGACCTGGCGGCTACTCGCAGGCGGTGGCCGGAACGCAGACGCTCAACGGCCTGACGCCCGGCAACTACACCGTCGCGGCGACGAATGTATCGTCGGGTGGAACGAGCTATGCTCCGGTCGCCGCGAGTCAGTCGGTGAGCGTGAGTGCCGGGAGTACGGCCAGCGCGAGTATCAGCTATGCCAGCGTGGCCTCGCCGGTGGGCGATCTCGCGGTGATCACGAATGGTCTCCCCGGTGGCGCGAATGGCAGCGTGGACGTGAGTGGGCCGGGCGGCTTCTCGCGACACCTGACCGGTACGCAGACGCTCTCGGCACTTGCTCCGGGCCACTACACCGTGGCCGCGTCAGCGCTCTGGACGGCTGGGGCGACCTATGTGCCCGATCTCTCCTCGGTCACCCGTGACGTCGTGGCCGGTTCTGTCGTCGCCGCGAGCGTCACCTATGGTGCGATCGATGGCGGACTGTCGCTGGTCGTCAGCGGACTGCCCGCCGGCTCGAGCGCGAACGTGTTGATCACCGGCACCAGCTTCTCCTCTGGCCTGCCAGGATCGGGGACGCAACTTGGTCTCCCCATCGGCAACTACACACTCACCGCGCCGAGCGTGACCGTGTCCGGCGTGGTGTACACCGCTTCGCCGGTCAGCATCCATGTGGCGGCAGGTGTCGTGACATCGGGGACGATGGCCTTCACGGCGGGAACGACGACGGGGTCGCTGTCGGTCTCGGTGAACGGCACGCCCGGCGGTACCGGTGGCAGCGTGCAGGTGACGGGCCCTGGCGGCTACTCGCAACTCCTCACCGGTACGCAGCTGCTGGCCGGTCTCGCGCCTGGCACCTATACCTTGGCAGCTGTCAGCATCATGGCCGGTGGCCTGACCTACGCGCCCTCGCCCGCGTCGCAGACGCGCAGCGTTGCGGCGGGTGGTAGCGCCACCGCTACAGTCAGCTACTCCTCCGTTGACGCGGGGCTCACGCTGACAATCTCCGGCCTGCCCGGCGGCGCCGCTGGCAGTGTCACGCTCACGGGTCCCAGTGGTTATTCGCACTTCTTCACCGCGTCGCAGACCATCACCGGGCTGACCCCGGGGAGTTACACCCTCAATGCCGGCAGCGTGACGGTTGGCGGCTTCGTCTACACGCCGGCACCAGGATCGCAGAACATCACGGTAACCACCGGAGCGACCGCGACGGTCGCTGTGACGTATTCGCCGTCGGGCGGCTCCTTGAATGCCACCATCGCCGGGCTACCCGGTGGTACCAGCGCCAGCGTGACGGTGGCGGGCCCGGGCGGGTACAGCCAGACGCTCACCGGAACGCAGCTGCTCGCTGGCCTCAGCTCAGGTACCTACACGCTCACGGCCAGCAGCGTGGCGTCGGGCGGCTCGACCTACACGGCCACACCGGCAAGCCAGTCGGTGACGGTAACCGCCGGCAACACAGGCTCAGCGACGATCACCTACTCCACGGTCGCGGCCGGTGGCCTCACCGTCAGCGTCTCCGGGCTCCCTGGCGGCGCGAGCAGCAACATCACC
>JBBRBZ010000052.1:0-17787 GCA_038205305.1 Gemmatimonadales bacterium
GATTACGACAAGCTCTACTTCCCGCGCGGCATCATCATGAACAAGGACCTCAGCACCGTGGTCCCGTTCGACCAGAAGAAGATCGAGGAGTTCATCCAGAGCTCGTGGTATGAATATTCAGGTGGCGACAACGTCGGCCTGCACCCGTGGCAGGGGGAGACCAAGCCCAAGTACACCGGCCCCGCGCTCCCGTTTGACTACCTGCAGGGCCTCGACAAGTACACCTGGATGAAGGCACCGCGATACGACGGCCACCCGATGCAGGTCGGCCCCCTCGCCCGGATGTTGGTTGGCTTCGCCGACGGGCACCCCGACATCAAGCCGTTGGTGCTCGAGGTGCTGGGCCGGCTCAAGGTGGGCCCCGAGGCACTCTTCTCGACCCTCGGCCGGACGGCAGCCCGCGGCATGGAGACGCTGCTCATCGCCCGACAGATGCCGCTCTGGTTCGACCAGCTCATTGCCCGCATCAAGAGCGGCGACACCAGCACCTTCACCAGCACCAAGTGGGATCCCTCGACCTGGCCCGAGACCGCCCAGGGCTATGGCTACCTCGATGCGCCCCGCGGTGCGCTCGGCCACTGGGTGCAGATCGAGCATGGCAAGATCTCCCGCTACCAGTGCGTCGTGCCGAGCACCTGGAACTGTTCACCGCGTGACGGGCAGGGCCAGATGGGCCCCTACGAGGCGTCGCTGGTCGACAATCACCCGCTGGTGAAGCCAGACCAACCGCTCGAAATCCTGCGGACGATCCATTCCTTCGATCCCTGCATGGCGTGTGGGGTGCACGTGCTCGACGCGACGGGCGCCCCAATCGTCGAGGTGAAGATCCAATGACCAGCGTCGCCGCCAAGCCGCGGCCGCGGCCCCTGCCACGCGAGGGGAACTATCGCTGGGTGGCCCTCTGGGGCATGCCGCTGCGGGTGATGCATTGGACCAGTGCGCTCTGCATTCTGGTGCTGGCAGTGACCGGCCTTTACATCGGCAAGCCGTTCTTCGTCAACGGCGGCGACACCGGTGCGCATTTCCTCATGGGATGGGTGCGCTTCACCCACTTCGTGGCAGCGGGTATCCTGGTGATGACGGCCATCGTGCGCACCTACTGGCTCTTCGCAGGCAATCAGTATGAGCGGGTCAAGGCGCTCTTCCCCTTCACACGGAAGGATCAGGGCAACCTCATCCGGCAGGCGAAGGCCTACGTCATGATCCGCCCAGAGGAGGCACCGGCCTATCTCGGGCACAATCCGCTGCAGCAGATGAGCTACACCTCGCTCTACCTGGTGGCATTGTTCCAGGTGGTGAGTGGCTTCGCCCTCTACGGGCAGTCCAACCCCGATGGCATCTTCTTCAAGGCCTTCAACTGGATCGGGCCCCTCCTGGGCGGCATGCCCGAGGTCCGCTTCCTCCACCACATCGCCACCTGGGTGTTCGCGATCTACCTCCCGGTGCATATCTACTTCGCCATCCGATCGGATGTCCTCGAGCGGAACAGCGCCATCTCCTCGATGATCACCGGCGGCAAGATGGTGCCAGCCGAACATCCCTTCGAAGATGAGTGACGCCCCGCCGGAGACGCTCGTGGTCGGTCTCGGCAATCCGCTGATGGGAGACGACGGCGCCGGGCTGGCGGCGCTCGAGCGGCTCCGCACCGAATATGAAGTGCCCCCCGAGGTGCAGCTCATCGACGGGGGCACCTGGGGAATGAACCTCCTCCCGGTCCTCGAAGGAGCCTCGAGCATCATCTTCCTCGACGCGATCCGCATCGGCGCCGAACCCGGCACGGTCATCGAACTGGAGCAGGAGGAGTTGCCGCGGATGCTGCTGCACAAGATGTCGCCGCACCAGATCGACCTGCGCGAAGTGCTGGCCCTGGCCATGCTGCGAGGCAACCTGCCCGAACATCTGGCCGCGATCGGAGTGGAACCCGAGTATGTCGAGATGACACTCGAGATCAGTCAGCCGGTCCAGGAGGCGATCGGCGAGATGGTCACGCGAACGGTCGCGCGGCTCGCGGCGGCCGGGCACAACTGTCGCCGACTCAAAGGTGCCGAGTGCACGAGCTGAGCCTCGCGCTCGAGGTGTGCCGACTGGCGGAGAGCTATGTCGAGCCAGCCCGACTTGGCGCGCTGCGGACGGTGACGATCGAAATTGGCACCGACTCCAACGTCGAGGTCGAGAACTTCCGTTTCTGCCTCGAGGCCCTGCTCAGCGCACCGCCGTTTGGTGGTGCACGCCCTTCCCTAATCCAGACGCCGGGAACCGACCTGCGGATCGCCTGGCTCGAGGTCGATGATGACAGTCCGCCGAATTGATGTCCGCGAGCGGGTCATGGCACGCAACGACGAGATCGCCGCCGATGTGCGCCGCCGCCTCGCGGAGGCGGATGTTCCCGCGCTCAACTTGGTCTCATCACCCGGCTCGGGAAAGACGACCCTGCTCGAGCGTACGCTCGACGCTCTGGGTGATGAGCTGTCCATCAGCATTGTGACCGGCGACGTGCAGACCCAGAACGACGCCGACAGGCTCGCGGCCAGGACGAGTCGCCTGGTGCAGGCCGTGGTCACCGGTGGTGCCTGCCATCTCGACGCCCTGCAGGTGCAGCATTCGCTTGACGCGATCGACTTGGCCGACACCCGACTGCTTTTCATCGAGAATGTCGGCAACCTGGTCTGCCCAGCGGCGTGGGACCTCGGCGAGGCCGCCAAGGTGGTCGTCTTCTCGGTCACTGAAGGCGAGGACAAGCCACTCAAATATCCGCGCATGTTCCGGGAAGCCCGCTACGCGGTACTCACCAAGCTCGACCTGCTTCCCTACGTGCCGTTTGATCTTGATCTTGCCGTGGCGTGCGCGCGGGAAGTCAATCCGGAACTGCGCTTCTTCTACACTTCTGCGATTAGTGGCGAAGGAATGGAGGAGTGGTTCACCTTCCTCCGGCATTTTGCGCGGCAGGACGTTCCGGTCGGCCGATGATGATTGCGCCGGTGGTCGTCGCCAGGCAGGTGCGCGTCACCGGTATCGTCCAGGGTGTCGGCTTCCGCCCCTTCGTACATCGTCTCGCCGCGGCCCACGGTTTGGCGGGATCAGTGCGGAACATCGGCGGTGAAGTCGAGATTGCCATCGAGGGGCGGGCGGAATCGGTCGAGGCGTTCGTAAACGCGCTCCGCGACGAAGCCCCGGTGCTCTCCCGGATCGAGACGGTCGAGGTGCTGGCGGCACCACTCCGGGCCATGAAGCAGTTCGTGATCGAACAGAGCGTTGATGTCGCCGGGCATCGGCAACCGGTGGCACCAGACGCGGCACCCTGCCCGGCCTGTGAGGCAGAACTGCGCGACCCGGCCAATCGGCGGTACCGCTACCCGTTTATCACCTGCACCGACTGCGGCCCGCGCTTCACCGTGATCGAGGCGATGCCCTACGATCGCGAACGGAGCAGCATGCGGCCGTTCCTCCAGTGCCCCGAGTGCCTCGCCGAGTACACCGCTCCTGGAGACCGGCGGTATCACTCGGAGACCAACAGCTGTCCCACCTGCGGCCCGGAGCTCTGGTTCGAGCCGGTGAAGGGGCCGCGCACCAGTGTAAATCGCGCCGATGCGATCGCACTCGCCGCGGCGCTGCTCCGGGATGGCGGCATTCTGGCGATTCGTGGCCTGGGCGGGTTCCATCTCGCGGTCGATGCGACATCGGCGAAGGGCGTTGTCCACCTGCGCGAGCGGAAGCATCGTCCCGCGAAACCGTTTGCCGTGATGGTGCGCAACCTCGAGGAGGCGCGGTCCCTCGCCTCGGTCTCGGTCGAGGAAGCCACGCAGCTCGCCTCCTCGGCGCGACCGGTCGTCCTGCTGCATCGGCACGATGCGATCCCCCTGTCGTGCAGTGTGGCTCCCGGATTGAACAGTGTGGGCATCATGCTGCCGTCCACCCCGCTGCACCGATTGCTGCTTGAGGCGGTGGGGCGGCCCTTGGTCATGACCAGCGGCAACCTCTCCGAGGAGCCGATCGCCACCGCCAACGACGAGGCACGGCAACGGCTCAGCGACGTGGCCGACGGCTTCCTGCTGCATGACCGGGAGATCGTCACACGATATGATGATTCCGTCCTGCGCGTGGTCGGTCGTGAGCCAGTGCTTCTCAGGCGGGCGCGAGGCTTCGCGCCGCTGCCACTGACCCTTCCCACGGCGAGCCCAGTCCCGCTGCTCGCGGTCGGGCCGGATCTCAAGAACACCTTTACGCTGGTGGACGGCTCGCGCGCATATCCGTCGCAGCACATCGGCGACCTTGACAACTTCGAGACCCAGCAGCACTTCCGCTCCTCGCTGCGCCGCTTTCAGACGCTCTTCCAGATCGCGCCCGAGGTGGTGGTGCGCGACCTGCACCCGGGCTATCACTCCACGCGCATCGCCGAGGAGCTGAAGTGCGCGCGGACGATTGTGGTGCAGCATCACCATGCCCATATCGCGGCCGTACTCGCCGAGCATGGTGACCAGGAGCCGGTTGTCGGCATCGCCTATGATGGCACCGGCTACGGCGACGACGGACAGGTATGGGGCGCGGAGATCCTCTTCGCCGATCTCGCCGGGTACCGCCGACTGGGGCACCTGCGCTATGCTCCGCTCCCCGGTGGCGATCTGGCTGCGCGGAATCCGTGGCGCACCGCCCTCGGCTACCTATCGCTGCAGCCCGAGCTCATGGCGGCCTTCGCGCTCGCCTTCCGGGGAGTGGACGCCACGGAGCGGTCCGTTGCCGACATGCAGATCGCGCGTCACTTCAACACACCACTCGGCTCCTCGATGGGGCGCCTCTTCGACGCCGCCAGCGCCGTGCTCGGCCTCCGGCGCACGGGCCAGTACGAGGGTCAAGCCGCAATGGAGCTCGAAACACTGGCGGGCTCCATCGCCGGGCGAGTGGTCCCGCTGCCGATCGAGGAAGATGCCACCGGCATGATGCTGATCGACCCACTGCCGTTGCTCGCCGAGCTGGGGAGCCGCAGGCAGGCGGGAGAGGATCCCGAGGAACTCGCCGCGTCCCTTCACGCCTCAGTGATCGAGACCACGCTCCAAGCCGCGCTCCGCGCGTGCGAGCTCACCGGTGCACGCACAGTTGCCCTCGGCGGCGGCGTCTTCCAGAATGCACGCCTCTTGGCGCTGATTCCACCGCAACTGGAGGCGCACGGCCTTCGGGTCCTCGTTCCCCGGCAGCTCTCTCCCAACGATGGCGCGATCAGTTTCGGCCAGGCAGCCGTCGCAGCCACACTCCTCGCCCGTGAAAGCGACGGAGCACACTTCGCAGGAGGACTCCCCTGATGTGTCTCGGCATCCCCGGCAAGATCACCGAAATTCACGCCGATCGCGGCCTGCCCATGGGCACGGTCGACTTCGGCGGCGTGCGGCGCGACGTCTGCCTGGCCTATGTCGCCGATGAGGTGAAGGTCGGCGACTACGCCATCGTGCATGTGGGATTCGCCATCTCGTTGGTGGATGAAGAAGAAGCACGACGGACCTTCGAGGCGCTGCGCGAGATGAGCCAGCTCGAGGAACTGGAATGGATGCGCGAATCGGCCGAGCAGGGACTCGGCGGCCTCCCCGCGAGCACCTCATGAAATTCCTCGACGAATATCGCGACGGTGAAATCGCCCGTTCGCTGGCCCGCCGCATCCGCGAAACCGCCACGCGCCGCTGGGTGATGATGGAAGTATGCGGCGGCCAGACCCACACCATCGTCAAGCAGGGGCTGGATGAACTCCTTGGCGACGCAGTCGAGATGATCCACGGGCCGGGCTGCCCCGTCTGCGTCACGCCGCTCGAACAAATCGACAAGGCGCTCGCCATTGCGGCATTGCCCAACGTGATCTTCACCTCGTTCGGAGACATGCTTCGGGTCCCCGGCAGCGAATGCGACCTGCTGCAGGTCCGAGCGCGCGGTGGCGAGGTGCGGATTGTCTACTCCCCGCTCGACGCGCTCGAGCTCGCCATCAAGAACCCCGACAAGGAAGTCGTCTTCTTTGCGGTGGGGTTCGAGACCACCGCCCCGGCCAACGCCATGGCGGTCTGGCGGGCGCGCGAACTCGGCGTCAGCAACTTCTCGGTGCTCGTTTCTCATGTGACTGTGCCGCCCGCGATGACCGCACTGCTCTCCGACCCGACCAATCGGGTACAGGCCTTCCTGGCTGCCGGGCATGTCTGCACCATCATGGGATGGCAGGAGTACGAACCGATCGCGGCGCAGTACCAGGTGCCGATTGTGGTGACCGGCTTCGAGCCGCTCGACATTCTCGAAGGGGTTTGGATGGCGGTGCAGCAGCTGGAATCGGGCCGCCACGAGGTCGAGAATCAGTACGTGCGGGCGGTCACTCGCGCGGGAACGGTCCCGGCGCGTCACATCGTCGAGCAGGTGTTCGAGCTGGTGAACCGGAAGTGGCGTGGACTGGGTGAAATCCCGGCGAGCGGACTCGGGCTCCGCCAGGAATTCGCGGCGTACGACGCCGAGTTGAAGTTTGATGTCGGCGTAATCCAGGTGGACGAGCCCGCGGAATGTCAGGCCGGTGCCGTGCTCCGTGGCCAGCTGAAACCCAATCAGTGTCCCGCCTTCGGCACCCTCTGCACCCCCGAACGGCCGCTCGGTGCGCCAATGGTTTCCTCCGAAGGCGCCTGCGCGGCCTACTACAACTACGGCCGCTACCGCATCGCCCAGACCGTGGAGTCGTGACATGACCGCCCGCATCGACCTGACGAAAGGACTCACCTGCGCCATCCCCCT
Organism: Gemmatimonadales bacterium; assembly: GCA_038205305.1. Classification (GTDB taxonomy): domain Bacteria; phylum Gemmatimonadota; class Gemmatimonadetes; order Gemmatimonadales; family GWC2-71-9; genus Palsa-1233. The sequence continues at coordinate 6,748 of JBBRBZ010000052.1, forward strand.
TGTGGCCAACGACCGGGTTCAGCTTGGCCACGGCTCTGGCGGGAAGATGAGCGCCGCCCTGCTCCGCGATCGCTTCATGCCCAAGCTCGCGAACCCGTACCTCGACCAGATCGGCGATGCAGCGGTGTTGCCCATCCACGGAGGCGAGATCGCCTTCTCGACCGACACCTTCGTGGTGAGTCCGCTGGAATTTCCCGGCGGCAACATCGGATCTCTTGCCGTCCACGGCTCCCTCAACGATGTCGCGATGATGGGAGGAACCCCAACATTCTTCTCGGCCGGCTTCGTGATCGAGGAGGGCTTCCCGTTCGAGACGCTCGATCGCATCGTCACGGCAATGGCCGACGCCGCAGCGGCAGCGGGTGTCCCGCTGGTGACCGGCGACACCAAGGTGGTCGAGCGCGGCAAGGCCGACGGCCTCTACATCAACACCACCGCCATCGGCATCCTCGACGCCACCTTCCGCCCCACGCCCGATCGCGCGTTGCCCGGCGACGTGGTGCTGGTGAGCGGTCCGATCGGTCGCCATGGCATGGCCATCATGGCATCCCGCGAGCATCTCGACTTTGATGCGGAGATCACCAGCGACTCGGCCTCGCTCTCGCCGCTGGTGGAGTTGCTGCGCCGGGAGATCGGTGCGGAGGTCCACGTGCTGCGGGATCCGACGCGGGGCGGGGTCGCGAGTTCCTTGAACGAAATTGCGGCGGCCTCTGGTGTCGGCATGGTGCTTGAGGAGTCGGAGTTGCCGGTGCCCGGTCCGGTGCAGGCCGCGTGCGAAATGCTCGGCCTCGATCCGCTCTACGTCGCCAACGAGGGCGTTTTCCTGACCATCCTCCCTGCCGAACGAGCCGACGCCGCCCTGCGGGCGATGCGGAGCCATCCGCTCGGCGAGACCGCCCTCCAGATCGGCCGCGTGGTGGCCGAGCACCCGGGGATGGTCATCATGCGGACCCGAATGGGCACCTCGCGGGTGGTGGACATGCTGCCCGGGGACCAGCTGCCGCGGATCTGCTGAGGGGACCCGCAACGGATCGGGCGAATGGACGTAGGTTTCAACCCACTCCGTCCCCTCACCCAAAGGGCCCCACCCATGCGCAGCCGTGCCGGATCGTGCAATCCTCGACTGCTCACCACCCTCGCCGCCGCGCTGCTCGTTGTCTCCACGGCAGCAGCACAGCAACCGGCCGCCAGATTGCAGCAGTTGCTTGTGGCCGAGGACACGAGGGGTGGCATTGGCGGGAATCAGTCGATCGCTGTCCTGCTCACTGGCCTCGCGAGCCCAGACACCCTGCTACGCCGCGTCGCCGTGCGGGCCATCGGTCGGCTGCAGCGACCGGAGTTCGATGCGCAGTTGATCGCACGACTGACCGACCCGGTCCCCGCCATCCGAGGCGAGGCGGCCAACGCGTTGGCGCAGTCCATCCGAAACGTTCGTGCGACGCCCAATGCCACCGATTCGGGTCTGGTCATGCTGGGACGGGCGCGTTCGGCACTGTTGGCTGCGCTCCCGAGCGAGCGTGACCTCTATGCCGCAGGTGCGATCGCCGAGGCGCTGGGGCGATTCCCAACGACAGACAGTATCGCGGTGCGGAGCATCGAATCGGCGATTACCGCACGTGCCGCGGGCCGCCCCAGCTACAACATGGTACACGCCTTCTACAGCATGGGAGGACGGCGACGGCTGCCCTTTGGCTTCTCAGCGGCGACCATCAGCATGCTCCGCTCGACTGCGACCAGCGCCACTGCTGCCGATGTTCGGAGACTCGCAACACTCACGCTCGGCGGCGCGCGCATGCTCGACAGCGCCACGACCGTAGCCGCCGCGAGGGACGGCGACGCGCAGGTTCGGCGACTCGCGCTCGCCGGGCTCGCGTCGCTACCCGCCGAGCTGCGGACCACACACCTGCAGCGCGCCTTCGCCGATCTGAGCCCGATCGTGCGCATCGAGGGGATCGGCGCCGCTCGCGCCGGCAACTCCCGTCCCGATTGCGCAATGATCATCGGCGCCGTTACCGACCCCGTTCCCTACGTCGCCCTCACCGCCATCGACGCTCTCGGTGCGAGCTGTGCCAACCCGATGGCGAGCATCACGACGCTCCGGCATGTCATCGATGGCTCGCTGTCGACCTTCGGCGGACCGCCGGATCATCGCTGGCAGGCCGGTGCGCACGCGCTGCGGTCGCTGGCCAAGCTCGACTCCGCCGCCGCAGCACCGACACTTGCGCGTGATGCCGCTTCGACCATGTCGCAGTTGCGACTCGCCGCGGCGACGGCTGCCGCTGATGCGCGCGATCTCACCGTGCTACGAGGGCTCGCAACCGATCGCGATCACAACGTCCGCGAGGCCGCGATTGCCGGCCTGGCCAAGCGGGAGAAGCACGAAGCCGATGACCTCTACATCGACGCGCTCGCATCTCCTGGATATCAGGTAGTACTGGCCGCCGCGACGGCGCTGGCAGGCTCGACTGACCCGAAGATGCTAGCAGCCGCACTCGATGCCTTCGACCGCCTCAGCGCTCCGAAGATCGAGAACGCCCGCGACCCGCGCATCGCGCTACTGAAGCGAATTGCCGACGCGGGCAGCAGCGCCAACGCCTCGCGCCTGCAACCCTATCTCGCCGACTTCGACACCCTCGTGGCCACCACTGTCGCCACCACGCTCTCCAAGTGGACCGGCACCGTGGTCACGGCGCAGGCCAATCCGCTACCGATTCGCGAGGAGCCGCTAGCGGAGACCTTCATGTCGCGGGGATTGCAGCTGCGGGTGACGATGGCGGCGTCGAGCGGCGGCGGAAGCTTCGTGGTGCAGCTCTTTCCCGACGAGACGCCAGCCACCGTGGCGCGCATCGTTCGCCTGGCACGTGCGCACTTCTACGACGGACATCGCTTCCAGCGTGTCGAGCCCAACTTCGTGGTACAGGGCGGCGGACCCGACGCCTCCGAGTACGTCGGTGATCAGGCCTTCATGCGTGATGAATTGGCACTCCACACCCAAGGCATCGGCACCTTCGGCATCTCCGCGCGGGGCTCGGACACCGGCGATGCACAGTGGTACATCAACATCGCCGACAACCCGCGGCTCGACCACGAATACACCGTCTTCGGCGTCATCACCTCAGGCCTGGATGTGGCGCTCAACATTCTCGAGGGGGATGTGATTGGGAGGGTGGAAGTACTGGGCGGGCGATAGTGCGCCCGCCCGCCCCCTTCAGCGCGTCTTCCTGCTGAACAGCGCCACGTACTTGGCGTAACCCTCGGCGGCGAGCTTGTCCGCAGGAATGAATCGCAACGCAGCCGAGTTGATGCAGTAGCGCAGGCCGGTCGGCTTCGGCCCATCTGGAAAAATGTGGCCGAGGTGCGAGTCGGCGAGCTTGGAGCGGACCTCGGTGCGGTCCATGCCCATGCTCTGGTCATCGGCGGTCTTGAGGTTCGCGGGCTCCAGCGGTCGCGTGAACGACGGCCAGCCGGTGTGCGATTCGAACTTGTCGATCGAGCTGAACAGCGCCTCGCCCGATACGATGTCGACGTAGATCCCCGCCGCATGATTGTCCCAGTACGCATTGGCGAAGGGTGTCTCCGTTGCATCCTTCTGGGTCACGGCGAACTGAGTGCTGCTCAACCGCTTGCGCAGTTCCGCCGAGGACGGCTTGGTGAAATGCGCAGTGGCGCTCGCCGGCATGGTTTGGGCGGGCAGCACAAGCGGCAGGCCGCCGGCGATGATGGTAGCGATGAGTACCGGCGCGATACGGCGTGACAGCATGAAATCTCTCCTTCGGGGTCCAATCACTCTGTCCCACTCGCCTGATGGGACGGTCTGCGCTATTCCGACACAAGCGATACGCTTTCCAAGGCGCGACGGTTTCCCTCCTTGCGGAAATCACCATGCCGAGAGTAGACTTTGGCCGTACAGTTTAACCACAGAGTTAAAGTGACCAGTAAAACTTCATCCCGTGCCCGGCCCCGCCGGGTTGCCACACCGCCCCCCCCGGCAGACGCCGAGGTCGAGGTCCGCATCCTGGAGGCGGCCAGACGGGTCTTTACCCGGTATGGCACCGCCGGGGCCCGCATGCAGCAGATTGCCGCGGAGGCCGGGGTCAACCAGGCGCTGATTCACTACTATTTCCGCTCCAAGGAACAGCTGGCCGAGCGCATCTTTGTCGAGGCCATCGGCAAGCTGGTGCAGGGACTGGTCCCCGCCATCGCCGCAGAGGCGACGCTGGAGCAGGTGATCGAGCGCTTCGTCTACGGCTACATCGACGGACTGCGCGAATCGCCATTCATCCCCTCCTATGTCCTCTCCGAGAGCTACCACTACCCCGAACGCCTCGAACCGCTGATCCGGCGTGCCTTCGGCACCGTCCCGTCCGCCATCGGTACCGGGGTGCTGGCCCGGGTGACCCAGCTGGTCGACGAGGCGGTCGCCGCCGGTCGCATGCGTCCGATGACGCCGCGACAGCTGCTGATCAATGTTCTCGCCATGGTGGTCTTCCCCTTCGCCGCTCGGCCAGTGCTCATGACCATCATGGGACTCGACGAGGACGGCTTCGACCAGCTGCTGACCGAACGCCGCGCGACACTGCCCGGCTTCATCCTCACCGCGATCCGCCCATGAGCCGCCCTGCCCCACACCGTCCCGTTCGGCTGGCGCTGCTTGCGATCATCGTTGCCGCGACACCCATGATCGCCCAGCAGCCCGACACGCTCCGACTCGGTCCGCTGCAGCGCGCCGCAGAGCGCAGCGACAGCCGGGCCGGCCAAGGAGATCTGCTCAAGGCGCAATCAACGCTTCGGCAGCAATCGCTCCGCACCGATCAGTTGCCATCGTTCTCGCTGCAGGGGCAGGCACAGCATCTCTCCGACGTCACCTCGTTCACGTCGACGGCCGGGAGCCCCTTCTCGGTGCCCCAGCCGTACAAGGACCAGTTCGACGCCTCCCTCAACATCCGCAAGAAGTTGATCGACCCCTCCGCGGGCGACCGGCTGCAGGTGGAACTCGCCCAGCTGGCGGAGGGAGAGGCGCGAGTGCACGCGGTGCTCTGGCAGCAGCGTCAGCAAGTGAACGATGCCTTCTTCGCGATGCTCCGTCTCGATGCGCAGGGGGCGTCGCTCGACGCTGCACTCATCGATCTGGTCGGACAGCGTCGGCTCGCCAACGAGCGAGTGACCAACGGCACTGCACTGCCGAGCGAAGTGCTGCTGCTCGACGCCGAGATCGCCAAGCGGCGACAGAATCGCGACGAGATCTATGCCGATCGGGGGGCGATGCGCACAATGCTCGAGTCCCTCACTGGCCAGTCGATTGCACCGGATGCCGTGCTCGAGGTCCCCGACCTCGCCGCCGATGTCGCCACGGTGCGGAGCATACTGGACCAGGACCACTCCCGGCCGGAGTTCGCGGTATTCGCCGCCAGCGACACGCTTATCCAGCGCAGGATTGCGGCAGCAGACGACCTGATGAAGCCGCGCCTCTCCGTGTTCGCCCGTGGCGGCTACGGTCGCCCTGGCTTGAACCAGCTCTCACGGGACTTCAACAGCTACTACTTGGCGGGGCTGCAGCTCGAATGGGCGCCCTGGAACTGGGGCACCACCCATCGGGACCAGGAAGTCCAAGTGCTGCAGTCGCGGATTCTCCAGACCGAGAAGGCCGCTTTCAGCGAGGGGATCCGTCGTGCCACGATCCGGGATCTCGCCACGATCGACCAGCTGCTGCGCAGTCTCGCGACCGACGACACCATCATCGCCCTGCGCGAGCGCGTCCTCAACGAGACCCGCCTCCGCGTTGGGGAGGGCGTCACCACCTCGGCCGAGTTCATCGACCGGGAAACCGATCTGCTGCTCTCGCGACTCGATCGCGATGCTCATCGCGTCCGCCTCGTCGAGGCCCGGGCCCGCGTACTCACCACTGTCGGACACGAGGTCCGTTGATGTCCACCATTTCCTGGCGCCACGCACCTGCCCTGCTCGGGCTCACCGCGCTCGTCGCCTGTCATTCCGCCGCGACGCCCGATGCCTACGGCACCTTCGAGGCCGACAACGTGGTAGTCTCCGCCCAGACGACCGGCCAGATCCGCCGTTTCGAGGCCACCGAGGGCGCCGTACTCGACAGTGGTGCGACCGTGGCGGTGGTGGACACCGTGCAGCTGAGTCTCTCGCGCGCACAGGCCGTCGCACAGCGTCGCGCCCTGGTGGCGCGCGGCACCCAGGCCGCCGAGCAACTCAAGGCGCTCCAGGTGCAGCGCGAAATCGCCGACCGGATCTGGCAGCGCACCCAGCGACTGCGCGCGGGACAGGCCGCCACTGTCACCCAAGCAGATCAGGCCGAACGCGACGTGCGGGTGCTCGACGCTCAAATCGACGCCGCTCGTGCGGCGACCACCGGCGCCACCGCCGACCTCGCCGCCATCGACGTGCAGATTGCCCAGTTGGGCGACCGACTCGCCAACGCCATCGTGACCAATCCGGTGCGCGGGACCGTGCTCACCACCTACACCCGGGTCGGCGAGATGATCCAGCCGGGCCAGGCACTCTATGCCATCGCGGCGCTCGACACCCTGACCCTGCGCGCCTACGTCTCGGGCGATCAACTCGGCACCTTCACGCTGGGTGGCATGGTGCAGGTGCACGTCGATGGACCCAAGGGACTGCTCAGCCACCCCGGCATCGTCTCCTGGGTGAGTGACAAGGCCGAGTTCACCCCGACGCCGGTGCAGACACGAAACGAGCGCGCGACGCTGGTGTATGCCGTGAAGATCCGCGTCGCCAACCCCGACGGCGAATTGAAGATCGGCATGCCGGGTGACGTCTCCTTCGCCACACCGGCCGCCGCCAAGGCGCCGCAGTGAGCGGAACAGCTCCGGCGGTGGAGATTACCGGCCTGACCAAACGATTCGGCCCAACGCGCGCCCTTGAGGGGATCAACCTCTCGGTGCAGCCGGCCGAGTTGTTCGGACTGGTCGGTCCCGACGGCGGTGGCAAGACCACGCTGTTCCGGATCCTCACCACGCTGATGGTGCCCGATGCGGGCACGGCGACCGTGCTTGGCCTCGATGTGGTGCGCGATCTCTGGGGGCTGCGCGAACAGATCGGCTACATGCCTGGCCGCTTCTCGCTCTACGGTGACCTGAGTGTCGAGGAAAACCTGACCTTTTTCGCCTCGGTCTTCGGCACCACCATCGAAGAGGGCTACGCGACCATCGCGCCGATCTATCAGCAGATTGAGCGCTTCAAGAATCGTCGCGCGGCGGCGCTCTCGGGCGGCATGAAGCAGAAACTCGCCCTCTCCTGCGCGCTGGTGCATCGGCCGAAGATCCTCTTCCTCGACGAGCCGACCACCGGCGTCGATGCCGTCTCGCGCCGCGAGTTCTGGGAGCTGCTCGGCGAGCTCAAAGCCTCGGGGCTCACCATCGTGGTGTCGACGCCGTACATGGACGAGGCCGCCCGCTGCGATCGCGTGGCGCTGCTCCAGGCCGGACGGATTCTCGCGCTCGACGCGCCCGCTGCGATTGGCCACCTCTTTCCCCGTCCGCTCTATGCCGTGCGTTCTCGCCAGCGAATGCCGTTGCTGCGCGCACTCCGGGGCTTTCCCCACACCGCCTCCGCGCTGCCGTTCGGTGACACGGTCCACTACAGCGATGCGCGGAGCGAAGCCTCTCCTGAGACAGTCGTGGCCGAACTCGGGAATGCCTTGCGATCAGCCGGCATCGACGACGCGACCGTCCGCCCCATCCCCGCCGGCATCGAGGACGTGTTCATTGAATTGATGGGTGACGCGCCCGGGGCCAAGGAGGCGGCGTGACGGCGCCTGCAGCGGAAGGCCCTGCCATCGCGGTCCGCGATTTGACTCGACGCTTCGGGACGTTCGTCGCGGTCGATCGCATCACCTTCGAGGTGGCCAAGGGAGAGGTCTTCGGATTTCTTGGGGCCAATGGCGCAGGCAAGACCACTGCCATCAAGATGCTGATCGGGCTGCTCGCCCCCTCCGACGGCGAGGCTCACGTTGCGGGCTTCGATGTGCGCCGGGAACCCGAACAGGTGCGTCGCCGGATTGGCTACATGAGTCAGCGCTTCTCGCTCTACGAAGACCTGACCGTGCGGGAGAACATTGCCCTGTATGGCGGGATCTACGGGCTCTCCAATGACGAGATTCGTTCGCGCGGCAACCAACTGCTCGCCGATTTACGCTTCGAGCAGCAGGCTGACGACTTGGTGGGCTCGCTTCCGCTCGGCTGGAAACAGAAGCTCGCCTTCTCGGTCGCCATGCTGCACCGGCCCGCGGTGGTCTTCCTCGATGAACCGACCGGTGGCGTCGACCCGATTACCCGACGTCAGTTCTGGGAGTTGATTTATGGCGCAGCGGCACGAGGCACCACCGTCTTCGTGACCACGCACTATCTCGACGAGGCCGAGTACTGCGATCGCGTTTCGATCATGGTGGATGGGCGCATCGCTGCGCTTGGTACGCCCGACGCATTGAAAGCAGAGTTCGCCACCGACTCCCTCGACGACATTTTCGTCCGGCTGGCGCGCAACTCGGCCGCGGAGGCCACCGCCTGATGTCGGCACCTTCTCGCCGGGCCCGGAGTGCCCTGCGCGCCTTCATGGTGAAGGAGGTGCGTCACCTGCTGCGTGATCGGCAGACATTGGCAATCCTGCTTCTCCTGCCACTCGCACAAGTGGTGCTCTTTGGCTACGCGGTGCGGACCGATATCAATTCGGTGCGGCTGGCGATCGTTGACCCCGCACCGGATGATGCCACCAGAGCACTCCGGAGTCGCTTTACCCAGAATGGTCGCTTCGACCTGGTGGCGATGCCGCCGCGTGTCGAGGCACTCGACCAACTCTTCCGTAGCGGCGCGGCCGATGTCGGTGTCGTCTTCCAGCCGGGGCTCGCCGCGGGCCTGCGCGACGGCACGGCGAGCCAGATCCAGGTGGTCGCGGATGCGGCCGACCCCAACTCCGGCACGACGATGCTCAACTACGCCAGTGCGGTCATCAGTGGCTGGCAGGCGGAACGTGCCAGCCCAGCCGCTGTCCGGGTGAATGCCTCGGTCCGGATGCGCTTCAACCCATCACTGGAGAGTGTGAATCTCTTTGTCCCGGGCCTGATTGCACTCATCCTGACGCTGGTGACGACGATGATGACCGCGCTCTCGCTGTCGCGGGAGAAGGAGCGGGGCACCTTCGAGGTGCTGCTGGTCTCGCCGTTGCATCCGTGGCAAATCATCGTCGGCAAGGTGCTGCCCTACCTCGTACTCGCCTTCGTAAATGCTGCCACCGTGCTGCTCGCGGCGTGGCTGGTCTTCGGCGTCCCCTTCGTGGGCAGCGTCACGCTGCTGCTCGCGGCGAGTGCCCTCTTTGCGCTGGTCGGTCTCGCGCTCGGGGTGTTGATCGCTGCGGTGACATCCTCGCAGCTGGCCGCCATGCTCGCCGCGCTCGCCGGGACGATGCTGCCGAACGTCATGCTCTCGGGGATGATCTTCCCGATCACCAGCATGCCCCGACCGTTGCAGCTCGTCACCAACATCGTCCCGGCCCGCTGGTTCATCACCATCTGTCGCGGCATCATGCTCAAGGGGGCCGGGATCGCCGCACTGTGGCAGGAACTGTTGATCCTGGCCGTGATGTTCCTGATCCTGATGGCGGTCGCAATCAGAAAATCCAGCGTGCGGCTCACCTGATGCTGCGCACGCTCCGCGTCCTGCTCAAGAAGGAGTTCCTGCAGATCAGCCGGGACAAGGTGATTCTGCGAATGCTCTTCGTGATGCCGATCGTGCAGCTGTTGGTGCTGACCAATGCCGCCACCTTCGAGGTGAAGAATGCCCGCGTCTGGTTGGTCGACCAGGACCAGAGCACCCTCTCGCACCAACTCATCGAGCGCTTCGACGGCAGTGGTCGATTCGTCCCGGTGGGGGCCTCCGCCAGCGATGGCCCCGCGGACGACGCACTGGTCGATGGTCGCACCGATCTGATTCTGACAATTCCTCGGGACTTCGAGAGTGATCTCCGCCGGACCCGACACGGGATGGTGCAGCTCACCCTCGATGCGGTCAATGGTGCGCAGGCGGGGGTGACCCAGGGCTACGCCAATCGCATCCTGATCGCCTATGCGCAGGAACTCGGCAGCGAGATCGTCCCCGCCATGCGGCGCCCGAGCGTGGCGGACCCTGCCCCCCAGCGCGGACACGGAACGGTCGAGGTGCGGGCGCGCGCCTGGTACAACAGTTCGCTCGACTACGCGCGCTACATGGTCCCCGGCATCCTGGTACAACTGGTAACGCTGGTGGGGACCCTGATGACGGCGCTCAACATCGTGCGCGAGAAGGAGGCGGGGACACTCGATCAGCTCAACGTGACTCCGATCTCCCGGGCGGTTTTCATCACCGCGAAATTGGTTCCCCTCTGGACCATCGCCCTCGCACTACTCGCGGTCGGACTGGTGCTTGGGCATTTTGTCTTCGGCATGCCGGTGGCAGGCAACGTGGCAGTGATCTTCGTGGGTGCTGGTCTCTTTCTGGTTGCCTCGCTCGGTCTCGGCCTCTGGATCTCCACCATCGCCGAGACCCAGCAGCAGGCGCTCTTCATCACCTTCGCCCTCACCATGGTCTACACCCTGATGAGCGGACTCTTCACCCCCGTGCACGGCATGCCGGAGTGGGCACAGAAGGTGGCGCAACTCAATCCCATGCTCCACTTCATTACCCTGATGCGCGCCGTGCTCCTGAAGGGCGCCGGCTTCCGGGATGTGGCCCGCCAGCTCTTCGCCCTCACCGCGGCCGGGGTGGTGATCCTGACCCTCGCGGTACGGCAGTACCAGAAACGGGCGGCGTAAAACCTCAGCCCATCTTTCTCCTTCCGTCGCGCCGTGTTCCACCTTCGCTATAGAATTGAGCCTCCTCCACTCAAGGTGGCTCCATGCGCGTTCTTGTCTTTCTGCTCACCGGCCTGATCGCGGGTTGGCTCTCCCGACTCGCCATGAAGTCGCGCACCCAGGGGGTGGTGGCCGACCTGATCCTCGGCTCACTCGGCGGGCTGGTGGGTGGT
>JBBRBZ010000053.1:0-17463 GCA_038205305.1 Gemmatimonadales bacterium
CCCGGGCGTCCGTGGTCTGGTTGGCGCTGGCCGCCGGCTGCGCGATCACCCGGGTCGCGGCGCAGGCGCATTTCCTGAGTGATGTGACGGTGGCGGCGGTGGTGGGGATGCTGGTGGCGGAGTGGGGGTGGCGGAAGTTCAGCCGCTGAGAGAAGAGAGAAGAGAGAAGAGAGAAGAGGGCCCAGGCAACCACCTCTCCCCGAACTCGAGCCTCAGGTGAGGAGGGGGGAATCTCGGGGCGGGTCTCTTCTCTCTTCTCTCTTCTATTCTTTGTCCATCCGGTGCATCGCGACATCGACCGCAACGAACAGCATCTTCGAGAAGGGGTAGAGCATCAGCGGCGTGAGCAGCATCAGCAGTGGTGCGGCAATCTGCAGCACGTCCCAGGGTGGGTTGGGCCAGCTCCTGACGACGACGGTCACGATCACTGCCATGAGGAGCAGTTCAGCGGCGACGAGGTTGAGGAGATTGGCACCGACGCGGTTGCCATTGGCGAACGAAGCCCCGCAGCGGTCGCACGCTTCCTTCATCGCGAACCAGTGCCGGAAGGTGCCGCCGCTGCCGCAGGTGGGACAGCGCAGTGTCAGGGCACGCAGGAAGATCATCGGTCGGTTGGCCACGGCGTAAAACTAACGAGGGTACCCGGGAAGCCCCGAATACCCTCGTCAGTGCTGCCCGGGAGAGGCGAATCTCAGGGCAACTTTCCCGTCAGTGTTTCGGTCTTCTTCTGTCGCATGATCTGGAGCTTGAACTCCTCGCCCTGCTCGTAGGTGCGCAGGATCCGCATCAGCTGCGAGCTGCCGGTGACCTTGCGGCCATCGACCGAGACGATCACGTCGCCCGGCGTGAGCCCGAAAGCATCCTTGGTGCCGACATTCACGACCAGCACACCCTCGGAGGTGCCGAAGTAGCTGCCGAGCTTCTCGTTGAGCGAGACCAGTTCGAGGTTGCTGAGCGGGCCACTGACGCCAAATGCGTAGTGCAAGTTCCCCGTGGGCGAGCCCGGGATGACGTCCTCGAAAAGCGTCACGGTGTTGCGGTCCATGCCAGGCACCTGCAGCGGCATGCGCGAGACCATGCCGTTGCGAGGGACGGCCGGCGAGAAGCCGAAGCTGTCGACTCGCATTGGCCGCGCGTTGAAGGTCATGCTGGGGGCAATCGCGCTGATGTCGGTATCGTCCATTTCGACCGGGGTCACCTTGGTGCTGCGCTTGTCGGTCCCGCGGCGATAGTCCACATCGACTGCCTTCCCCACGGGGAGCTTGCTGACGACCTCGATCAGCCGCACACCCGGGAGCGGCCGGTCGTTGTCGCCCTCCGGCTTGAGGTCGGCCGCGGCGAGCGACTTGCCGGCGATTCGGGTGATGATGTCTCCCGAGCGGAGGCCCGCCTTGTCGGCTGGGCCGCCGGGAGAGACCGACGAGATGAGGGCGCCATACTTGTCGGATTCCTGCGAGTCGAGATTGTTGACGTAGATGCCGATGCGCGGCTGCGACATGGCAGAGCGGACCACACGGGCCATCATCGTGGCGCTTGCTTGAGCCGTGGCTGCCATGCGCGCGCCGGCCTCGGCGGTACGCGCAGCCAGCTCACGCCCCTTGAAGGCGCTGTCCACCGTGAAGCGGATGCTGTTGCCTTCGCGCGCGATTTCCAGCCCCTTGAGTTCCCGCATGGCACCCTGCAACTGGTCGGAGACCCTGGCGGCGATTTCGGAGCCCTTCTTGTCGTCGAGATGCAGGACCTGATCCTTCTGCCCCGAGCGACGAATGATGATGTCCGTGCCCTGTGCGCCGACGGTGCTGGCACTGAGCGTGAGTGCGATGAGAGTCAATCTGCGAAACATATCTGCTCCTTCGGGGCTCAGAGGCCCACGTTGCTGGCCTTGGTGACATGCACGTCGACCAGGGCGCTCATCAACCCGACGCGCTGCTGCCAGAGGGCGAGCTGGCGATCGAGTTCGCGGGTCTGGGCGAGCCGGACGTCGAGGTCGGCGATGCGATCCTCGAGTTGAATCACCATGACGGCGGCGCGACCACTGAGGACCCGCTCGTCAGGGTTGTAGTCGTGCAGGCGCTGTTCAAGCTGCTGCGATTCCGACCTGGCGGTGGCCAGCTTCTGCTCGGCGTCGAGGGGCGTCGGCCGGGTGAGGTCGTGGGCGACCACGGCGAGCAGAAACGACGCGGCGATGGCGAGCCCGCCCAGCCCGGCGAAGCGCAGCCGACGCTGCTGCTGGACCGCGGTGATCCGGGCCCGGACGACGGGAAACTGATTGCGCGCCGGGGTCATCCTGGGGAGGGCCCGCAGGCGAGCGGTGCGCTGGTGCAGCCGTTCCAGCTCGCGCTGGCAGGACGCGCAGCCGAGGAGATGCTCATGCGCCTCGGCGTAGGGTGGCTCGCTCCGGTCACCATCGCGGACTGCGAGCAGCTGCTCCATGGTCAGATGGTTGATGGTCATGCGACAGCCTCGTCTCCCAGCCAGACCCGGAGACGGCTGTGCGCCCGGGCGAGCTGGGACTTGGAAAAACTCACCGTCCGGCCCATCTGGTCGGCGATTTCCTCGTGGGTGTACCCCTCGACATCGTGGAGCCAGACCACCGCCCGCGCGGTGACGGTGAGGCGATCCATGGCGGCCTCGAGATCCATTCGGAGGCCCGGCGAGGCCTCCTTGGCTGAGGGGACGTATTCGGCATCGAGCTCGTCGGTTTCCCGGTAGCGGTTCCGGCGGAGCCGCATGAGGGCCTTGCTTGATGCCACGCTCCTGATCCAACCCCAGATACTCCCCTCGCCACGGTAGTTGCGGATACTACGACATACCTCGAAGAAGGTCTCCTGCAGCACATCTTCGGCGTCTTCCGTGGTGCGGCAGATCCGGCGGGCCAGGTTGTAGACCTGCCCGTTGTAGGCTCGGTAGAGCGCCTCCAGTGCCAGCGGGTCGCCGAGACGGGCCTGACTGATGACCGTGTCGGCGTCCTGCATGGCGGCGGTGTCCATCGTGGTGGCTCGTGTCATGGTAGGAGTATAGATGCGGGGAGAAGGGGTTGGGTCGCAGCGGACAGTGAATACGTTCCGGAACGCATGACTCATCACCCCCGACCCCTTAGCTTCCAGCCGCCATCACACCTTCCAGGACTACGCCATGCTTTCGCGCAAGATTCAGGACGCCATCAACGCCCAGCTCAACCTTGAACTCGAGTCCTCCTACGCCTATCTGGGGATGGCCGCTTTCTTCGAATCCTCGGCGATGCCGGGGATGGCGAAGTGGATGCGGGTGCAGAGTGAGGAGGAGCATGTCCACGCCATGAAACTGTTTGATCACATCTACACTCGGGGCGGGGCGGTCGTGCTCCAGCCGATCACCAAGCCGGTGGCGAAGTTCAAGAGTCCGCTGTCGGTGTTCGAGGCATCGTTGGCCAATGAGCAGAAGGTGACGGTGGCGATCAACACGCTCTATGCGCTGGCCCAGGCGGAGCAGGACTATGCCAGCCAGATCATGCTGCAGTGGTTCATCAACGAACAAGTCGAAGAAGAGAAGAACGTCGGGACGGTCATCGAGCAGCTCCGGATGGCGGGCGATTCGCCCTCGGCCCTGCTGATGTTGGACCAGATGCTGGGTGGTCGTACCGAGGAAGCAGGCCCGAGCGCGGCGTAGTCCTTCCCCGAGTCACGGAGCGCATGCCCCATGTGGAAATGGATCGCAGGTGGTCTGCTGGTGGTGGTAGTGCTGGTGGTGGGTACCTGCTATTACGGCATCAAGAAGCTCACGGCCGGTGGGGATACGGCGGTGGTGATGATCGGCGCCTCACCGGACCGGGTGTTTGCTTCGTTGGCCGACCCCGACTCCCTCGGTACCTGGGTTGACCTCGGGTCGACCGTCACCAGCTCGCGTCATGGGCTGCTGCAGGTCGACGACTCCTTCCAGATCCTGCGTCCGCCCCTCAAGGCCGGACGCACGGGCGAGTCTTCGGCGTGGCGCGTGGTCGCGGTTGATCCTGGCCACACCATGACGCTGTCGCTCGCCAACGATTCGCTGGCCAAGGTGGCGATGATCACCCGCCACGATTCGCTCGCGGCCATGGGTGACTCGACCCGCCTGTCAGTCAGCTACGCCGCCCAGATTCTCGACTCGACCCGCATTTCGGTCAATAACTCGGGCAAGTCCGGTGGCGCGGTGCTGGGCTTTGCACAGAAGATGATCGTGGCGGCGATGCGCCTCTCGATGGAGCAGGATCTGCAGCGGTTGAAGGCACGGATCGAAAAACATTGACCATGGGCGACGCATACCGTCGCCCATAGAACATCCTGACCGAATCTGCCGCGGCACACGGGGGATCCCAGCAACGGGATTCCGCCCCTGAGGGCCGCGGCACACGGGGGATCCCACCAACCGTCGGGGTTGCAACTCGCCGCTTCGCGGCTCAGACAGCAACCCACTCCTCTGGTGGGCCCCCGCGCGCCTTGGCAGCTTCGGATCGTCTCTCGTCTCTCGTCTCTCGTCTCTCGTCTCTCGTCATCCCACCACGAAGTTCACCAATCTTCCCGGCACATAGATCACCTTGCGTACGGTCATTCCCTCGAGGTGTCGGGTGATGCCATCGAGCTGTTCGACCGCGGCACGCACGGTGGCCTCATCGGCGTCACGGGCGACGGCGACGGTGCCGCGGGTCTTGCCGTTGACCTGGGCTACGATGGTCACACTGGATTCGATGATGAGCGTCGGATCCCAGGTGGGCCAGCGCGCATCGAAGATCGAGCCGGTGCCAGCCAATCGTTCCCAGCACTCCTCGGCGAAGTGCGGGGCGAAGGGAGCCAGCAGCTGCACCAGCTCGCGGACGACGGTGGGTTCGGTGCAGTTCTGTTCACGCAGCGCGTTGACCAGTTCCATGAGCGCGGCGATGGCGGTGTTGTAGTGCAGCAGCTCGAGTTCTTCGGCGACCCGCTTCTTGGTCTGGTGCCACTTGACCAGCACCTCGTGGCGAATCTCGGCGTCGCGGCAATCGGGGTGCGTGGCCTGACTGACCAGTTCCCAGACCTTGTCGAGGAAGCGCCGGGGACCGCTGATGCCGGAGTCGCGGAAGTCGCCCCCTTCCTGGAAGGGACCAAGGAACATCAGGTAGGTGCGGAAGGTGTCGGCGCCCCACTTGCTGATGTATTCGTCGGGGTTGATGACGTTGCCCTTGGACTTGGACATCTTGGCGCCATCCTTGACGATCAGGCCGTGAGCCCTGAAGGTGCGGAACGGTTCTTCGAACGAAAGCATCCCGGCGTCGTGGAGTACCATGGTGATGAAGCGGGAGTAGAGCAGGTGCAGTACCGCGTGTTCGTTGCCGCCGATGTAGCTGGTGACCGGCAGCCAGCGTGCGGTGCGTGCTGGGTCGAAGGGGCGATCGGTGAACTCGCTGCTCGGGTAGCGCAGAAAGTACCAGGCTGAGTCGAGGAAGGTGTCGGAGACATCGGTCTCGCGACGACCCGGCTTGCCGCAGGTAGGGCAGGGCACGAAGTACCACTCGGCGTGCCGGGCGAGCGGCGAGACGCCCGAGTCGTCGGGACGGAAGTCGTCGATCTGTGGCAGCACCACGGGCAGCTGCTCTTCCGGCACGGGCACCGCGCCGCAGTCGTCGCAGTAAATGATGGGGATGGGTGGGCCCCAGTAGCGCTGCCGCGAGATGCACCAGTCGTAGAGCCGAAACTGGACCTTTCCCTCGCCGTGTCCGCTCGACTCGAGCCAGCGCGTGACGGCGCGCTTCGCCTCGAGGGCCGGAAGGTTGTCATACTCGCCCGAATTGACGAGGCGGCCGGCATCGACGTCTGCGAGTGCCTCGGCAAGGGGCGTGTCGGCAGATTCACCCTCGCGCGCGACGACGCGCACGATGGGGAGCCGGTATTTGGTGGCGAAGTCGAAGTCGCGCTCGTCGTGGCCGGGAACCGCCATGATAGCGCCGGTGCCGTACTCCATCAGCACATAGTCGGCGATCCAGATCGGGATGGGCGCGCCGGTGGCCGGGTTGATTGCTGTGCTGCCGAGCGCGACGCCTGTCTTCTCCTTCTCCCCCACCTTGCGGGAGACCAGATCCTTGGCGGCCGCCTGGGCACGATACGCTTCGGCGGCAGCGCGCTCCGCTGGGGTGGTGAGCTGTTCCACCAGCGGATGTTCCGGCGCGAGCACGAGGAAGGTGGCGCCGAAGAGGGTGTCGGGGCGCGTGGTATAGACCGCGATCGATTCCTTACCCGCCACGAAGCGGATGGTGGCACCCTCGGAGCGGCCGAGCCAGTTCTTCTGGGCGAGGACGGTGCTTTCCGACCAATCCATCAGCGACTTGTCGTCGAGGTTGGCGAGCAACCTCCCGGCGTAGTCGGTGATGCGGAAGTACCACTGCTCGAGCACCCGCTGCTCCACCATGCTGCCGCAGCGCTCGCAGGCGCCGCCGATCACCTGCTCATTGGCGAGCACGGTCTTGTCGGTGGGGCACCAATTGACGGAGCCCTTCTTCTTGTAGGCCAGCCCCTGCTTGAAGAGCTGCAGGAAGAGCCACTGCGTCCACTTGTAATAGCTGACGTCGGTGGTGGAGAGGACGTGCTCCCAGGCGAACATGCCGCCCATGCTGGTGAGTTGGCGGGTGAAGTTGGCGATGTTGCGCGGGATGAGTTCGGCCGGGTGCATGCCGACCTTCATCGCGAAATTCTCGGAGTGGATGCCGAAGGCATCGAAGCCCATCGGCTGAAAGACATTCCACCCCTGCATCCGCTTGAAGCGACCAAAGACGTCGGCACCGGTGAAGGCGAAGAGATTGCCGACGTGAAGCCCTTCCGCCGACGGGTAGGGGAACATCATCAGGTTGTAGAAGGGGCGCGACGCGTGGTCGAGATCGGCCTCGTTGGTCCGCTCGGCATGCCAGCGTGCGCGCCACTTCGCTTCGACTTCGGTCGGGGTGTAGTCGGGATGGTCGGTCATCCGGCCAATATGCCAGCCTGCGAGGGAGGGCGGTAGGAGGTTGCAGGCACGAAAAGGCGGCCCCGATCGGAGCCGCCTTTCGTGCCCCGCCTCGGTGCCGCCCTAGCGGTGGGAGGCGGTCCGGCTGGACAGGTTGAGGGTGAAGGGCTCACCGTTCACCATGGCCGTCGGGGTCGAGCTGCCATTGAAGGTGATCACGACCGTCCGGGTGACCGTCCCGCCCGAGCCATTGGCGTCGGTCCGAGTGACCGTGTAGGTCCGGGTGATGGTGCCGGAAAGCGGCCACGGATCGACCCCTTCGGCGCGCACCGGGACCACGACGTTGGTGACAGTGCTGGCGCCGATGATGTCGTAGGAGCGGGTATTGCCGGCAACGGTGACGCGGGCGCGCGAGACGGACTCGCTGCCGGTGCCGTTCACGGTACGGGTGGTCTCGGTGCCCAGCAGGCCTGAAATAGTGAGGTCACGGTTCCGGGCGACGGTGGCACTCCACGGGCCTCGGGTCACATCGCCGCTGACCGCAGCGACCACATGGATCGAGGCAGTGAGGAGCGAGTCATAGCTGTCCTGCGTCGCGCCGCCGTCGGCCATGAAGGTGACGGTGCGTGTCACCGTCAGGCCGTTCCGAAGCAGCGGGGGACAAGTGAAGTGGCCACCGGCGAAGGAACAGCCGGTCATCCCCGGGCGACGACCCTGGGAGGGGTCGACGAGCGAGGCGGAGCTGCCGAGCGGAGCACCCATCAGGTTGCCGATGCTGCCATCCATGCTGGCCATGACATCGACGTCCTCGGTCGTGGCATCGGCGGTCATGGTCGCGATGTCGGAGGTGATGAGGGCGTCGGGCATCGAGGATGTGGTGGTCGGCGAGGAGGAGCAGGCGGCGGCCAGGAGGATCAGGCCGGTCGTGAGCACGCGGGTGGATCGCATCGGGCACCTGCCAAAGTCGGAGTGGAAAGGCTGCGTACTGCAGTCAGGACAGCAAGGAAGACGGGAGGGGGGGAGGGGAGTTAAGCGAGAACGGAGAACGGAGAACGGAGGACGGAGAACGGAGGACGGAGAACGGAGAACGGAGAACGGAGAACGGAGGAGCGAGAAGGGAGGGTGGAGGGTGAGGGTATCAGGTGACGTTTCTATTTGGAACCAATTCGATTAAAGACGCGGTTCGAGGACTTCGAGTAGCCCATCGAGCTGGGCCAGCTGCAGGTCGCCCATGTGGCCAATGCGGATGATCCGGTCCTCGTCTTCCAGCATCCCCGTGGCGACGGTCCACCCCAGCTCGGCGAGCTCGGCGACAATGGCACGAGCCGATCGGCGCGGCCGCAACTGGAGCGCGGTGACGCTATCGGAGCGCCGCCCTTCGGGTGCCCAGATCTCGCAGCCGCCGTGGCGGGTGGTCCATTGTTCGACGTGTTCCCGCATGGCGCGATGTCTGGCAAACCGTGCCTCGAGACCCTCCGCGGCGATGCGGGCGAGCTGGACATCCAGCGCGTGGACAATCGGCAGCGCAGGCGTGGTGGGAAAGCGATACCCCTCGGCGGCCCGCTGCAACGTCAGTGCGTCGAGATAGAGGCCATGGCTCTCGGTGTCCGAGGCGCGCTTGAGCAGGCGCTCGCTGGCCACGCCAAAGGCGAGTCCAGGTGGAAGTCCGAGGGCCTTCTGCGAACCGGTGAAGACGAAATCGGCTCCCCAGCGATCCGCCTCCACTGGAATTGCGCCGACTGACGACACTGCATCGACGAGGGTGATGAGATCGTCCCGCTTGCGGAGCTGTTCAAGCAACGCACCGATGGGCGCGAGTGCGCCCGTGGAAGTCTCCGAATGCACCAGCGTGACGGTGTCGAACTCCGGGCCCTGGAGCATGGCATCGAGCATGGCCGGCTCGAGCGACATACCCGGCTGCACGCGCAGGCGGGTGACCTCCTTGTCACATCCCTCGGCGATGCGCGCGAAGCGTTCACCGAAGACGCCGGAGATCACGCAGAGCACGCGATCCCGCACTGCCGCCCGGACCCCGACTTCCATCATGGCTGTGGCGGATCCGGTGAGCATCATCACGGGACGCTCGGTGCCGAACAAAGTGCGCAGCGGCGGCTGTACTCGTTGCATGAGCGCATCGGCCTGGGCGCCACGATGCGAAAAGATCGGTCGCAACATCGCTTCCGCCACCACGGTGTCGACCTCGACCGGGCCGGGGAGGAAGAAGCGCCCGGACAGGGTCACTGCACGACGTCGGTGGTGTGCGTGAGGGTGTGTCCGGCGTCTCGCCACTCGCCCAGCAGCGCGCGGCTCACCTTGTCGTTGATGCCGCGAATGGCGTCGATGACGATGTGGAGCTCGGCCTCGGGCCGCAGGCGCGCGAGGCCGGCGACCGCCGCCCTGGTGCAGATGTCGGTGGCGACGCCGTAGACGTAGATCCGGGTCGGGACGAGTGCGGACAGCACCACCGCCGCGTTGGGGTTCCACTGGAAGACGTCGGTGCCGTGCTTGAAGAGGAGCACGTCGCCCTGGTGGGCGCGAACGGTCTCGGTGAGGTCGGCGGGATCCTGGGGATCTGGCTCGAGCGTCAGTGGCGTCCGGAGTCGGGTGGCCGGGATCTTCCGCTGGCCGTTGGTGCCGCGCAAGCAGTGCGGTGGGAAGGTGGTGACAAAGTCGGGCGTATCACTGATCTCGGCATCGGTGGCGAGATGGTCGTCTGCCGACGCGACGATGCGCACGCCGGTGTCGTGGGCCCAGTCGGTGAGCAGCTTGAGATTGGGAATGAGCGCTTCCGCCTTGGGGACGGCGAGGAGCCCAGTGTGCAGGATGAAGTCGTTCTGCGTATCAACGTCCCAACAGATCGTGGTCATGGCTACTCCACCCTTTCGAGTCGGAAGTTCTCCCGGTATTCCCGGCCGACCTTCGCGCAGGGCTTGCCCTCCCGGCGAACAACGTCGGCGGTGAAGTCGAATCGGCCGAGGAAGAGCGAGGAGCCGACGCCATAGGCGTCGACCGGAACACCCAGCGATTCAAACTCCTGAATCTTGTCGGCGGAGAAGCCGCCAGACACCACAATGCGAACGGCAGGGTGCCCCGCCTGATCGAGGGCATTCCGCACGTTGTGCACCAGCTGCGGGGTGACGCCGGTGGGCTTGAAGCGGCCCATCATCGGGAAGACCGAAGTGTCGACCAGCATCTCGCTGGTGTCGATTCGCACCCCGTAGAGACGCGGCCCCAGTGCCTCGGCCAGTTCGAGCGAGGTCCGCACGCAGTCATTCTCGAAGTCGACGAGGGTGACCAGCAGGATGTCGGAGGGGATGTGCTCGAGGAACTTGAGGGAGGCGAGCACGGTATCTCCACCGTAGGCAGCGATCATTCCGTGCGGCACGGTGCCGATCCCCTCACTTCCCCACCAAGAGGCCTGCGCATCGGTCGAGACGCCGATGGCTCCCGCGATGTGGGCGGCGTAGCCATCGCCGGTCTGCACCAGCCAGTGATCGTGGCGGGCGGGAAAGAACATCACATCCTTGGGTCGGGCCGCGTCGACGACGCGTCGGGTGTTGGTGCCGACTCTGGTCCGCCGGGAGAGGACACCGAGGTAGAGGGTCTCGAGGTGGCAGAAATCGTCGTAGGGGCCCTCGATCTCCAGCACCACCTCCCAAGGCGAGATGGTGTCGCCGTCGTGCAGCGCCCGCACCCTGAGGCGGGACCAGTCGTCGCTGCAGAGCTTGAGGATGGCGATCGCCTCGTCGATGCCGCCGAGGAGGGCGTCGGCCTTGCCGAAGACCTGCACGGTGACCCGCGGCGAGCAGTGGTCGGCACGGAGGACGTCGCGGGCACGGACGAAGTACTTATCGGAGTAGTAGCCCGCCCGCATCTTCTCGACCGGAAGGTTGAAGATCGCTGGGTCGAGGCGGGATTGGGGCATGCCGAAATCTACGAGGAGTGCGAGGGGAGAGAAGGGAGAACGGAGAACGGAGAACGGAGGAGGGAGGAGGGGGCGAAGGGCGGGGAGGGGGGAGCGAGGCATTAGATTTTCGGGTATCCCACCACAGGAGATCCGCGGTGTCCGATTCGAGTCTCACTCGTCGCTCGTTTCTCGGTGCTGCCGGCGCCGCAGTTGCCGGTGCGGCGCTGGCTCCCTCGCAGGCGATGGCGGCCCCCCAGGTCCTTCGGCGCTCGTTCGCGGCCCCGGTGGCGGTGGGCAGTGACAACGGTTTTCGCGGGGTGGCGAGGGCAGTCGAGCTGATGATGAAAGGGGCCGACACGCTCGACGCCGGCGTCGAGGGGGTGAAGATCCAGGAGCTCGACCCCAACGACCATTCGGTTGGCTACGGTGGGTATCCCAACGCCGAGGGAGTGGTGCAGATCGATGCCTCGTGCATGCACGGGCCGACCAAGCGGGCCGGTGCGGTGGGGGCGCTGGAGGGGATCAGGACGGCGAGCGAGGTGGTGCGGCTGATCATGAAGTACACGCCGCACATCATGCTGGTGGGGCAAGATGCCCAGCGCTTCGCCGTCTCCTACGGGCTTCCGGTGGAGGAAATGCTCACTCCGGAGTCGCGCGAGGCGTGGCTGCACTGGCGCGCGAACATGAGCGCGAGCGACAACTATCTGGACGTTCCGGGAAGTGAGAAGCTGGCGGTGAAGTACACCACCGGCACCAACCCGATGATGCTGGTAAATCCGGCCGGCGACATTTCGTCGATCGTGACCACGAGTGGCCTCTCCTGGAAGGTGCCGGGTCGGGTGGGTGATTCCGGCATCGTGGGGGCCGGGCAATACACCGACAACAGCGTGGGCGCTGCCGGATCGACCGGCCTCGGCGAGGCCAACATCATGGTGGCTGGCGGATTCCTGACGGTGGAGCACATGCGGCGCGGGATGTCACCCACCGATGCCTGCCTCGAGACCTGCAAACGCGTCATGGCGATGGCCCACTCCAAGCTGGTGACGCCGGACGGCGCGCCGGCACCGGGTTTCCAGTTGCAGTTCTACGCGGTCAACAAGCAGGGCGTCTACGGCGCCGCCGCGCTGCGTCCCTCCAAGTTCGCGGTGTGTGATGCGAAAGGCGCGCGCCATGAGGACTGCGCCGTCCTCTTTCCCAAGTGATTCGCCGGTTGGGTGCCATCGTGGCGGCGGTCTGGCTTGTTGCGATGGTGCCCTTGTCGGCGCAGGACAGCACCGCGCCGTATCCGTGGCGGCTCTCCTGGTTCCCCTACCTCACGGCCTCCCCCAATGACGGGGTGATGGCGATGGCCCGGGCGATTCTGTTTCGTCCATCACGCTGGGAGGATCGGGTGTCACTGCAGAGCGGCATTTCGGTCGAGGGAGGGTATTCCACCAAGGACGCCTGGCTGGTGCGCGCGCAAGGCGACTTCCCACATCTCGCCGAAGGTTGGCGGCTGCAGGCGCATGCGGAGGCGCGACACTCTGCGGAGTTCCTGGTCGAGCGCGATCCCATGGTGCCCGGCAGTCGGCAATCCTTCAGCGCGGAAGTCTCACGCGTTCTGGGCGGACCCTTCCTGGTGTCCTTTCGTGGCGAGGCGGCCCATCTCGGCATCAATGCTCGCAGGGAAACCGATGTACAGGGGCGCATTGCCCTCATTCTGGACGCCCGGGATCGTGAATACGACACCCGGCGCGGCGTCCTGGTCCAGGGCGGCATGATCGTCGGAACCGGGCAGCATCGGTTGCTTGGTGCGAATCTGGATGGCAGTGCGCTGGTGAGCCCGGGGGCGAACTACACCGGATGGTATGCACTGGCCAGCGGATGGCACTCGCTCGGCGATGCCACGCGACTGACAACGAGGGTAGGTGGCCGCTGGATGTCGAGCGGAGCTGACCAGAACATCGATCCGCTGCGGACCATGCCTGGCTGGGAAGACGCCTTCGCGGTGCTTGGAGGTCCGGAGTCCAATCGGGCGCTGCCGATCGCCGCGCGGACTGACCGAAAGCTCATACTGGCCTCGGTGGAGATTCGCCACGACATCATCACCTTTCCGGGTGGGGCCATCGCGGCCTTGGCCTTCGTGGACGGTGGTCGTTCCTTCTGTGACTGCGACGTGACGACGCTGGTATCGCTGGTGTCGCCGTCGTCGCTGCGCCCCAGTATGGCGATGAGCGCTGCTTCGCCGCCACGCGAGGAGTGGCTGATCGGCCCTGGGGCGGGCGTGGCCGTGCGGTTGCTGCGCAACGCGATCGTCACGCTCACCGCCGCGCGCGGGGAGGGAAGGACGCGGTGGTATCTGAGCAGCGGGTGGGCGTGGTAGAACGGTGAACGGTGAACGGTGAACGGGCAATCTGGCCTCCGGATTACTCGCTGTTCTCTGATCTCCAATCTCCGTTCTCCGTTCTCCGTTCTCTTCTCAGCTTTCTTTGATGTTGATCCCGCGCGCCCGCATTCCATCGACGTAGTGATCGAACGGCATCCCTTCGTCGGGGGTGGTGACGCCGAAGTGGATCACCTGACGGCGGGCCTGAATCAGGCCGGTGAGGGCGAGCGAGTAGCCGGTGGTGCGCATCATGGCGGAGATGTGGTGGACTTCGTCGAAGTAGTCGACCAGATCGAAGGTGGTGGTGAGCGGCTTGCCGTGCTTGGTGCCGCTGACAATGATGCGGAGCGCAACGAGGTCCCGCCCTTCGGGCTTGTTGAGCTTGGGGGTGACCACGGCGATGAAGGCGTCGCGCGGGACGATCTGGTGTCCCTTGACGTTGATCGGCGTGAGGTCGAGGAAGCCGAGTTCGCGCATCGGTCGGACGATCGCGACATGTCCGGGATAGCGGAGCGTCTTGTACTCCATCTCGCGGACCTTTCCTTCCCAGGCGAACGGCATGGTCGAGATGCCGCCGGCGGTGTGGAAGGCCTCGAGGGTGCCGATCGGGCGGGGGAACTCCACCGGTTCGAGTTCGCTCAATGCATCGACGGTGGTGCGCTTGCCGTCGCGCAGGATCCATGACGGCGTGGTGTAGTAGTCGAGCGCACCCTCGAGCGAGTAGACGATCTGGTAGTTGAGCGGCGGCTCGGGATGCTGCGGCAGTCCGCCGACGAAGATGCGGACCGCGTCGGTGGTATCGAGACGGCGGATCCCTTCGGCGGCCAGGATGTTGACCATGCCAGGAGCGAGGCCGCAGTCGGGCATGATCGAGAGCCCCTTGGCGCGGGCCTCCTCGTCGAGCTTCTTCTGCTCCAGCACGATGTCGGTGTTGCCGCCGAGGTCGGCGAAGTGGCAGCCACCCTCGACGGCGAGCTTGGCCATGGCCCCGTTGAAGTAGTAGGGCAGCGCGCTCATGGCAGCGTCGTGCTCGCGCATGAGGGCGAGGACGGCGGGGTGATCGGTGACGTCGAGCGCGACCAGATTGAGGCGCGGATCGCCGCTGTCGAGGAAGCGCGCCTTGTGGCTTGGGTCGAGGTCGGCCAGGGTGACCCGAGTGACCTCGGGGTCGCGCAGCAGGTCGAACGCACAGGCGGAGCCCTGTAGTCCTGCACCAAGTACGAGCATCTTCATGACAGCATCCTGATCGTTTCGGGTGGTTCAGAGTGAGCCTCCGAAGATAACCCGCTGCTGAAATCTCCCCACAGGACGCGAGGCTCCGTGACCGACGCTGCGCAGACCACCCGGGAGCGACTGCTCGAGGCGGCCCGCGAACTCTTCACCACCACGGGGTACCACGACACGACGACGCCGATCCTGGCCCGTCGGGCCGGAGTGGCCGAGGGGACCATCTATCGCCATTTCCCGAGCAAGCAGGCGCTGCTCAACGCCGCGTATCAGGAAACCCAACGGTGGGGGTCGGCAATGGTGCGAGATGTGTCTGGCGGGGTTCCCCGGACGGTGGGGGAGCGGCTGGGGACGCTGGGGCGCGTCTGGCTCGACCGGGCGGAACTCGACCCAGCCCGGATTCGGCTCCTTCTGGCCTGGCGCCAGCCCCGGGAGCTGGATGAACTGTCGCGAGCGGCGGCAACGGAGCTGCGAGCAGGGCTGGAACACCTGATCGCCTTGGGGAAGCAGCAGGGGACGGTGCGGGCGGGCGTCGTTGAGCTCTGGGCCTCGGTCTGGCTGGCGTTGGTCACCTTCGCGGTCGAGAAGGTGGCCAACAAGGAGTGGACGGCAAATCACCCGCATGCGATCGCCACGCTGGACGCCGCCTGGGAGGCGATTGCCTGGCGACCGATCCCGATGGGGGCCGTCTCTCCCGCCTCCGCTTCGTCGGCCGACACGCCCTAGCTGCTGATGCCCCAGTCCGCGCACGCCTTCCTGGTCACTTTCGCACTGGTGCTCTGCACCGCGGCGATCACCACGATTGTCTTCCAGCGGCTGCGGCAGCCCGTCATTCTGGGCTACCTGCTCGCCGGATTGTTGATCGGTCCGCACACCCCGTTTCCCCTGCTCGCCGATGTGCAGACCACCGAGACGCTCGCACAGCTCGGCGTCATCCTGTTGCTCTTCGCGATCGGGCTCGAATTCTCGATCCGTCGGCTGACCCGGGTGGGTGGCAGCGTGCTGATCACGGCGACGATCGATCTCTCGCTGATGGTCTGGCTGGGGATCGGTGCCGCCTCGCTGCTGGGATGGACCGCAAACGAGGGGCTCTTCACGGGCGCGATCGTGGCGATCTCGAGCACGACGATCATCGCCAAGGCGTTCGAGGAGAGCGCGGTCGCGCGCAAGCTGCGCGAACTGGTGTTCGGGGTGCTGATCGTCGAGGACCTGGCGGCCGTGCTCTTCGTGGCCGGACTCGCGACCATCGGGCGCGGCGGCGCCACCAGCACGACCACCTCGCTGTTGGCGAGCGCGGCAACGCTGGTGGCGCTGCTCTTTCTTTGGGTGACGACCGGACTCTTCGTCGTGCCGCAGATGATGCGGCGAGTGATCAAGACGATGCGCTCCGAGACGATCGTGATCGCGAGCATCGGACTCTGCTTTGCCTTCGCACTGCTCGCCAACGCATTGGGCTACTCAGTGGCGCTCGGGGCGTTCATCGCGGGGTCGATGATCAGCGAGTCGGGACGTGGCGAGCGGGTCGCCGAACTGGTGCGACCGGTCCGCGACGTCTTCGGCGCGGTGTTCTTCGTGGCGGTCGGGATGCTGATCGACCCGACAGAGGTGTGGCAGCATCGCGGCGCGGTGCTGGCGCTCACGTTGGTCGTCATCTTCGGCAAGTTCCTCTCGGTTTCGATCGGCAGCTTTCTCGCTGGTGCCGGGACACGCACGGCGGTGAAGGCCGGGCTCAGCATGACGCAGATCGGTGAATTCTCGTTCATTCTCGCCTCGCTTGGTGTGGCGAGCGGCACGGTGCGCTCTTTCCTCTACCCGGTGGCGGTGGCGGTCTCCGCCATCACCGCGCTCTCGACGCCGTGGCTGATCCGGCTCTCGGACCAGGTGGCGAACTTCATCGACCGCAAGCTTCCCAAGCCGTTGCAGAGCTACGCGTCGCTCTACGGCAGCTGGGTCGATGAGCTGCGCTCGGGGACACGCACCAAGACGACCGGTCAAGTGATTCGCCGGCAGGTGCGCGGTTTGATCGTTGATGCCGTAATCCTGGTGGTGCTCGCCGTCGCGGCGATTTCGTTTGAGCCGAGGGTGGCGTCGTGGGCGCAGGGATCCTTTGGGCTCGCCCCCCACACAACGGGATGGGCGGTCGCCCTCCTGGCAATGGCGATCGGTTCCGTCTTCGCGCTGGGGATCGGGCGCGCCGCGCGGACGCTGGCCGAGCAGCTGGCGCGTGCGGCGCTGCCGCAGGAAGGGAAGCTCGATCGCGCGGCGGCGCCGCGACGCGCGCTGATCGTGACGATCGAGATCATCATCCTGCTGCTGACCGGGTTGCCACTGCTGGCGCTGACGCAACCGTTCCTGCCGCCATTCCGTGGCGCGGTGGTGCTGGCGCTCTTCCTGGTCGTGCTCGCCTTCGCGGCGTGGCGCAGTGCACAGAACCTCGAAGGCCACCTTCGCGCCGGCGCTGAGGTCCTGGTGGCGGCGGTGCGCTCCGTGCTTCCGCCGGAGCACGCCACGGTGGAGATGCCAATCCCGTCGATGGAAGAGGACGTGGACATGTTCGCCACCGCCACACACATGCTGCCCGGGCTCGGCTCACCGACACCGTTCCGGGTGAAAGAGGGCGATCATGGCGTGGGGCGTTCGCTGGCGGAACTCGATTTGCGCGGCCTCACCGGCGCAACGGTGCTGGGGATCACGCGCGCTGGAGCGGGAATCGCGGCGCCAAGCAAGACGGAGCGTCTCGAGGTCGACGACACGCTGGTGCTGGTCGGGACGGTCGAGGCGATTGATGCCGCGAAGGAGATTCTAGTGGGAGTGGTCGATCCGCCAGACCACCAGCGTCATTGAGCCGTCAGCTGCTGTCGTGACACCGAGCAGCCCTGTCGCGTCGTGGTCGAGGACGTGGGCGCCCACCGGCATGTCGATGATGTAACGCAACTGTCCCTCGCGATCGAAGCTGCCCCAGCGCTCGCGTTCAGTCCATTTCATCGGCGGCAGCGACACCGTGTCCTTCGATAGCTCCTCGTCGGGGATGCGCACG
>JBBRBZ010000054.1:0-17422 GCA_038205305.1 Gemmatimonadales bacterium
AAGTACGGGCGGCGCGACGCGCTCAATCAACTGGTGGAAGAGCAGCTCAAGCTCGATCCGAACAACACCGACATGTACGACCTCAAGGCGAATGGTTGCCTCGAGGACAACGACTATGGCTGTGCGCTTGCCGCACTGGCCCAGATCTGGTCCGTCGATTCCGCTCGAGGCGACAAGGAGTATTTCAACAAGATCATCTTCATCGCCAAGACCAAGCCCGACACCCAGGCCTACCTGAAGTGGACCACGCTCGGCGCCAAGAAGTTCAATGACAACACCGATATCGTGTCGGAGCTCGCCCGCGCATTCACCTGGGTGGGGATGACGGACAGCGCCATCGCCGTGACCAATCGGCTGATCGCGCTCGATCCGCCGGGGCAGCTCAATAACGTGCTGCAGGTGTCCAAGGATCTGGCGGATGCCAACCAGACTGAGAAGATCCTTCCGTTCACCAACTACTTTCGCAAGTTCGGCGACGACGATGCCAAATTCAAGTTCGCCGGCATTGGCGTCACGGGCATGCAGGCGATGTATCAGGCGTTCGCGAAGGATTCGACGACGCAGCCGACCTCGTACGGGCGGATCGGCACCATCGGCGACTCGATGCTCTCGGTGGGTACCACGCGGCCCGAGGTGGTCCTGCCGGTGAACCTGTTCATCGGTCTGGCGGCGTACCAGCAGATCTTCCCGCTGCAGTCGCAACTTCAGGCCGGCAAGACCTGTGACTTGGCGCGCCAGTACGACGCCATGCTCACCAAGGCCGAGGGTGGCTTGGCTGTCGCCGCCGCAGGGGGCAACGCACAATACACGAGCATCGCCCAGCCGCTTCTGGACAATATCGGCAAGGCCAAGCCGTACGCCGCCTCGCAGATCAAGGCCCTCTGCGGTCAGTAGGCCCTCGCATCCTGAGCCGGACACGATTAGCTTCGCGTCCGGCCTGTTGGGGGTTGTAGCTCAGTTGGTTAGAGTGCCGCACTGTCACTGCGGAGGTCGCGGGTTCGAGCCCCGTCAGCCCCGTCGCCACCCCGTCCGGGATCCGGACGGGGTCGCTTTTTTTCCAGGACCACCATGACTGACGCCTATCATCTGCCCGTCCTGATCGGCCCGATCCTCGATCGGGCGGCGGGCGCCCGCCGCGTCGTGGATGCCACCTTGGGGCACGGCGGCCACGCCGAAGCGCTCCGAGCCGCTGGAGCGGAGATCCTGGGGATCGACCGCGATCCCGACGCGATCGCCACGGCGCGAGGAAGGCTCGGGTCCGAAGGCGTCAGCTACCTTCAGGCCGCCTACGCCAGCGACGAAGCGATCGCGGCGGTGACCGCGTTTCACCCGGACTTCATCCTCCTTGACCTCGGCGTCTCCTCCCGGCAGCTCGACGACCCCGCCAGAGGCTTCACCTTCCGCCCTGGGGCGCCGCTCGACATGCGGATGGGCCCCGATGCCCCCACGGCTGCGGAGTGGCTCAACTCGGCCGACGAGGGCGAGCTGGCCGATGTCTTCCGGGGCTTCGGCGATGAGCCTCGCTCCCGACGCCTTGCCTCCGAGGTGGTCCGGCGACGGGAGCGCTCGGCTTTTGCGACCAGCGATGACCTGGTCAATGCCATCCGGGCGGTGCTGGGGCCACGGAGCGGCCCCGGTGATTTCGCCCGCCTCTTCCAGGCTGTCCGGATCGTGGTCAACGACGAGCTCCCGGGTCTGGGGCGAATCCTGCCGGCCTTCCGCGATGCCCTGGTGGAACGCGGAACCCTTGCCGTGATCAGTTATCATTCGGGCGAGGATCGGCTGGTGAAGGGGGCGTTTCGCAACTGGAGCGTTGCGTGCGTCTGCCCACCGGGACTGCCGCAATGCGTCTGCGGCCATGTCTCTCTCGGGGAGGCCGAGCCTCGGCGCGCGATCGTTCCGTCCGCTGAGGAGATCGCCGCCAATCCGCGTGCGCGCAGCGCCAAGCTCCGTTTCTTCCGGGTCCGCCATGCAGGTTAAGGGTCGCTACCTCGTGATCGGGTGGACGGCGGTGTTCCTCGCCGTCACGTTCACCATTGTCATCAGGTCACATCGCGGCTTTGCCATCCAGAAGCGCGTTCAGGCGCTCGGCGACAGCGTGCTCGCCGCGCGATCCACGCGCGACAACCTGGGGCAAACCATCACGAGCCTCCGGGGGCGCACCGTGCTGCTCCAGCGCCTCGGTGGCACCGGGCTCCGTGATGCCTCCGATTCCGAGGTCGTCAAGCTCCACCTGCCCCCGGATCGCTGATGGCGAAACCGTCGGCCCGGATCCATTTCCTGCAGGGCGTCCTGGCCATTCTCGGCGTGGGCGTGCTGGTGCGCAGTGTCGTGCTCCAGGTGGTGCAATACCCACAGTGGCACGTCCGGGCGGAGCAGCGCCGAGTGACCCGCAGCATCATGCCGCGTCGCGGAACGATCTACGATCGCAACGGCGTCATCCTCGCCAGCACTGAACCGCAATATCGCCTCCGCATCACGGTGCGTGAGCTGCGCGACACAGCCACACTCGTTCGGCAGCTGCCCGAGCTCCTGAACATCTCGCCGCAGCGGGTACGCGCAGAATTCGCGCGCGACTATCCCTTCTTCGCCGGACCCTTCACCGCCGAGGAGATCGACCCGATCCGCAACTTGCGCGGCGTCCATCTCGACGTCGTCTACCGGCGGGTCTATCCCCAGGATTCCACCGCGGTCGCCCTGATCGGTACCCTCGACGCCAGCGGCACCTCGGGTGTCGGTGGTATCGAGAAGTCCTATGACTCGCTGTTGAGTGGCACGCCCGGGGAGGAACGCGCCTGGAGGAGCGCTGCAGGACGGGTCCTGGAATCCCCTGGGAACGTCGTACGTGAGCCGGTGGCCGGGGCGTCGGTGTACCTGACCATCGACCGGGACCTCCAGAACATTGCCGAGACCGAGCTGCTCGCCACGATCGGCAAGTACAGCGCCGACGGTGGTGATTTCGTGATCTACGAGGTCGAGACCGGTGAGATCCTCGCGAACGCCTCGTTTCGCCGCGATTCGCTGACCGGGCGGATGCAACGCACCGCCTCCGCGATTGTCGAGGGCTATGATCCGGGGTCGACCGCGAAGCTGTTCACCGCCGCCGCGATCCTGAAGACCGGCAGCGACACGACCCCGGTCTCCGGTGAGTGCGGCGCGTGGGGGCAGGTGGTTTCCCAGAACTACACTCGCCACATCTTCGACGTGCACCGCACCTGCGAGATGCTCGGCCTGGGCGACGCCATCAAGTTTTCCAGCAACATCGCCATGTCGAAGTTCTCGCTGAGACTGAATGGCGACGAACAATTCATGACGCTTCGCGACTTTGGGTTCGGCACGCCGCTCGGTCTGAACTTCCCGAAAGAGACCGGGGGGCTGCTCAAGCGGCCCGCCGATTGGGACAACCCGCTTCTCGCCAAGCCCTCGATGGCCCAGGGCTATTACTTCCGGGTGTCTACCACGCACCTCGCTGCAGCCTACGCCGCCATCGGCAACCATGGCATTCTGCTCGCGCCAGCCTTGGTGCGCGAAATTCGCGACAGTCGCGATAGTGTGCGCTATCGCCATCGTCCGCAGGTCATCCGCCGTGCCATTCCGGACAGTGTGGCGCGACACTTGATGCAGTATCTCGGGGAGGTGACCGAGACGGGGGGCACGGGGCTCAAGGCACAGCTGGACGACTCGAGTGTGGTGGGAAAGACGGGAACTGCCGTGCTCAACTTCAGCAAGAAGGGTGAACCGCGTGAATATCGGGCGTCGTTCGCCGGACTCCAGCCGGCGGACCACCCGCGGATTTCCTTCACCGCGATGATCTACCGACCCCAGGGCCAGAAATATGGCGGAACTGTGGCAGCGCCCATCATTCGCACCGCATTGCAGCAGGCGATTGCGCTGCTGGCCTCGCCGATCGACCGGAAGGAGCCGGCCCAAAGTGTGGTCAGGGCCGCGCGCCCGATGGCCGAGTTGCCAGTGGAAGCGCCGGAACACTCACTCCACCTGCCGCTTGCGCCGGCGACGATGGCCGACGCCGGCCTCGTTGCGGTGCCGGAGCTCGGTGGCCGTACGCTGCGAGACGCCGCCTTCGCGCTCCACCAGCTCGGCTTCACGGTGAAGCTGGTCGGGCGGGGGAGGGTGCGTGGGACGGTACCCGTCGCCGGCGATTCCATGCCACGTGGATCGATGGTCACCCTGCGCGCGGACTCGCTCTGATGCGACTGCATCGGCTGCTCGAGGTCCTCCGGGCCACCGACCTGTTGGTGAGCGGCCCGGTCGTCGACCTGCCACTCGAGACGCTTGCCATCGATTCACGGGCGGTGCGGCCGGGCGCCGTGTTTGTGGCCGTGCGCGGCAGCATCTCCGACGGGCACGCGTATATCGACCGGGCAGTGCAGGGTGGCGCGGTCGCGGTGATCGCCGAGCACGAGGTCAACGCGCCGGTGCCCGTTGTGGTGGTGCGGGATGGGCGGAAGGCGGCCCAATTGCTGGCCGAGGAATGGTTCGATCACCCCGCACGGTCACTCGAGATCGTGGGTATCACCGGCACCAACGGCAAGACGACCACGGCGGCACTCCTGCGCCACTTGCGCAACGCCGGACACGACGCTGGCAGCATCGGCACGCTGGGCGCCTTCGATGGCCGTGGCGAGGTGATCCCCTCAAGCGCCGGATCGCTCACCACCCCCGGCCCGGTTGATCTGCAGGCGACCTTGCGCGGGCTGGTGAACGCCGGCGTCCGCACCGTGGCCATGGAGAGTTCGTCGCACGCACTCGATCAGGGACGACTCGACGCGCTCAACTATCAGGCGGGCATCTTCACCAACCTCACGCGCGATCACCTCGACTATCACGGCAGTATGGAAAGCTACCTTGGCGCGAAGCTGCGACTCGCCGACCTGGTGGCCACCGATGGCATCCTCTCCGTGAATGCTGACGATCCTGCGTGGAGCTCGCTACTCGCCGACCGGCGCACGGTCACCTGGGGGAGCGCGCCGATGGCGACGGTCACGGTCGCCAACGTGGAATGCTCCCCTGCGGGCAGCCGCTTTGAGTTGGGTGGTCGCTTCGGCACGCGGGAGGTGATGCTGCCATTGCCGGGCGACTTCAATGTCAGCAACGCGGTGGCAGCCGCGGCGGTGGTGCTTGGGCTCGGGATGCCGATGGACGAGGTGGTGGCGCGGCTGGAGGCCGCACCAATGGTGCCCGGGCGAATGGAACTCATCGCTGCCGAGCCGGTGCACGTCCTCCGGGACTATGCTCACACGCCAGACGCACTCGAGCGTGCCCTGCGCACCCTCAGGCCGTTGACCACCGGTCGACTCATCGTGGTGTTCGGCTGCGGTGGGGATCGCGACAAGGGGAAGCGGCCCATCATGGGAGGCCTCGCCGCGTCGCTGGCCGACCTCGTGTTCGTGACCTCTGACAACCCGCGCACGGAAGATCCCGAGCAGATCATCGCCGACATCGTCGCGGGCATGCCGGAGCATGCCTACCGCCGGATCACCGACCGCCGTGAGGCGATCGGTGCGGCGCTTGGTGAGGCAGTCCCCGGTGATACAGTGCTCCTCGCCGGGAAGGGACACGAGACCTATCAGGTCATTGGAACAGCGACGCGACCGTTCGACGAGCGCGCGATTGTCCGGGACCTCCTCTCGTGATGGACCGCAGCTTCACCGATGCCTGGGTGCGCGGCGCGCTTGGCCTGCCTGGCGGGACGGCGCAGTGCTATTTCACGATCGGTACCGACACGCGAACGGTCGCCGCCGAATCACTGTTCGTCGCGCTGGTGGGCGAGCGGTTCGACGCGCACGATTTCCTCGCGCAGGCACGCGATGCAGGCGCGACGGGTGCGGTGGTGCGGCAGGGGACTGCACCGGTTCCCGGCCTGACCTGCTACGAGGTCCCAGATACGCTGCGTGCCCTCGGCGATCTGGCCGCGGCGCAACGGCGACGGTTCACGGGGCCCGTGGTCGCGATCACCGGGCAGAACGGCAAAACCTCCACCAAGGAGATGGTGGCGGCGGCACTCGGTACACGCTGGGTCACTCACAGGACCCGCGCGAATCTGAACAACTTGATTGGGGTGCCGCTGACGGTCCTCGAAGCGCCGGAGGCGACCGAGGCGCTCGTGGTGGAAGCGGGGGCCAATCAACCCGGCGAGATCGCACGCTATCGTGAGATTCTTCTTCCGGACATCGCCGTCGTCACCAGTGCAGGGCAGGGTCACCTCGAAGGGTTCGGTTCGGTGGCGGGTGTGATCACGGAGAAGCTGTCGCTCACGGTGAATGCGCCACTCGCGATCGTCGGGATCGATCCGGGGGAACTGCTCACCGGCGCTCGTGCGTTGGCACGACGCGTGCTCAGCGCCGGGCTCCGCGACGCGGATGTCACGCCGAGCCGTGTGACGATGTTGCCGGACGGTCGGCCGCAAGTGACGGTGGATGGTCGGGAGTTCACGCTGGCGGCGCGCGGGGAACACCAGGCAGGCAACGCCATGTTCGCCTGGGCCATCGCCCGCGAGTTCGGCCTGGACCTCGATGCCTGCGCTGGTGCTCTCGAGCAGTTTGCCCTCCCCCCCGGGCGTGGTGAACTGACGACGCACGGAGCGCTCACCATTCTCAACGACAGCTATAACGCCAACCCGCAATCGTTCGCGTCGGTGATCGCCCTCGCCGGGTCAATGCGCGCCGGCCGTCGGCTGGTGTTCGTGGCGGGCACCATGCGGGAGCTCGGGGCGGAGTCGCTCGAGCTGCACCGGGAGGTGGCGGCACAGCTGGCGGCGCTCGATCCCGAGCTGCTCGTGCTCGTGGGAGATTTCGTGCCTGCCTTCGCGCCGTATCGGGACCGCTTTGCTGAGCGACTCCTCGAGGGCGCCGATGCGCCGGCCGTCGCCGACCTTCTGGCGAAGCGGTTGAGCGGCGATGAATTGGTGGTGCTCAAGGCTTCGCGCGGTGTGGCCCTCGAACGTATCTTGCCTGCCATTCTCGCACGCCCCGTCACGCCGACCTGAGGCCCGATGCTCTACTACCTCCTCGTGCCGCTCGGGAAGAAGTTTCTCATCTTCAATCTCTTCAACTACATCTCCTTCCGCGCCGCCGGGGCGATGGTTACGGCGTTGCTCATTGCCTTCGTGTTGGGGCCCGCCATCATCGCCCGACTCCGTGCGTTGAAGGTGGGGCAGGTGATCCGCGCCGAGGGGCCCGCATCGCATCAGGCCAAGCGCGGCACGCCGACGATGGGGGGCTTGATCATCATCGCCGCCACGGTGATTCCCACGCTGCTCTGGGCGCGGCTGGACAATCGCTTCGTGACCGTGACCCTGATCGCCATGCTCTGGACCGGCGCGATCGGCTTCATCGATGACTACCTGAAGGTGGTCGAGGGCCGCTCGCGTGGTCTGGTCGCCAAATGGAAGCTGGCGGCGCAGGTGACCTTCGGCGTCACGCTCGGGGTCATGCTGTTGTTCCAGCCCCTGGTGCCGACGTCCACGATGCCGGCCGCAGGCACGACGGTGCCGTTCTTCAAGTATCTCGTCGTGGTATTTGCTCCGTGGCTGTATGTGGTCTTCGTGACGGGCGTGGTCACCGGCTTCTCGAACGCGGTGAACCTCACCGATGGCCTCGATGGGCTGGCGACGGGTCTCTCCACCATTGCTGCCGGTGCGTTCGCGCTCTTTGCCTACATGTTTGGACGCACCGACACCACCGACTACCTGAATCTCATCTACATCCCGGGCGCCGGGGAGCTTGCCATCTTCTGCGCGGCCCTGATGGGGGCCTGTCTCGGCTTCCTCTGGTTCAACGCGCACCCGGCCAAGGTCTTTATGGGCGACACGGGCTCGCTCGCCATCGGCGGATCGTTCGGAACGCTCGCGATTCTCATCAAGGCCGAGTTCCTCCTGGTCATCGTGGGTGGTGTGTTCGTCGCGGAGGCAGTGTCGGTGATGCTGCAGACCGGGACCTACAAATGGTTCAAGCGAACCCGGGGCAGGGAATACGCCGACAGTCACCGGGTGTTCCGAATGGCACCACTGCACCACCACTTCGAGAAGCTGGGCTGGGAAGAGACGACCGTGGTCGTCCGCTTCTGGGTGCTGGGGATCTTCTGCGCACTGATCGCGTTGGCAACGCTCAAGCTGCGATGAGCCGGCTCGAGGAGTGGCACCGGAGCGGACGCGAGGTGAGCGTCGCCGGACTGGCCCGGAGCGGCGTGGCGGCCGCGCGTCTGCTGCGCGGCTTCGACATCGAGGTCTACGCGTCCGACAGCGGCAGCAGCGAGGCGGCGGTGGAGACTGCTGCGTCCCTTCGGTTCGAACTCCCCGTGGGGGTCACCGTCGAAACCGGTGGCCATGATCTCGCGCGCATTGCCCGCAGCGCCGCCCTGATCCTCTCGCCCGGCATTCCGCCGACCGCTGGCGTCGTGCGTGCCGCCTCCAACGCCGGCGTGCCCGTGCTTGCCGAGGTGCAACTGGGCTTCGATGCCATGCCGGGCGTGCCCTGCATCGCTGTCACCGGGACCAACGGCAAGAGCACGGTGACGGCGATGGTGGACCACCTGCTCCGGCATGCCGGCCTGCGCAGCGTGGCGGCCGGAAACATTGGCCTCGCGCTCTCCGATGTCGCCACGCTCTCGCCGCGGCCGCAGTGGCTTGCCGTCGAACTCTCCTCCTTCCAGCTCCACGACACGCCGGATCTTTCGCCGACCGTGGGCATCCTCACCAACCTCGCGCCGGATCACCTCGATCGGTATCCGAACCTCGAGAGCTACTACGCCGACAAGGCGCGACTCTTCCGCAACGCCGGAACACGCTCGATCTGGGTGAGCAATCTCGATGATCCCGCGTCGCGCGAGATGGTCGCCGGTGTCGCCGGACGGCACCTTGCCTTCACCGTGGCCGACGGCGTGCGCGCCGATGCGTGGTATGACTCGGTCGGTGACTTTCTGATGCTCGCGGGGAAGCCGCTGCTGCATCGGCCCGTGCTGCCACTGCTCGGGCGTCACAATGTCGCCAATGCGCTCGCTGCCGCGCTCGCCGTACACGCGAGCGGGGTGGATGCGAACACCATCGCCATGGGGCTCGCCTCGTTCCGAGCGTTGACGCACCGGATGGAACCGGTGCGCGAGGTGCACGGTGTGCTCTGGATCAATGACAGCAAGGCGACCAACGTGGCCTCGACACTGGTCGCGGTGCAGGCGATGACGCGCCCGTTCGTGTTGCTGCTCGGCGGCCGTCACAAGGGCGAGCCCTATACGGCGCTGCGTGAGCCGCTCGCGGCGCACGGTCTCGCCGTCGTTGCCTTTGGCGAAGCTGCCGAACTGGTCGAGGCCGACCTCAGTGGGAGCATTCCCGTCACCCGGGCTGGCCGCTTCGATGATGTGCTGGCCAAGGCGCGCGGCTTGGTGCCGCCTGGTGGTGCCGTGCTGCTTTCACCCGCCTGCTCGAGCTACGACATGTTCGAGAACTACGAGCATCGCGGAACAACCTTTCGACAACTGGTGGAGGCGATGTGACCCCGCGATCCATTCGCCATCCCGGCGAGTTCCGCTGGGAGACGCGGTTGCTGGCCGTGGCGACGCTGATGCTGACCGCCGTCGGGATCGCCGAGTGCTATTCGTCGTCGACCTACCTCACCGGGGCCTACGCGCAGGCCACCCAGCAGATCAGTGGGGCCGTGATTGGTGGGGTGCTTTTCCTCGTGGCGTCCTACACCGACTACCGGATCTGGCAGCGCGGCGCGAAGCTGGCCCTCTACGCGACCATCGCGCTGCTCGTGGTGATCGCGTTGGCTTCGCTCCTCTATGATCCCCGGCACGACGGGCCGTCACTGGTCGAGCGTTTCATTCCGCGAGCCAATGGGGCCCGCCGCTGGCTGCGACTCGGTGTGCAGATCCAGGTCTCGGAGGTCGCCCGCTTCACCCTTGCCGCCTGGGTCGCCACGCGGGCGGCGGAGCTGGGCACTCGGATCCGTCGCTTCCAGGACGGTTTCCTCCCTCTCGTGGGGATGATCGGCCTCGTGGCACTCCTCGTCTATCTGGAGCCCAGCGTCACCATGGCCGGTGTGGTGGCGGTCATCGGGCTCGCCGTGATGTTCACTGCCGGCGCGCGGATCAGCCACTTTGCCCTGCCACTCGTGGTCGGAGTTGCCGGACTGGTGGAGAAGATTCTCCACAGTGCGGTGCGTGGCCAGCGCGTGACGGACTTCGCCAACACCTCCTTCGACTGCGTCGGGCAGGCCTGCAACTCGGTGATCGGCTTCGCCAACGGCGGCTTGCTCGGTGTTGGCTTCGGCAGCGGCAGCCAGAAGTTCGGGGCGCTTCCTGAACAGAACTCCGACTTCCTCTTCTCCGTGGTCGGGGAAGAGTGGGGGTTGCTCGGTGTCTGCTTCGTGGTGCTCTGTTTTGCGCTGGTGTGTTGGATGGGATTCCGCATCGCCCGGACCGCACGCGACCCGTTTGGCACCTATCTCGCTTCGGGCATCGCGCTTTCGCTGGGTCTCTCTGCCTTCATGCATGCCGCCGTCGTGACCCAGATCATGCCGGTCACCGGGATTCCGCTTCCCTTCATGTCGGCCGGTCGCGCCTCGCTGATCATCAACCTCTTCGCCGTCGGCGTGCTCGTCTCGATTGGCCGAGCTCGGGGCCGACCAGCGAGCAAGCGATGACCACCGTGCTGCTCGCCGGCGGTGGGACCGGTGGCCATCTGATGCCGGCCCTCGCGATTGCCGCGTCCACGCAAGCGCTGCACCCCGACTGGCGATTCGTCTTCGCAGGCGCGGAACGGGGCATCGAGGCGCAAGTGCTTCCGGCGAGGGGCGTGCCGCATCACCTGTTGCCGCTGGAGCCGATCTATCGCCGGCAGTGGTGGCGGAACCTGCGCTGGCCGCTGCTCATCCTGCCGCTGATTCGGAAGATCGACGACATGCTCGACCGTGAGCGTCCGGCGGTGGTGATCGGGACCGGGGGGTATGCCAGCGGACCAGTGGTCTGGCGCGCGGCACGGCGGGGCATCCCCACCGGCATCCTCGACCTCGATGTTCGACCAGGGATCACGACCCGCTGGCTCGCGAGTCGGGTGAATGAGATCTGGGTCGCAGCACCCGAGGCGCTGGAGGCGTTGCCGGCTTCGGTTCGTGGCTGGGTCACCGTCACCGGCGCGCCGATTGTGCCGCCTGATCCCTCGTCGCGCGCAGAGGCGCGAGCTGCTCTCGGTCTCTCGGGCGATGACCCAGTCCTCCTGGTGACTGGTGGCAGCCAGGGATCGCTCGCCATCAATGCGCTGATCGCTGAATGGCTGCGCTCCGGTGGTGGGGAAGGGCTCTCGGTCCTGTGGGGCACCGGTCGGGCCACCTTCGAACAGTTCGCCGCACTCCACGCGCCGCCCACCGTCACCGTGGTGCCCTTCCTCGATCCCATGGCGGCGGCGTGGGCAGTGGCGGACATGGTGGTCTCCCGCTGCGGCATGAGCACGCTCTCCGAGATCTGCGCCTGGGGCATCCCGTCGATCCTGATCCCCTTGCCGACATCCGCCGCGGATCATCAGACCCACAATGCCATGGCGATGGCCGCTGCTGGCGCCGCGACCATGCTTCGGCAGCAGGGGCTGACCGCCGGAGAACTGGCGGCAGCCATCCGGGAGCTGTTGGGCGACCACCTGCGTCGCGCCGCGATGGCCGAGGCTGCCCGGCGGCGCGGGCGGCCGGATGCAGCGGACCTCATTGCCCACCGAGTCGCCGGATTGGTTCACGAGTAGCTCCCGCCACCACGCTGCGGGTGGCGTGGGCGAGTTTGGAGGTGGCGCCGATCAGGTCTTATCTTGACACCGTGTCTTCCCTGTTTGATCCCAGCGATCCCCGTCCGTTGCACTTCCTCGGAATCAGCGGTGCTGGCATGAGCGCGCTCGCGCTCGCTGCTCGTCGTCGCGGTGTGCCCGTCACCGGCTGCGATGTGGACACCGCCGCCTTCGCCGATCTCCAACGCGAAGGCGCGGTGACCTATGCCGGTCCCGACAAGTCACACCTGCATGGCGTGCGCGCGGTGGTGGTCACGGCTGCGGCGCCGCGTGATCATCCCGAGCTGGTCGCCGCGCACGCCGCCGGCATCCGCGTGGTGCCGCGAAAGGAAGCGCTGGCCGAGCTCGTGAACGCGAGTACGCTCGTCGGGCTCGCCGGGACGCACGGCAAGACCACCACCACCGTGATGACGACAATGGCACTCGCCGCGGCGGGGAAGCATCCCTCCGGGCTTGCCGGAGGGCGAGTCTCGCTCTGGGGCGGCAACGCTCTCCTCGATGGCGACGCTCTCTTTGTGGTGGAAGCCGACGAGTACGATCAGGCGTTCCTCACGCTGGAGCCCACCATCGCCGTGGTGAACAATGTCGAGGCCGATCACCTCGAATGTTACGGCTCGCTCGAGGCACTCGAGATCGCCTTCACGGAGTTCGCGCATCGTGCCAAGCGCGCGCTGATCGGCACCGCTGACGCGGGCAGTGATCGCGTGGCCGCGCTGGTCGGCGATCAGGTCTGGCGATTCGGATTGCGGGGGAGCGATTTCCTCGTTACGCCGCGCGACTTGGCCGCCGAGGGCTCGCTTGCCGACCTGCGGCTGCCTGATGGCGCCACAGTGGCGCTCCGGTTGCAGGTGCCGGGAATCCACAATCTCCTCAACGCGACGGCCGCCATCGGCGTGACCTACGCGCTGGGTGCCGACCTCGCCCCGGCGCTGGAGGCGCTCCATGCCTTCACCGGTGTCGGCCGGCGATTCGAGCGTCTGGGTGACAGCGCGGGCATCACGTTCGTCGACGACTACGCCCACCACCCCACCGAGCTGGTGGCGACACTCGGTGCGGCGCGACAGGCGTTTCCCGGACGACGCATCGTGGCGGTCTTCCAACCCCATCTCTATTCGCGCACCCGAGAACATGGCGTGGCGATGGGCATCGCGCTCGCTGCCGCCGACCTGGTGATCGTGGCCGACATCTATCGGGCGCGCGAAGCGCCGCTGCCCGGGATCACCGGCAAGATCGTCGCTGATGCAGCACTGCTCGCGGGTGCGTCGGTAGTGTACCAACCGGATCGGGCGAATCTCGCCTCCGAGACGGCCAGTCTGCTCCGTGAGGGCGACGTGCTGATCACCCTCGGCGCGGGCGATGTCACCAAGGTCGGACCAGACATCCGCGCCATGCTGGACAACAGTTGATGCGTCGTCGCCTGATCATCCTGGTGCTGGTGCTGCTTCTCGGCGCAGCCGTATGGTTCGGCGCGCCCCGACTGCTGCGGCGAGCTGCCTTCTTCCGGATTCGTCAGGTGGATCTGGTCGGCAATCGGTACCTCCCGGACGCCGAGATCCTCCGGCACCTGGCGCTGGCGGACAACGCCTCGATCTTCGATCCGCTCGACCGGGTGCGGGCCGCGGCAGCCGCTCTGCCAGGAACGGTCGGGAGCTCGGCATCCGTCGAACGCCGCTTTCCGGGTACCTTGCGCGTGTCGATCGTCGAGGTGGTGCCGGTGGCACTGGCCCAGGTGGAGGGCCGGCTCGTCCCCCTCGACTCACGGGGGCGACGACTACCGTTCGATCCGACCCGGATCGCCACCTCGCTGCCGATTGCCGAAGAGGACTCGATGACTGCCGCCCTGCTGGCTCGCCTGCGACTCGCCGACCAGCGGGACTATGACGAGGTACAGACCGCGCGGATGGATCACGGTGACGTGCTCCTCGACCTGGGAGAGCACACTGTGCGCGTGCGACCGAATGCCGATACTGAAACACTGCGTTCCATCGGCCTGGTGCGTGAGTGGTTCGAACAGCACCATCGCGAGTGGGCGGAAATCGATGCCCGAT
Source organism: Gemmatimonadales bacterium (assembly GCA_038205305.1). Lineage (GTDB taxonomy): Bacteria > Gemmatimonadota > Gemmatimonadetes > Gemmatimonadales > GWC2-71-9 > Palsa-1233. The sequence continues at coordinate 13,834 of JBBRBZ010000054.1, forward strand.
ACGATGGCCGTCTCTTCGCGCGGAAGGCTAAGGCATGAGCGTCCCAGTCCAGCGGCTCGTGGCCGCCGTGGATCTCGGCAGCACCAAGGTGACCGGCGTGATCGGCGAGGTGACGGGTGAGTCCCGCTCTTGGGGGCTCCGGATCCTCGGTGTCGGCGTCGAGGAGTCCACTGGGCTCCGTCGCGGGGTGATCCGGGACTTCGAGGAGACCGTCCGGGCGGTCCGGAAAGCGATGTCCGATGCCGAGCGGATCGCCGGAATCGAGGTCGGGACGGTATACTCAGGGGTTGCCGGGGTGAATGTGGCCCAGCGAACCTCTTCCGGCGTGGCCAGCGTGACCGGGAGCGAGATCCGAACGTCCGATCTCGCCCGGATCAACGACATCGCCTCGAATGTCTCCTTCGGGCAAGATCAGGAGTTGCTGCACGCGATTCCACAGGACTACCGGGTCGATGGTCAGCCGGGGTACGGCGATCCCGTGGGAATGGCTGGGGAGCGGGTCGAGGCGGAGGTCTACCTCCTCACGGTCCGCAACACCGTGACGGCCCACCAGCGGAAGGCGATCGAGAAGGCAGGCTGGCATGTGGGGGAGTTCGTGCTCGAGCCCCTGGCCGCGTCGTTGGCCGTGGTGTCGGTGGAAGAGCGCGATTCGGGGGTTGTCCTGATCGAACTTGGCGGCGGGAGTACCACTGTCGCCATCTTTCAGGGCGGGAAGCTCCGGCATACGGCTTCTCTTCGGTTTGCCGGCGGGCACGTGACCTCCGATCTTGTCCATGGTCTGGCGGTCACCCAGGCAGAGGCAGAGCGGATCAAGGTCGACTACGGCGGTGCCTACGAGGCGCTTGTCCCAGAGAACGAGATGATCCAGCTGCCGGCGTCGGCCGCTGGGGCGGCACGGCCAGTGCAACGGCGGTTGATTGCCCACATTATGCATATGCGGCTGCAGGAGGTTCTGGAGCTGGCCTATGATGAACTGACCCGGGCCGGGTGGTCGATGGCGGCCCTCCCCTCGGGGGTGGTCATCACGGGGGGTGGGGCCGCGGCTCCCGGCATGGTCGAACTCACCCGGGACGTCTTTGCGGCGCCGGTGCGGGTCGGGGTCCCGGTGGAAGGGCTGCGGGGCTTGGTGGATCGAGTTGGCTCGCCGGACTTCGCGGTTTCGGTGGGATTGGCTCTGTATGGCGCGCGACAGGTCGCCATGGGTGGTGGCTTCGGGGCGGGCGGCAAGACGTCGCCGGCCGTCGAGCGGGTGTTGCTGGGTCCGGTAAAGCGGTGGCTGCAGGACTTCTTCTGACCGGTCCTCGGGGGGCGGTATGGCGGATGGGATGATATTCGAGATCGAGGAACAGTCGGCGCAAAACGCCCGGATGAAGGTGGTGGGCGTCGGCGGTGGTGGTGGAAATGCGGTCAATCGGATGATCGAGGAGAATCTGGCAGGGGTCCAGTTCATCTCGGTCAATACCGATGCGCAGGCTCTGGCGGCGTCCCGCTCGGATTTCAAGATCCAGATCGGGCGGAAGCTGACCCGAGGGCTGGGGGCCGGGGCACGTCCCGAAATCGGGCGACAGGCCATCGAGGAGAATCGCGACGAGGTGCTCGAGCATCTCCAAGGGGCGGATCTGGTCTTCATCACCTGCGGGATGGGGGGCGGCACCGGCACGGGTGCGGCGCCGATCATTGCCCAGATGGCAAAGGACTGCGGCGCCCTGGCTGTCGGCATCGTCACCAAGCCGTTCCTGTTCGAGGGGCGCAAGCGGATGAAGCAGGCGGAGATGGGTATTACCGAACTCCGCCGGAATGTCGATACCATGATCGTGGTGCCCAACGAGCGGCTCCTGGCCGTGGTGGGGAAGGGGATCCCCTTCCAGGATGCGTTGAAGAAGGCCGACGAGGTGCTGCTGAATGCCACGCGGGGCATCGCGTCGCTGATCACGAGCACCGGCATCATCAACGTGGACTTCGCCGACGTGCGGACCGTGATGCAAAACGGCGGTGCGGCGCTCATGGGGACAGGGATTGGCCGGGGCGAGAATCGGGCGCTCGAGGCGGCGCAGCAGGCGATCTCGTCGCCGCTGCTCGACAATGTCTCGATCAGTGGCGCGAGTGGCGTGCTGATCAACATCATCGGTGGAGACGACTTGACCTTGGGCGAAGCGACGGCCATCAGCGAGATCATCCACGACGCCGTGGGCGACGAGGCGCAGATCATCTTCGGTGCCGGCTCCGATCCGCGGCTCACCGGCGAGGTGCGTGTCACGGTGATTGCCACCGGCTTCGATCGCGCTGTCACCGGGGAACCGGTGGTCGAGCGCGGAGCGAATCCGCAGGTGCTGCCGTTCACGCCGCGCCGCACTGCGCCGCCGGCTGCCGCCGCTGCGCCGTTGACGCCAGCGGCCGCTCCAGTGACTGCGCCGGCCGCGTCGGCTCCGCCGGCGCGGCCGCCAGCATCACAACAGCCGTTCGTTCGTCCCGCGCCGGGCAGCAGGCCTGCGTCGCCGGATGTGTCGGATCTTGAAATTCCCACTTTCATCAGGCGGGGGTTGGACTGATGACTCGCCGGTCGTTGCGATTTCCGCTGGCGCTCGCCGTGCTCGTTGCCGCCGCCCTGTTCATGGCTCGTGGCGAGTGGCCCTGGCAGCGCCTGTCGGACGTCTCGACGACCAGGGCGATCTTCGTTCACGATCCGTTCCTGGTGGTCCGCGACACGCTCCAGCAGGGTGAGACGGTCTCGGCCCTGTTGGCGCGACAGGGGATCAAGGGCCTGAACCTCACCGCGCTCGCGAACGCCCTGCGCTTCGATCCGCGGCGGATCCAGGCCGGCAAGATCTTCATGGTGCATCGCGATGCCAGCACCGACCAGCCCACCTCGGTGGAGTTCCGTCCCAGTGCTGATCAGCGGTTGCGCTTCATTCGCGCCTCGAACGGCGAGTGGAGTGGCGAGGCGGTGCCGATCCGGTGGACCCACGACACCATTCGCGTCAGCACGGTAGTCGAGGCCAACTCGACGCTGTCGGAGGCGATGGATGCGGCCGTCAGCCGGGCCACGCTCGATCAGGGCGAGGTGGTGCGTCTGGTGAATGACCTTGCCGACGTGAATGCGTGGACCATCGATTTCTCCCGGGATGTGCAGCCGGGCGATCCGTTCACGGCGGTGGTCGAGCGCGACATCTCCGAGGAAGGCGAAGTGAAGTTCGGCCGAATTCTCGCCAGCGAAGTGGGCTCCGGCGGGAAGACCTACACCGCCTTCGATTTCGTGACGCCCGAAGGACGAAACGCCTACTACGATGAGAAGGGCAATTCCACCAAGCGCGAATTCCTGCTCGCGCCGGTCGCGTTCCGCTACATCTCCAGTGGATTCTCCCGGGCGCGGTTGCATCCCATTCTTGGCCTCACCCGGAAGCATGAAGGGATCGACTTTGCCGCCAGCACGGGAACCGAAGTCCGGGCCACCGGTGATGGCGTCGTCGTGCACGCCGGCTGGAGCGGCGGCTATGGCAACTTGATCGAGATCCGCCACAGCAACGGCATCTCCACGCGCTATGGCCACCTCTCGAAGATCAAGGCCAGCGTGCGGGTGGGGACGCGTGTC
>JBBRBZ010000055.1:0-17000 GCA_038205305.1 Gemmatimonadales bacterium
TGGTGCAGGACCACGTGGCTGCCGCGTTGCGCGGCGCCGTGGCGAAGAACCGTGTCGGGCACGGCTATCTGCTCACCGGTCCGCGCGGGGTGGGGAAGACTACCGCGGCGCGCATCCTGGCGATGGCGCTCAATTGCGAGAACGCGACCGGCGACGGCGAACCGTGCGGTGAGTGCGACGCCTGCCTCCGGATCTCGAACGGCCAGGCCACGCTCGACGTGATCGAGATCGACGCGGCAACCAATCGCGGCGTCGACGATGCGCGTGACCTCCGCGAACGGGCGATGTACGCCGCGTCGGAGGAGGGACACCACAAGGTCTACATCATCGACGAAGCGCACATGCTCACGCGCGAGGCGTGGAACGCCCTCCTCAAGATCCTCGAGGAACCACCGCCGGGCCTCGTCTTCGTCTTCGCCACCACCGAACCGCAAAAAATCGCCAACACCGCGGCACCGGTGATGTCGCGCTTGCAGCGCTTCGATTTCCGCCGTATCGGACCCGCCGCCATCGAGTCTCGACTCCGTGCCGTGGTCGAGGCGGAAGGACTGGCGGCGGAGCACGATGCCCTGCTGCTGATCGCCCGCCACGCCGACGGCGGCATGCGCGACGCCCTCTCGGTGCTCGACCAGTGCTTCTCGTTCGGCGAGGGCGCCCTCGACGTGGCCCGGGTGCAGGAGGTGCTCGGCCTCGTCGGTGACGAGGCCTACTCCGCCATCCTCACGCTGGTGGCCAACCGGACCCCGGGCGAGGTCTTCCCGGTCATGGATGGGCTGGTCGATGCGGGCGCCGACCTCACCGAGTTCGCCTCGGGGCTCTCCGACGTCCTCCGTGCCCTGGTAATGCACCACTATGGTATCGCGGCCGAGGCGATCCCGGAGTCCACTCAGGCGGTGATCGTCGAGGCGGCGGCCCGGATCGGTCCCGAAGACGCCGTCCGCATGCTCAAGCTCCTCGGCGAGGCCGAGCAGGCGATTCGCCGAAGCGCCAATCCCCGGATCGCCCTCGAGACCCTCCTCCTTCGTTGGGCGATGATGGACCGGGCGGTGGACCTCCGTGCCATCCTCGAAGGCATGCCGGTGGCCTCGGTGGCCCCCATGCGGGCCTCAGCGGCCCCCGCCTCACAGCCGATACCTACGGGGTCCAAGCCTGCTGCGGTACCCCACAAGGCGCCGGAAAGGGCGCCTCAGGCACCGCGGACGGCCGGGGCGGCACCTGCACCCGCCACCTCGGTGGCATGCACCACCGAGGCGCTCCAGCTGGGATGGGCCGAGATCGTCGCGGCGGCCGCGCGGCAGAGTCGGCTGGTGAGCCAGGCGCTCGACCATGCCACTCCGTCGGTGGTCGAGCCCGGGGTGGTCCAGCTCGAGTTCGGGCCCGACAACGCGATCTTTCAGGAGGGGATCACCCGGCAGCGGGTGATCGTCGAGAACATCCTGAGCGCGATGGTCGGCAGCACGGTGGTGGTTCGGGTCAGCGAGCGGAAGCTGCCGGCCGGGACGCCGGCAGCCCGGCCTGAGCGGGTCTCCCGCGATGTGCTGCAGGCGGAGCGGTTGCAGAAGATCCGGGCCAAGGATCCGGCCCTCGATGCCGCCGCGGACGCGTTAGATTTGGAGTTCGTCGACGAGGGCTGACTTTCCTCGTCACCATCCGCGGAAGGCAGGGGAAGACGTTGGCAGACCAGACGAACCACTCCCAGCTCCAGAAGCGGGTCGCCAATGAGCTGGTGCGACTCAATGCCGAGCTGTCAAAGAAGAGTGCCGAGGCGACCGCCGGGGGCGGTCTGGTGCAGGTGCGGGTCGACGGATATCAGAAGCTCCGCCGGTTGGTAATCGATCCGGCGCTGTTCGAGGGTCGAGACCCTGATCTGCTCGCTGACCTCATCATGTCGGCCATTGCCGAGGCGCAACGGCGGGTGACGGAGATGCCAGACGAGACCCCAGCGCTGGCACTCGGGTTGGCTTCAGGGGACGAGTGAACGCGCTCGAGACGCTGATCAACGAATTCGCTCGCCTGCCTGGCGTCGGTCGCAAGACGGCCCAGCGGTTGGCGTACCATCTGTTGCAGCAGCCGCGGGACCGGATGACGATGTTGGCCGAGGCCTTGGTCTCGGTGAGCGAGCGGGTGCACCCGTGCAGCGAGTGCGGCCAGCCCACCGAGGGAGAGGTGTGCGAGATCTGCACCGATCCCAGGCGTGACCTGTCACTGCTCTGCGTGGTGGAGGAGCCGTCAGGGATGGCGGTGCTCGAACGCGCCGGCGTGTTCCACGGCCGGTATGTGGTGCTCGGCGGACGACTCTCGCCGCTGGACGGCATCGGCCCTGAGGCGCTTCGGATCGGGCTGCTGCAGCGGCGGCTCGACCAAGGCGAGGTGCGTGAGGTGATCCTCGCCACCAACTCCTCGCTCGAAGGGGAAGCCACGGCGACCTACCTGCAGCAGTTGCTGGCGGTGCGCCGTGGAGTGAAGGTGTCGCGACTCGCGCGCGGATTGCCCGTGGGCGGCGAACTGGAATACGTTGACGGAGTGACCTTGACCCATGCCCTGACAGCGCGCGAGGCCCTCTGATGGCCCGACGCATGTCGACCACCGCGCTCTTCGCCGGCGCCGCGACCGCTGGACTGGTCGGCGGCTGGCTGCTCGCGCGGCAGTGGGACTCGGCACACCGTCGCGATCTTTTCTCCCCCCGGCGGCATCGTCGCGTCGCGGCGCTTGGCTGGCTCGAGGCCGAGCTCGACCCGACCATGCTGCCGCTGCTGCAGGACTACCTCGCCTGGGAACCGGTGATCGCGCTGCAGTCGCGGGCGCGCCGCTTGGCCGATCGACTGGCGGCTGCCGCATGACGTCACCGCGCGCGACGTCGTGGGCCTTCCGCGAGGAGGACTCGGATCGCATCCAGGTGGTGCTGCGAGAGTTCCTGCGCGAGACCTCGTCGCGTACCGCCCTGCTCGTCGATCGGGCCGGACAGATGCTGGTGACCGTGGGCGAGCCGCCCAATTTCGACCCGACGGCGTTCGCCTCGTTGACCGCCGCCGATTTTTCCGCCAATGACCAGCTCGCCCGCCTGCTCGGCGAGTCGGAATTCGGCACGCTGTTTCATCAAGGGGAACGGGAGTCGCTCTATCTCGCGGATATCGCGCGACGGGTGATCCTCGTGGTCCTCTTCGACAATCGCACCACGCTCGGTCTCGTCAAGCTGCGGCTTCGCGCCGCAGTGGGCGACCTCAGCACCATCTTCACGGCGATGTTTGCGCGCGACACCGGCACCAGTGGCCACGTCGACGCAGCATTCGTGGATGAGGCTGAGGACGAGCTGGACAAACTGTTCGGAAGCTAGCGAGGGCTGCGAATGTCCCTGATCAACTACGCATCGCGTGAGATCAACTGCAAACTGGTCTACTACGGCCCAGGCTTGGGCGGCAAGACCACCAATCTCGAGTACGTCTACGAGAAGGTGGCCCCCGCCTCCAAGGGGAAGCTCATCTCGCTCGCGACCGAGACCGAGCGCACCCTCTTCTTCGACTTCCTGCCAGTGGACCTGGGGACGATCCGCGGCTTCCGCACCCGTTTCCACCTCTACACCGTGCCGGGGCAGGTGTACTACAACGCCTCGCGAAAGCTGATCCTCAAGGGGGTGGACGGCGTGGTGTTCGTGGCCGATTCGCAGATCGAGCGGATGGAGGCCAATCTCGAGGCGATGCAGAACCTGTACGACAACATGGCGCAGCATGGCTATGACCTGACGCAGCTACCGTTCGTCATCCAGTACAACAAGCGCGATCTACCCAACGCCGCGCCGATTGCCGAACTCGATGCCGCGCTCAATCCCGGCTGGCCAATCGACAATGCCGACAAGAAGAAGCTCACCCCCGATCCCTATCGCCCGGGTGAGTATCTCGTCAAGGAGATCGATGGCGTCTGGGTCGAGCGCGTGCCCACGTTCGAGGCGGTGGCCGTGCGTGGAGATGGCGTGTTCGACACGCTGAAGGCCGTGAGCAAGATGGTCCTCAAGTCCCTCGGATGAGCCACGCACGAGTCTGGACGCTTCCGAACATCCTGACGGTCGCGCGGATCGCCATCACTCCGGTGATCGCGCTGCTGCCGTTCGTGCAGGGCTACTGGCCCAAGCTTGCCTGCTTCGTGATCTTCCTCGTGGCTGCCATCACCGACGTGATCGACGGCCGCCTGGCCCGCAGCACCAACCAGGTCACTGATCTCGGCAAGCTGCTCGACCCGCTGGCCGACAAGCTGCTGCTGCTCGCGACGCTCGGGCCGATCTACTACATCTCCAAGACCCGCCACGATCTCTATGACATCCCCATCTGGGGCAGCATCCCACTCTGGTTCTGCCTGCTGCTGCTGGGCCGTGAGTTGGCGATGACGGTGTTGCGCGCCTGGGCCCAACAGCGCGGCGTGATCATTCCGGCGGGGAATGCCGGCAAGACCAAGGCGGTGCTCCAGAATGTCTTCATTGGTGGTGTGCTGACCTGGTTCGCCTTTCGCGACGCCGTCCGCCCGCTCGGCTGGGAACACTCCCGCTACGCCGCCTACTGGCACCAGTTCCACGGCGGCTTCGTGGGCGCGACGCTCGGGATCGCATTGACGCTCACGGTCTATTCGTTCGTGGTGTATCTGGTGCAATACCGGAAGCTCTTCCAGAGCAGAGCCTGACGCACGCGTCGTGAATCGCGGAGCGCGGTGCTCCTGATCATCATCGGAGGATCCCATCGCGCTCGTCGTCTTGCTTCGTGGCGCCAATGTCGGCGGCCACCGGGTCTTTCGTCCCGCGACACTCCCCGCCGCACTCCCCCAGCTCGACCTCGTCAACATCGGTGCAGCGGGCACCTTCGTGGTCCGCGCGCGCATCGGTCGCACGGCACTGAAGGCCGCGCTGCGCACGCAGCTGCCGTTCACCTCCGACATCGTGATTTGTGAAGGCAGCGAGATCCTCGCGCTGCTCGAGGACGACCCCTTCGTGCCGCTCGGCCTCGCCAAGGAGACGGTGCGCTTCATTTCCGTGCTGGGAAGCATTCCCAAGTCGGAGCCGAAATTGCCGGCGGAATTCGGTGACGGCCGTGAGTGGCTGGTGAAGGTATTCAATCGCCGGGGCTGCTTTCTCGTGGGCGCCTACCACCGCCACGAGAAGACCGTGCGCCATCTTGGGAAAATCGACAAGCTGGTGGACGTGCCGATCACGACGCGAAACTGGGATACCATCGTGACCATCGGGAAGGTGCTTGCCAAGCCGGCAGGGAAGGGGAAGTGACAATGGGAGACCAGCTGTCCGACCGTTCGCGAGAGAGCAACGATCTCGAAATCATCACCATCGGCACCGAGCTCCTGCTCGGTTTCACCATCGATACCAATGGCGCCTTCATCGGACGCTTTCTCGCCGACCTCGGTGTCCGCGTCACTCGCCGCACCTCGGTGAGTGATGACCCCGGGCAGATGCGTGATGCCATTGCGGGAGCGCTCGCCCGCACCGGGATGGTGCTCACGACCGGCGGACTGGGCCCCACCCGCGACGACATCTCCCGCGAAGTGGTCGCCGACCTCCTCGACATGCCGCTCGAATTCAACGAGCAGGCGTGGCAGAGTGTGCTCGCGCGTTTCGCGCAGCTCGGTCGCACGCCGGTCGAATCGAACCGCGGCCAGGCGATGGTCCCGCACGGCGGCACGGTGCTGCCCAACACGTGGGGCACCGCGCCCGGGCTCTGGCTCGAATCATCACGCGGCGTGGTCATCATGCTCCCCGGCGTGCCGATTGAAATGCGCAACCTGCTCGAGCACCAAGTCGCACCACGGCTCGCCGCCAGGAGTTCCGGTCTGGTCGTGCGCTCCGCCACGCTGCGCACCACCGGCGTGCCGGAGTCGACTCTCGCCGAACGGATTGGTGACCTCGAGGATGCACTCAAGCCGCTGGGGCTCGCCTATCTACCAGGCTCAAACGGAGTGGACCTGCGCCTCACCGCATGGCTCCTGCCGGCGGGCGACGCCGACGCCCGCCTCCGCGATGGCATCGCCCGACTCCGCGCCGTGGCCGGCAGTTGTGTCTATGGTGAAGGGGAGGTCGATCTGGCGTCGGTGGTGCTCGACCAGTTGCGCGCCAAGGGGCTCACGCTGGCCCTGGCGGAGTCGTGCACTGGTGGGTTGGTCGCCGAACGACTCACGGCGATCCCCGGATCATCCGATGTCTTCCTGGGCGGCGTGGTCTCGTATGCCAATCAGGCAAAGATCGACCTCCTCGATGTGCCCGCCGAGATCATCGCTCAGCACGGTGCCGTCTCGGCCGAAACCGCCGAGGCGATGGCGCGTGGCGCCCGCACCCGTTTTGGCGCCGATGTCGCGCTCGCCGTAACCGGTATCGCCGGGCCGAGTGGCGGCTCGCCCGAGAAGCCGGTGGGGACGGTCTGGTTCGCTTTCGCCGTGGGCGACAAGGTTGAGAGTCAGGTGGCGAAGTTCGTCGGGACGCGAACGGAGATTCGTGCACGGGCGGCGCAGGTGGCGCTGAAAGGAGTCTTGGTCCTGCCACTCTGGCACCTCCCCAAGGCACACCGCTTGCCCACTGCTTAGACTTCATGACCACTGGCTACTGGAGTGCCTGACCCGATGACTGACCCGTTCAAGCCGACCGACCCCGAGACCCCAATTGTCGAGGGCGCCGCCGCCCCCGCCGACTGGGAGCCGACCGAGGCCGTGCCAGCCGCTGCCGCCGCTCATCTCCTCGCCGACCTGGACGATCGCTATCTCCGGCTGGCCGCGGAATACGAGAACTACCGCAAGCGGACCCACAAGGAGAAGACCGAGGCCTTCGATCGGGGAGCAAGCGCGCTGATCAGCCGGTTGCTCGAAGTGCTCGACGACATCGACCGCCTTGCCGCGAGCGATGCGTCCACCCCGGCCGAAGCGTTCCGCGCGGCGTTCGAGCTGACCCAGAAGAAGCTCCGCAAGGAGCTCGAGGCGGCTGGGCTCGAACGGCTCGACCCGGCCGGGCAGCCGTTCGATCCCAACGAGCACGACGCCGTTGCAGTGGCGCCGCTGGAAAATCCATCACAGGATCACACCGTGAAGGCGACCTTCCAGACCGGGTACCGCTTCAAGGGGACCGTGGTGCGTCCTGCGCGGGTGCAGGTCTACTCCGATTCCGCCAGCGCCTGAGTGGCGAATCAGGATTTCTACGCCATCCTCGGTGTCCCGGACTCTGCCGCTCCGGGGGACATCAAGAAGGCCTACCGGAAGCTGGCCAAGCAGTTCCACCCGGACGCCAATCCCAACAACCCGCAGGCCTCGGAGAAGTTCAAGACCATCTCCGAGGCCCACTCGGTGCTGTCCGATCCCGAGAAGAAGGCGAAGTACGACCAGATGCGCCGACTCGGCGCCTTTACCGGCAGTCAGGGCTCCTCGCCGCGATCCGGCTCGAGCCGCAACCAATCGAGTCGCTCGCCCTACGAGGACGCCTCCGATCTCGGTGACCTGAATTCCTTCGGCTTCGGCGACATCTTCTCCTCGATCTTCGGCCGCGGCGGCCGCCCGGGCGGCCAAGCGCCAGCGCCAGAACACGTCGAGGTCACGGTCAACATTCCCTTCCGCACGGCTGCTGTTGGCGGCAAGGTACCGGTGAGCTTCGCCATGACCGATGCTTGCGCCACCTGCGGTGGCTCGGGCGCGGCACCGGGCGCCACCATGATCACCTGCACCGAATGCGGTGGTCGTGGCACCATCTCCTTTGGTCAGGGTGGCTTCGCGGTCAACCGGCCCTGCCCGCTCTGTCGCGGCCGCGGCAAGATCCCCACCGAGCGCTGCCCCACCTGCAACGGCAGCGGCGAGCAACGCACCGAGAAGAATCTGCTCGTGACGGTGCCGCCCGCCACCGAGACCGGCACGCGCGTGCGCCTGAAGGGACAGGGCCCCCGCGCCAAGGCCGGCGGCCCGGCCAGCGATCTGCTGGTGAGCTTCACAGTGGAGGCCGATCGCTTCTTCAGCCGGGACGGGCTCGACATCCGTTGCGAGATTCCCATCGAACTCTCGCAGGCAGTGCTCGGTGCCACCGTGCAGGTGAACACCATTCGCGGCGCCAAGGTGCGCCTGAAGATCCCGGCAGGGACCCAGCCGGGAAAGTCGTTCCGCATCAAGGGTCAGGGATTGGAAAAGGGCGGCCAGCACGGCAACCAGATCGTCACCGTCAATGTGCACATCCCCGAGAAGCTCACCGAGGAGCAGGCCGAAGCATTCAAGGAGTTTACCGAAAAGGCGGGACTTTAGAACTATAGGAGAACAGAGAACCGAGATTGGAGAACCGTTCTCCGTTCTCCGTTCTCCGTTCTCTATCTTGCTAGTACTTTCTGCGTCCCCCGCTCCGGCTCTCCCTCCGCCGGGCGCCGCTGCACAAAGCTCCCGCCAGACTGCATCTCCCACGCCTGACGATTGTCTGCCAACATCACATCCATCACCCGGCGAATCTCGGCGCGGTGCTTGGGGTTGTCGATCGGGAGCGCCGCTTCGATGCGCCGGTCGAGGTTGCGCTCCATCCAGTCGGCCGACGAAATGAAGACCTGTTCCTCGCCATCGTTGAGGAAGTGGAAGGCGCGCGAGTGTTCCAGGAAGCGACCCAGCACCGAGATCACCCGAATATTCTCACTCACCCCGGGCAGCCCCGGCCGCAGGCAGCAGATGCCGCGGACGATCAGGTCGATCTGCACCCCGGCGCGTGATGCCTGATAGAGCGCACGAATCACTTCCGGATCGACCAGCGCGTTCATCTTGGCCAGAATGCGCGCCGGGCGCCCCGCCCGTGCATGCGCCGCCTCCCGATCGATCAGCTCGAGGACGTTCGGCTTGAGCCATTGCGGGGCGACGAGGAGTTTGCGGTAGCCAATGGGTGACGCGAAACCGGTGAGCACATTGAACAGGTCACTGAGGTCGGCGCCCAGATCTGGGTCGGCGCTCATCAGGCCGAAGTCGGTGTAGTAACGCGCCGTACGGGCGTTGTAGTTGCCGGTGCCGATGTGCACGTAGCGGCGGATCGTGTCACCCTCGCGCCGGACCACCAGCAGCACCTTGGCGTGGGTCTTGAGTCCGCTCACGCCGTAACTCACGTGCACGCCGGCATCCTCGAACCGCTTGGCCCAGATGATGTTGTTCTCCTCATCGAATCGCGCCTGCAACTCAATCAGCACCGCCACCTGTTTTCCCCGCTCGGCGGCACTTGCCAGCAGACGCGCGATATCACCACCGGTGCGGTAGAGCGTGATCTTGATGGCGAGCACGTCGGGATCCTCGGCCGCCACCGCCACCATCCGCTCGACCGACGTCTGGAACGAATCGTAGGGGTGGTGCAGCAGCACATCCTCTTCCCGGATGATGGAAAAGAGGTCGCGCTCCTCGGTGAGTCGCTTCTGCGTCACCGGCACGAATGGTGCATCGTGCAGCTCGGGCAGGTCGAGCGCGGCGATCGAGGTCAGGTCTGCGGCGTCGAGCAACCCCGGTACCTCGAAGATGTCCTCGTCCGTGAGCGGCAAGCCCTCGCCGGCGTCGGCCTCGTTGAACTCCTCGATCAGCAGCGACCGCAGCCACTTTGGCATCGAACGGTGCACCTCCAGTCGCACTACCTCACCAAACTTGCGGTTCCGCACCTCTTCCTGGATGAGCGCGAGCAGATCGTCGGCTTCGTCGTTCTGGCCGCGACCGAGCTCGAGGTTGAGGTCGGTGTTGCGGGTGATCCGGAACAAGTGCCAGCCGACAATACTCACGCCAGGGAAGAGTGCCTCCAGCTGCGAGCCAATCAGATACTCCAGCGGGAAGAACTCGTTCGGCTTGAGGAGCGGCACGAAGCGCGGCAGCAACTTCGGCACCTTCACTCGCGCAAACCGTGGTTCTCCCGCCTCGTCAGCGAGTGACACTGCCAGCGAGAGCGACAGGTTCGAGATGTGCGGGAACGGATGCCCTGGGTCCACTGCCAGTGGGGTGAGCACCGGGAAGACATTCGATTGAAAATACTTCTCGAGGTGGATCCGTTCCGCGTCGGGGAGCGCCTCGTAGCGGTCGTGGATCACGATTCCCTGACGGGCGAGCGCCGGCAGTACCTGTTCCACCAGGCAGCGCGAATGCTCCTCGACCTGCCGCCGCACCACCTCCCGGATCGCCGGCAGCTGCTGGGCCGGAATGATCCGGTCGGCTGAGTGCTCCAACAGGCGCACGGCGACCTGTTCGCGAACGCCGGCCACACGAATCTGGAAGAACTCGTCGAGATTGCTCGAGAAGATCGACAGGAACTTCACCCGCTCGAGCAATGGGGTGCGCTCGTCGAGTGCCTCGTGCAGCACTCGGTGATTGAACTCCAGCCAGGACAGTTCGCGATTGAGATAGAGGGAGGGGTCGCGCAGGTCGGGGGCAGTCTCTCCGACGATAGTGGGAGCCACGCTCATGATCGCGGTGCCGGTTTGGTGTCGAAGAGGAGGGTGAGGAGCATGCTGCAGATGCCAACCACCAGTCCGCCCCAGAAGGCCGAGCGGAGCGAGTCCACGGCGAAGTGCAGCCCGAACGATTCCGAGAGCGCCGCGGTGACCAGCAGCAGGACCGCGTTGATGATCAGGGTGAAGAGACCCAACGTCAGGATGATCAGCGGGCAGGTGAGCATGGTGAGGACGGGCTTCAGCAGCGCGTTCACCACGGTGAACAGCAGCGCCACGCCGAACATCGCCAACACCCCGCCCGAATAGTGAATGCCATCGACCAAGCGGGTCGCGGCATAGATCGCTGCCGCAGTGATCGCCAGTCGCACTATCAGCCTGGTCATGTCGCCTCCCGAATCACGCCGCCGCCGAGCACGCGCTCGTCGGCATTGTAGAGCACGCCCGATTGACCGGGTGCGACAGCGCGGGCGGGGGTGAGCAGGTCGAGTTCAAGCACGTCGGAAGATACCGTGCGGACCCGGGCGGGGAGAGCGGTCGAACGGTAACGAATCTGTATCATGCACTCGTCGCCCACTCCGAGTGGCTCGGTCAGCCAGTTGCACTCCTCCAGCACCACACGGGTCCGCATCAATTCTTCCGCGCTCCCGACCACCACCTCACGGGAATCTGGGTTGATCCCGACCACGAAGATCGGCAGCGAACGCCCGCCGGGGAGCCCCTTCCGCTGGCCGATGGTGTAGCGGGCAAAGCCGTCGTGCTCACCGATCACTTCACCACTGGTGGTGACCATCGGTCCGGGTGTCAGCGACGGGGCATTGGCGGGAAGGTGCTGTTCCAGCACCCCCACATAGTCATTGTCTGGCACGAAGCAAATATCCACGCTCTCCGGTTTGTCCGCCGTCTCGAGGCCCAGCGCCCGCGCCCGCTCACGTGTCTCCTGCTTGGTGAGATGGCCCACCGGAGTGAGCATCTTGGCGACCACGGCGCGGTCGATTCCCCAGAGGAAGTAGCTCTGGTCCTTGCTGCGATCATCGCCGCGGTAGAGGCCACCGTCGCGCGCCACGGCGTAATGTCCCGTCGCGATCGCGTCGCAGCCGAGCGCTGTGGCGTGCGCCAGCAGGTCGCGGAACTTGGTGAACGAGTTGCAGCGCACGCAGGGAATTGGGGTGCGACCCTGTGAATACTCCTGCACGAAGTTGGCGATCACCCGCTCGCTGAAGCGGTCTTCCAGGTTCAGCACGTAGTGAGGGATGCCGAGGCGATGTGCGACGGCCTGGGCATCGAAAATCGAGTCGAGCGAGCAGCAGGGGCGGTCGGGGACATCTTCGCCGTAGCAGAACAGCTTCATGGTCGCACCGATCACGTCATACCCCTGCTCGACCAACATCGCGGCGGCGAGGGACGAATCCACCCCGCCGCTCATCGCGACGAGGACCTTCCCCTGCTTAGGCGCGACCAAGGGAACTGCTCAACTCTCTGGCGCGCTCGACGATGCCGGGGAAAACCTCCACCACCCGATCGATATCGGCTTCGGTGGTCTCGTGCCCAAGCGAGAAACGCACCGTGCCGAGCGCGAGGGTACGGTCGACTCCCATTGCCAGCAAGACATGCGATGGCTCGACCGCGCCGGTGGAGCATGCCGATCCCCCCGAGCAAGCGACCTCCGCCATATCGAGATGCATCAGCAGCGACTCCGCCTCGGCGCCTGGCACCGAAATGGAGAGCACGTGCGGGGCGCGTGTCGTGTCCGCTGCATTGATGACTACATCCGGCATCAACTCGGCGAGTCGGCGCGCCAGATCGTCGCGCATCCGCACCATGCGGGCGACGTGTGCCTCGAGCTCCTGTTGCACCAATTGCGCGGCGCGGCCGAAGGCGACGGCACCGGCGACATTCTCGGTGCCGGGGCGGATGCCGAACTGCTGGCCGCCGCCGTGGATGATCGCCTCGATGATGTGCCGGTCGCGCACGATCAGGGCGCCGATCCCCTTGGGAGCGCCGACCTTGTGACCGCTGATGGAGAGGAGGGTGCAACCGGAGGCGTCGAGATCGATCACCATCTTGCCGTAGGCCTGCACGGCGTCGGAATGAAACGGCACTCCTGCCGCCTGACATCGCCGACCGATCTCGGCGATCGGCTGCACCACGCCCACCTCATTGTTCACCCACATCACCGACACCAACGACGGCGAGTCGGCGAGCGCCGCGTCGAGCGCATCGAGATCGACCACACCGTTCTGGTCGACGGGCAGAATCGTCTCTCTGCCGCCGAGTGCGACCACGGCGTGGGCAGCGGCGAGCACCGCCTTGTGCTCGATCGCGGTGGTGACGATGTGCATCGGCTTGCCCTTGGCGCGAGCGGCGAGGGCGGCGCCCATGACTGCCAGATTGTCGGCCTCGGTGCCGCCGGAGGTGAAGATCACCTGGCCGGGGGAGACGCCGAGCGCCTGGGCGACCTCCTTCTTGCCCTGCTCGAAGCCGGCGCGGGCGGCGCGGCCGAAGCGGTGGGCGGAAGAGGGATTTCCCCAGGCGGTGCTCAGGAAGGGGAGCATCGCCTCGATCACTTCGGGGCGGACTGGGGTGGTCGCCGCATGGTCGAGATAGACGGGTGGCATAGTCCCAAATCTAGTCAGGGAGCGGGGAGGGGGGAGGGCTCTTGGGCGAGATACGAGGGGCGAGGAGCGAGGGGCGAGGGGCGCTCCCAGCCACAGTCATCCCCCGCGTAGCGGGGGATCTCCAGACTCGCCGCATGGCGCGACAGGGCGGCGAGGGCAGTAGTTTCCCTCTACCTTATTGGAGCCCCAATGCTGCAGCCCGCGAATCCCACCCTCCAAGACCTCTACTTCCGCTATCAGGGCTTCCTGAAGCCGGCGCTCCGTATTGGCCCGATCTTCGGAGGGGTCGCGTTGATTTTCTGGCGGGTGCGCGAGACCCGGGTGCCCGTCACCCCCAAGTCGATTCTCATTCCACCGATCGCGATGAGCACCGGCTTCTGCATGTTCATCTCGCCGCTCCCCCGGGTCCCAATTTCCTGGGTGCTCGTCTCATTGCTCGCGGGCTACTTTCTCCTCTCCTTGCCACTGGTCCATTCCTCCCGTCTCGAGTCGCGCGACGGCGTCGTCTACATGCAGCGCTCGCGCTGGTTCCTCGGTATCCTGCTCGTTCTGCTCGCATTGCGCCTGCTGCTGCATGACTACATCGGCCACCTGATCTCGCCGCTGCAGACGGCGGCGGTGTTCTATCTGCTGGCTTTCGGGATGATCGTGCGGTGGCGGAGCGGGATGTATTGGGATTACAAGCGGATCGTGAATTTGTCATCCCGAGCGTAGCAGTTCGAGGGGCTGCGAAGTCGAAGGAGCTGCTAATCATACGTACCTGAAGGTGGGCAACAAGCGCGCAGGCACAATCCATTGAAGAGGTGCGCGATGATGGAACTGATATGCGCCGTTGTTGGTGCACTTGTGATCGTGGCGGGTGAAGTATCAAGCCATTACGATCGACACGCGCACAAAGCGGATTGTGTGGCGTCTAACGCGCGCCGAGACAGCCTGAGTGATGAGAGCTTTCGGCAAACCATCATCACGAATGTCGTGGCTCACGAGCGAACGTCCTGGAAGGAGCTTCGTAAGCTTACCCCTGGAGGCTACAGCGTAAGTTAGACTTTTGATGTTGGTGACATTGGTCCCATTTGGACCTCGGGTGGACCTTCAAAGCAGCGGCACTTCGAGATCGTGGCAAATCTTTCGGCACAGACCGTCATCGACCTCACGGTGACGAGGGACGCACGACGTTTCATGCGGGCAGCAGGAATGGCTCCCGAATCACATCGGCTTCCCCGATATCTGCTTCCGCAATTGCCCGGTGCGCTTCCAGGACCAGCCCAACCGCCTCTCGGAGGTTGGACCGCGTCTCGTCCAAGGTCGCGCCCTGAGTGTTCGCCCCGGGAAGCTCTTCGACGAATCCGATGTAGCCCTCTTGCACCTTCTGGAATACGGCAGTGAGCCGCATGAGAACCTCCAATCTGGTGCCTGAATCTAGGGGGGCAGGGCCCGGCAGGCTAACCATCTACCCCAGACTGGCGCTCGGCCTCTCGGTCGACCCCGATGGCGTGCCGTCGGTCGTGGAGTTGCGGCTGACACGTGGCAAGCCGCTCTCCCTTGAATCGCGACCGGCTCCTGCGTATACCAATGGCATGAAAACAGCCGTAACCATTCCGGATGCCGTCTTCCAGGCGGGGGAACGACTCGCCAAGCGGACCAGGAAGTCCCGAAGCCAACTCTATGCCGATGCGCTCGCGGAATATCTGGTGCGGCATTCACCCGATGAGGTGACCGCCGCGATGGACCGTGCGATCGCAGCCGTCGGAGACGCCGCCCTGCCGGATCGTTTTCATGCTCGCGCGGCGCGGGCAGTCTTGGAGCGCTCCGAGTGGTAGCAGTCGCCTAGGGCGAGGTGTGGCGGGCCGACCTCCCCGAACCCAAGGGCTCTGGCCCGGGTTTCCGGCGTCCTGTGGTTGTCGTACAGGGGAATGCGCTCAATCGTAGCCAGATTGCGACGGTCGTCAGCGTGCCACTCACCAGCAACCTGAACTGGGCGGAAGCACCGGGAAACACCCTTCTCACGGCGAAGGCCAGGGGGCTGCCCAATAATTCCGTAGCCAATGGATCCCAGATCGTTTCCCTCGATCGTGACAGCTTCAGCGAACGCGTCGGCAAGCTCACGCCCAATCAGCTCGCCGAAATTCTCCACGGCATCGACGTGATCCTAGGCCGATAGGGCATTTGCCCCGGAAGGTTCGTCAGCGCAGTGCCCGACGGCCCCTGAGCAGGCCCCGCGTCCCGAACGGAGGGCCGGGAGGCTCCCGCGGCCCTCTCGTCGACTCCAACGGAGCCCCCGGAGGCGGTTGAAGAGCGTCCGCGGGCAAAAAAAGTGTGCCGGCGGCTCCCGCGACGTCGTCTCCAGCGCCAATGCTCCTCTCGCGGCGGCCGCGATCTCGCCGTAGACTTCAAAAGTGTCGTCGCGAACTCGTTTGGTCGCGTCGCTGAGTCGTGAGAAGGTGTCATCGGGTCGAAAGATCGCGTCGCGAATCCCGGAGACAGCCTCGACGGCCGCCGCGAACGTCCCGACGACTCCGTTGAAGCGCCCGGCGAGGGTCGCGATCATCCCGGCGAGTCCCGCGATCCTCCCGGCGAGTCCCGCGGAGCGGCCGAACTTGTAATGGAAGGAGTCGGCAGGCCCTGTGAAGGAGTCGTCGGAGCCGCGAATCTCCCGAAGACTCCCGCCGATCGATCGCTTGCGAAAACGGCGCTCCCGAAGATGCCAGCGAGGCGGTCGTCACCGACAATGAAGCGCTCGGCGGCTCCAGCGGAACCATCGCGGAGGCAAACGAAGGAGACGGCGGCTCCCGCGGAACGGTCGCGGATGCCCACGAACGGCACGCGGATCCCGCGGAACAGGCGCCGAGTCGATCGAAGGAGCCGTCGGGTGCGAGGCGCCCAACCTGGAGCGATCGCGTCGCTTCAGCGACATCAGCCGAGCCGCGGCTTCCAGCCGCGTCTCTCGTCTCTCGTCGCTCGTCTCGCGTGTCTCGTCGCTTTCCTCTCTTCTCTCTTCTCTCTTACTTAAATCAACCCTCCGACTCTCACCGTTTCCAGCGTCCAGTACGGCTCCCCATACGCGCACCGGATTCTCGAGCCCGCATGCCCGTCCTGCATCCGCACCAGATCGAAGAGGTGCTCACCCGTGGGATGGAGCTCGCCTGCCTGTGTGGTGCTGGCGTCCCACTGTGACTTGAACGCTGCCATCGCCTGGAGCTTCCGCTCAATGCCCTTCGTGGTGTCGACAATGAATGTTGGCTTCATCTCGTCCTCGCGATAGCTCAACACGAACGCCACCTTCTCCGGGCGGAACGGCGCGCCATCGGCCGGGTAGTTCTTGAGCCCCGCCAAAAACGCGGCGTCGCGCACCAACTCGCTGGTCATCCGGTGATCAGGGTGACGCCCCACCACATAATGGGTGATGATCACCTTGGGCCGGTGACGCCGAATCGCCTCGACCACCACTCGACGCATCGCGTCGGTGCTCGCAAGGTGCCCGTCTGGCAACCCGAGCGATTCCCGCGTCGACACTCCGAGGACTTCCGCCGCCGCCTTCGCCTCGGCGGCACGAATCTCCGGCGTCCCCTTGCTGCCGAGTTCGCCACGCGTCATGTCGACAATGCCGACGACATGCCCCTGGTCGACCGTCACCGCAATGGTGCCGCCCGCCAACAGTTCGGCGTCGTCGGGGTGGGCGAAGATGGCGAGGAGATCGGTGGACATGAGTGACTCCGGAGAACGGAGAACGGAGAACGGAGAACGGAGAACGGAGAACGGAGAACGGAGAATCGAGAACGACGAATCGAGAATACAAACCAGCCGGTGACCAAGGGCCTGGGGATACCACCGTCCTGCAATCTCGAATCTCTGTTCTCCGTTCTCCGTTCTCCTCTTATTCGTACCTAAGCGCCTCGACCGGATCCATCCTCGCCGCCCGGTTCGCCGGAATCACGCCGAACACCAATCCAATCGCGACCGACGCTCCCGTCGCCAC
>JBBRBZ010000056.1:0-16903 GCA_038205305.1 Gemmatimonadales bacterium
AAGAGGAACGATGCGGGCCGCACCAGGTGCGGTGCAATGCGCAGCAAGGTGGCGCGCTCGGCGAGCGCTTCATGTACCAGGTGGATGTCGCCGAGCTCGAGGTAGCGGATGCCACCGTGAATGAGGCGGCTCGACCGGGAGGAGGTTCCCCACCCCACTGTGCGCTTCTCCAGCAGGGTGACCGAGAGGCCGCGGAGCGCCGCATCCCGCGCGACCCCGGCGCCCACGATTCCGCCACCAAGAATCAGCACATCTCGCATCGACGCCCTCCTGGTTGCCGAGGTCCCTTGGGAATGGAAAGGTATCCGGCCGGCCTCTCGCGCGGTCGGGTGGGGATTGGCATGCTTGGTCTCCACCATCGCACACGGCCGCTGAGCATCTTATCATTCTCCTTTCAGGCCACACCCTCGCCCCGCATCCGTAAGACGCCCTTTGTACCAGGGAAACTACAGGAGCTCGAAGATGACCCATTGCCGCACGTTTCCCCTGACCCTCCTGCTGCTATCGATTGCGATGACCCCATCCCTCCCCGCCCAAGAGAAGGTTGATCTCGCCACGGTCGAGCGGATCAAGGCCGAGGCGATGAACCATTCGCAGGTCATGGACCTGATGAGCTGGCTGAGCGATGTCTACGGGCCGCGACTCACCTGGTCGCCGCGCACCAAGGCCGCGGGAGACTGGGCGATGACGACGATGAAGGGCTGGGGACTGTCGAATGTCCACACCGAATCGTGGACGCTCGCGCCGGGACAGGCGGGATACCCCGCGATGGGATGGCAGAACAATCGCTTCACCTTCGTGGCCGTGTCGCCGAACGGTTTTCCAATTCAGGCCGTTCCCCGGGCGTGGTCGGCGAGCACCAAGGGAAAGGTGACCGGCAATGTCGTGATCTTCCATGTCGACTCCACCACGACCCTTGCCTCGCTCAAGCAGCAATACTCGGGGAAGCTGCGGAACGCTTTCTTGATGATGACGCCCTCGGCTGACGCCCCGGTGACGGAGTTCCAGCCGTACGCGTCGCGCTACACCGACGCGGAACTTGCCTTGATGGCTGCCGAGACTCCCGAGGCTCCGGGGGCCGGGTACAAGGTGAATTTCGGCGGCTCGCTGGTGTCGATTCCGGCCCGGTATTACCTGCCGGCGCAGGACAGCATCATGAAGGCGCACGGGACAACGGGCGTGCCCACCGCTGCCGATTCGGCGGCCGTTCGGAAGATCCTCGACGTGATGATCGCCGCGTACCGTGGCGCGCCGGGCGGGCGCTACAACCCGCAGGCCGACACGGCGGCGCTGCGTTGGATGGAACATGAAGGGGTGGGTGCCATTCTGATCGCCAACAGCAAGGCTTACGCGGGCGGCGACATCGCGACCGACAACGGCGCCTCGCGCGCACGCAACGCTCCGCAGGTGCCGATGGTACATGTGGCCTACGAAGCATACGGTCGGCTCTACCGGATGGCTGAGAAGAAGATCCCGGTCACCCTTGAGCTGGACATGCAGAACACTTTCGCCCCGTCGGATACCACCTCGTTCAATATCCTTGCGGAGATTCCAGGCACCGATCCCGCGCTCAAGAACGAAGTCGTGCTGATAGGCGCGCACTTCGACTCGTGGCACGCCGGGACCGGCGCCACGGACAACGGCGCGGGCACTGGCACGATGATGGAGGCGATGCGGATCCTGAAGGCGCTGGACCTGAAGCCGCGCCGCACGATCCGCATCGGCCTCTGGACGGGAGAAGAAGAGGGGCTGCTCGGCTCGCAGGCCTATACCAAGGCCCACTTTGGCAGCCGTGATGCGTCCGGTGTGTTTCATCCGACGCCCGAGCAGCAGCAGTTCGACGTCTACTTCAATGTCGACAACGGCGGCGGGAAGATCCGCGGCATCTACATCGAGGGAATCGCCGCCGAGCGACCGATCTTCGAAGCGTGGATGGCGCCGTTCAAGAGCCTGGGGATGAACACCGTCACCATCGGCGAGACGGGCGGGACTGACCACCAGTCGTTCGTGACGCCGAGCATTGGCGTGGGGCTCCCGGGATTCCAGTTCATCCAGGACGGCCTCGACTATGGCCCGCGCACCCACCACACCAGTCAGGATGTTTGGGAACGCCTCCAGCCGGACGACATGAGGTTCAACGCCGCGGTGGTGGCGTCCTTCGCATGGCTGGCGGCGCAGCGTGATGGCATGATCCCGCGGCCGGCGTTGCCGGTGGCGACGGGGGCATCCCGCGGAGGTCAATGAGCGGCTGGACGTGACCACCGCTCCGTCCTTCCCCGACAGCGTCGCGGGACTGCTTGAGCAGGCCCGGTCCGCTGGCGGGGGCCTGGAGTCGCTCGAAGCACCCCCCGCGACGCGAGCCGAGCTCGCGCACGAGAGTTCTGCGATCGCCGCAACGCTCTGCCTGCGCGGGGTGTCCAGCGGAGACCGAGTCGCAATCGTGAGCCCGAATGATGCGACGATGGTGACCGCATTCTTCGGCATTGTCTCGTGCGCGAGCTGTGCCCCGCTCAACCCCGCGTACGGCCGCGCCGAGTTCGACTTCTATCTGGACGATCTCAAACCGCGACTTCTGGTAGTGTACGACGCGCTCGACACCCCTGCGCGCGAGGCCGCCCGGGTCCGCGGAATCGAGTGCATCGAATTGGGGCGCGCACCGGGATTGGCCAGCGGGATGGTGACACTCGACGGCGAGCGCCCGTCGACGGGAGCGGCGGCCGGTCAGCGATTGGATGAGATCGCCCTGCTCCTGCATACCTCCGGCACCACTGCACGCCCGAAGCTCGTCCCGCTCACCCACCGGAACCTGATCCACTCGGCCCGCCACATCGCCGCGACTCTTTCGCTCGGCCCCGAGGATCGCTCGCTCACCGTCATGCCACTCTTTCATATTCACGGACTGGTGGCCGGCATCCTGGCCCCGCTGGGCGCGGGCGGTACCGTGATCGTCCCCCCCGGATTTCTGGCGCCGTCCTTCGCCACATGGTTGGCGCGCTTCCGGCCGACCTGGTACACCGCGGTCCCGACCATGCACCAGGCCATCCTGGAGCGGCTCTCCTCCGCCGATGCGCGGGCCATGCGCATGCAGGCGCCGCTGCGGTTTGTCCGGTCCTCTTCCGCGGCAATGACGCCGCAGACGATTCGCGATATCGAGGCGACGCTCGGCGTGCCCGTCATCGAATCGTACGGGATGACCGAAGCCTCCCACCAGATGAGCAGCAATCCCCTCCCCCCCGGCGAGCGGAAGCCAGGGTCGGTGGGGATGGCCGCCGGTCCGGAGGTCGGCATCATGTCGGCATCGGGAGTATTGCTGCCGCCGGATGAAATCGGCGAGGTGGTGATTCGCGGGCCAAACGTGACCTCGGGATACCTGGAGAATCCTGCCGCGAACGCGAACGCCTTCACCAACGGATGGTTCCGCACCGGCGATCAGGGTTGCATCGGAGCTGACGGCTACCTGACCCTGACCGGCCGACTGAAGGAGCTGATCAACCGAGCCGGCGAGAAGGTGGCACCACTGGAGGTCGATGCGGTCCTGGCAGAGCACCCGGCCGTCGCCCAGGCGCTCACCTTTGGCATGCCCCATGCGCTGCTCGGGGAGGACGTGGCTGCGGCGGTCGTCGCCAAACCGGGGGCCTACGTGACCGAGGGAGAACTCCGGGGCTTCGTTGCAGAGCGGTTGGCGTTCTTCAAGGTTCCCCGACAGATCCGGATCGTCGCGAAGTTACCCGTCGGTGCGACCGGCAAGCTTCAGCGGCGCGGAATGGCCGAACGACTCGGCATGGTGGCCGAGATCCCCGTGATCAGCGGCGACACGACAGCAGCCAGGAACGCCGTGGAGGAGATCGTCGCCGCGGTTTGGTCGGAGATACTTCGGGTCGCGGTGCCTGGGGTCCATGAGAATTTTTTCGCGCTGGGAGGCGATTCGATGCTGGCAACCAGGACGGTGGCGCAATTGGGAGCACTGCTGCATGTCGAGATGCCGCTGCTTGCCTTCTTCGATGCACCCACGGTCGCCGGGGTGGCCCGCACGCTTGAGCCGTTGCTTGCCGGGGATGGCGCGAACGCCTGATGCCCCCCACCCACACGAACCGAAACGCGTGTGAATCCGCCTGACCGGCCATCGCTCTCTCCCGAAGCGCAGGCCCTGCTCGCCCGGCGCGCCGCTATCCCGAAGGAAACGCTGCCAGCTGGCCTGACGGGCGGCCCGCTGTCGTATGAACAGCTGACGCAGTGGTTCTTCGCATACCTCCACCCCGATTCGGCTGTCTTCAATCTTCCCAAGGTGTTGGACCTCGAGGGCGAGTTCAGCCTGACCGCCGCCCAGGCGTCGCTCGCTTTCCTGGTTGACCGCCATGCCGCGCTCCGTACCACCTTTCATCTCGACGGGGCCGAGCCGGACCAGCGGGTGCAGCCGGCGCGCGCGGTCGAGTGGACCGTGCACGACTGTCGGCAGCTCCCGTCAGTCGACGGGTCGGCCACTGTTGCCTCGCTGCTGGAGGCAGACGCCGGTCGGCCTTTCGACCTCGCGAACGACCAACTCATCCGCGCCACCGTACTTCAGCTTTCGGATCGCGCGTGGCGACTGCAGGTGACCTTCCATCACATCGCCTTCGACGGCTGGTCCAACGGCATCTTCCTCGCCGAATTCGCGGCAGGGTATCGGGCAGCGGTGGTTGCGAATCCCGCCCAGCCTGAGCCGCTGGAGGTGCAGGTCGCCGATCTTGCTTCCGCGCAACGTTCCCCCGACGCAGCGGCCGCGCAGTTGGAGGATGGGAACTATTGGCGGGGCAAGCTCCACGGGGTCCCGCCGTTGGAATTGCCGACCGATTACACCACCGTCGAGCCGTCGCGACACCTTGGCGATGTCCATCGCCAAGAACTCCCCATCGGGCTTTGGGCCGCAATCGCCACGTTGGCGCGCGGGACGGGCAGTACCCCTTTCGGGGTTGCCGCAACCGCGCTCGCTGTGCTGGTGGCACGCCGTGCCGGGCAGTCCAGCTGTATGCTCGGGATATTGACTTCCGGACGAGAGCGCCGGGGCTCGGAGGCATTGATTGGAAATTTCGCGAGGGCACTTCCGCTGGTAGTCGACCTCACCGACGCAGGGAGCTTTCGTGCACTCCTCACCCAGGTGCACCGTGCTGCTCTGGAAGCGCAGGGACACTCCCGCTACCCAGTCCAGCAACTGGGAACGAGCATCAGCCCAGGCACCGGGACCACGCTCCGTGATCTCTTCCCGGTCCAGTTCAACTTCCGGAACTATCCATTTGAAATCCCCGACAACCTTCCCGGCTTGACCATCACCGGTTTCTCCGGACCATCCCGCGGGTCAATCGCTCCGTTCACTTTCGAGCTGATTCCCCACGAACATTCCGCAGAACTCGCGCTCGAGTTCGACCCTGACCTCTTCAGTGTCCGGACCGCCGAGCGATGGCTCGATGGGTTGGTGACACTCCTCGCGGCCGCCGTCGCAGATCCTGATGGCTCGATCGCGACCCTTCCCCTCATGGGCGCGACGGAGGCAGGCGAACTCGCCGAATGGAACGCCACCGCGGCCGACCTGGAGGCGGGTGCCACCTTGCAATCGCTCTTCGCGAAGCAGGCGGCGGCCACGCCAGACCGGGTCGCCGTTCGCGCGCCGGAAGGCGAATGGCGCTTTCGGGAGCTCAATCGGGAGTCGCTGCGCATCGCCGCGCATCTTCGAGCGGAGGGGATTGGCAGGGGAAGTGTAGTGGCGGTATGCATGGATCGCTCGCTCCCCCTCGTGGCCGCGTTGCTCGGCGTTCTGCGGGCCGGAGCGGCGTACTTGCCTATCGACACGGCAATGCCGCGGCTCCGACTCACTGCAATGTTGGAGGATGCCGGGGTCACCCTCATGCTCTCTGGTCCAGGCACGCCAACCGATGTCGGGCAGTCGCGATGGAAGGTCGTGCCATGGGATGTGCCGGGACCTGCCACACCGACCGACCAGGCGCATGCCAGTGGCCCCGACGACGTGGCCTACGTCCTCTTCACCTCCGGCTCGACAGGGCGCCCTAAGGCTGCCGTGATTCTCCACTCCGGAATCGTGAACCATTTGTGCTGGATGCAGCGTGCGCTTCCACTCACGCCGGAAGATCGCGTCCTCCAGCTGACCACGCTCTCGTTCGACGTCGCAGTCTGGGAGTTCTGGGCGCCGTTGGTTGCCGGGGCGAAACTGATTTTGGCGCCACCTCAGGCGCACAGGGATCCGCGGGCATTGATTCAGACGCTGCGCACCGAGCGCATCACGGTGGTGCAGTTCGTGCCGACGATGCTGCGAGCGGTGACCGACCGTGGTGGGTTCACCGAACTTCCAGCCCTCCGCCGAATTCTCTGTGGCGGCGAGGAACTCACTTGGGACTTGGTGCAGGCACTTCGTCGTCAGCATGGCGCCGTGCTGGTCAATCTCTATGGCCCGACCGAGGCATCCATCCATGCGGCGTGGTGGGTCGTCGACCGGGACGTAGCTCCTGGCCCCGTTCCGCTTGGGCGACCGATCAGCAACATGCGCGTCGAGGTGTGCGACCTGCAGGGGAGACTCTTGCCCGCGGGCACGTTTGGCGAACTGTGGGTCGCCGGTCGCGGCGTGGGGATTGGCTATCTGGGGCGCCCGGAGCTCACGGCGGAACGCTTTCTCCCCGATCCGCGGTTTCCCGGTGAGCGCCGGTATCGTACCGGCGACCGGGGGCGCTGGCGGCACGACGGCGTGATCGAGTTCGTCGGGCGACTCGATCACCAGATCAAGTTGCGCGGCCATCGGATCGAACTCGGTGAGATCGAATCGCGGTTGCGAGCGATCCCAGGGATCCGTGAAGCGGCGGTTCTGGCCCAGACCTTGGGGAGTGGAGAACAGGGACTGGTCGCGCATGTCGAACCTGGACCAGGAGCACTCCTCGATCCGGCCAGTATCCGGGGGATCCTGCGCTTGGACCTCCCCGACTTCATGATTCCCAGTCAGGTCATCGTGATCGCCGAGATGCCGCTGCTCCCTTCTGGGAAGATCAATCGCGCGGCGTTGCGGTCCGCGGTCATCGTGCCGGAGATGAACGACGCTGCCGCGCCGGCCGATGCCGAGAGCACGCTGGAGTTCACCTTGAAAGAGAGCTGGCGTCGCTTGCTCGGCGTCAGCGAAGTCGACCTCGATGATGACTTCTTCGCCCTCGGTGGCCACTCGCTCCTCGCGGCACGGATGGTCGACGACCTCGCGCGCGGTACCGGGTTCCGACTCCCGCTCGCGGCGCTGTTCGAGACCAGTACCATCCGCACCCTGTTGCCCCGACTGTTGGCAGGATCCTATCCCAACGCACCCCCAGCGGTCCATGCAGTCCAGACTGGAGCCGACGGAAGGACCCCGTTCTTCATGCTCACGGGAGACCTGACAGGGGGTGGTTTCTTCTGTCGGGAGATGGTAACGACCGTCGACCCCGGACAGCCGATCTACGCTATCGCACCGGCCCTTCCGACGGACGTTCCCGGCCACGCCACCATCGAGGGAATGGCGCGGTTGCACCTCGCGGACATCAGGCAGATCCAGCCGCTCGGCCCCTATCGACTCGGCGGCTACTGTGTCGGGGGGCTGGTCGCGTATGAAATGGCGCGCCAACTCGAACAGCAGGGTGAGCGTGCGGAGGTGCTGATCCTTGTCGACCCGGGAGATCCGCTGCGGTTGGACTGGCTGCTTCACCCCCTCGCGGTCGCCGCCAGTAGGTCGAGTGCGCACCGATCCGGCGATCCGCTGGGCCGGCTTGCCTACCTCAAGCGGCGCGTCAAGACACTTGGCCAGGAGCCTGTTTGGGTCCAAGTACGGACCCTAATCAGCTATCCATTTCGTCGCGCGGCGAGGGCCATAGGACGGTCAACACAGGGAGATCCATCGATCGCCGAAATGGATGGCACGCAGGACGAGACCGATTCACTCTACGCGAGAATGAATCGCCACCATAGTCGAGCGCAATTCTCCTATCGGCATGGCAAATACCGTGGGGCGCTAGATATCATGCTCTCGACCTCAAGAATTCACGGACCGGGGGGCTCCGGGGAGGCCTGGCAGCGAATCGCGCCAGGAGCCGTCATCCACGAATCGACCGCCGGGCACACGGAGATCGTGTTTCGCGAGCTTCCGCGATTCTTGGCTACGGTCCTGGCGCGACTCACGACTTAGGCGATTCCCGTCTTGATGGCCGACAGCACGAGATCGGCGAAGGTGTCGATCTCGTCGGGGGTGGTATAGACGTTGGGGGTGACGCGAATTCCCGAGAACTCCGGGTGATTGATCGCCACCGTCACGATCTTGTGCTTCTCGAGCAACCAGTTCGACAGCTTGCTGGCATCGAGCCCCTCCACCTGCATCAGGGCGATCGCGCCGGCATAGGGCCCGGTGAGCGGGGTGGGCACCTTCACCCGATCGCTGGCCGCCATCAGGCGCTTGGCCCAGCGGTCGCGCAGGTAGCGCAGGCGCGCGACCTTCCGTTCCGAACCGATGCCGCGATGGAAGGCGAGGGCGCCGGCAAGATCCGCGGCATTTACATCGAGGGGATCGCCGCCGAGCGGCCGATCTTTGAGGCGTGGATGGCGCCGTTCAAGAGCCTGGGGATCAACACCGTCACCATTGGAGAGACCGGCGGCACCGACCATCAGTCGTTCGTGACGCCGAGCATTGGCGTGGGGCTTCCCGGATTCCAATTCATCCAGGACTCCCTCGACTATGGCCCGCGAACCCAACACACCAGTCACGATGTCTGGGAGCGCCTCCAGCCGGATGACATGAAGTTCAACGCGGCCGTTGTCGCGTCCTTTGCGTGGCTCGCCGCGCAGCGTGACGCCATGATCCCGCGGCCGGCCCTGCCGGTGGCGACGCCGAGCCGCGGCGGCCAGTGGTGAGGAGATCTACGCCCAAGCCGATCTCAGGTTATTGGAACAACCATGGGTTTGGCGTCACTGCTTCACTCGCCGCAGTCCTCGCGCGACCCACCATCGCCAGCGTGGCCGGTCTGCTTGCACAGCCGGCCACGGTGGCGCGGAGACCCATTGTCGCACAGCCGAGGCGGCGCCCGACAGGTTGAAGCGGGCTACCGCACCGGCACGCCGATCACGGCGGGTTGCGACACGGTGGCCGAGAAGGCCGGAACGATCCCCGGCACCGGCCTCCCTGCTGCGTCATAGGCCATCGACATCGCGTTCTGGCACAGCGTTCCCTGCCCTGTCCGCGCCGTACCGCAGGCGAACGAGCGGCTATTCCCCTCCAACCAACCGAGCACGAATCCATCGCTCGCCGCGGCCGAAACCGTCGGAACGTGGATATCGGTCGATACCTCTCCGACGAGCGAGACCCTGCCGCCGGTTTGAATCAGACTGGTCAGATAGCGTATCGAAGTGATTCCGATGACGTTGTTCGTGCCGGCAATGGCAACGGGCGTCGGCCCGATTGATGGTGTCGATCCGATGCCGAACAGCCCCGCAGTGCCGCCCCAGCAAACCAAGCCATTCACCACTCGAACCCCGCACGCTGCATAGTTCAATCCCACGAACCCGAGCTGGCGGAAGTGTTCCGTCGTCGGGATCTGGGCGGGCACCAGCACATTTCCGCCGGGAGCGCTGCCGACCTGCCCATACTGGTTGTTTCCCCAGCACCAAGCATCGCCATCCGCGGTGAGGCCACAGGCATTGGCGAGGTCAAGGACGATCGAGGCAAAGTGCTGGGCCGAGGCGACTGGCGTGGGTGCGGTTCGGTCGAGGAGGTCACCGACTCCGAGGTTTCCGAACGTATTGGCGCCCCAGCAGTAGCCTGTCCCGTCGCCCGACAGTGCACACATGCCGTTTCGCGCCCCGCCAACCGCTGTGGCGACCAGTCCGTGCAACGCAGGGTAGCTACCCGGCAGCTCGGCACTATTGCTGGTGGTGCCATCGGCGCCCTGGTCGAAGCACCAGATGCGACCGGCCTCAGTCACGCCGCAACCCCCGATACTGCCTCCCGTGCGGGTCACGACTTGGGTGAACGCGGTGCCTGGCGCGATGACCGTCCCCGGAAAGGGCGGGTTGGGCTGGTTCAGTGACGGGGGGACCGTGCAAGTGAGCACGCCGACGTTCGAGACCACACACCAGGCGTTGTAGTCGCCCGATATCGATCGCACCGTCGCGCTCGCGGCATTGGCCGATGCGTTCACGCCGTCAAGACTCTTCCCGCTCACCTCCACGCGGAGGTGCTGCACGCCGAGGCCAGCCCCGAGGCGCCAGGATGTGGTAGCCAGGCCGTCGGCGTCCGTGGTGTCCGCCGCAGACTCAGCGTAGGCGTGCTGGTCATCGGGGCTGAAGGTCACGGCGACACCGACCATCGGGGCTCCCCGATCATCGAGCACGCGGACGGTGACTGGATTGTCCAGGAGGTATCCCGGCGTGCCGGTCTGGGCGTCGCCCGAGACCAGGGTGATCGATGCCGCCTCTACGGGTGCGGTGTTGGTGGGGCCCGCTCGACTGCAGCCGGTCACCAGCGCCGCGCCCAGGACCAAGGGCGCGGCAGATGCGAGGAAAGAGCGTCCGGCATCAGGAGAAAACCGCATGCTGACCTCCTAGGCGATCCCGTTCTTCATGGCCGACAACACGAGATCCGAGAAGGTATCGATCTCGTCTGGCGTGGTGTAGACGTTCGGTGTGACGCGAATTCCCGAGAACTCCGGGTGATTGATCGCCACCGTCACGATCTTGTGCTTGTCGAGCAACCAGTTCGACAGCTTGCTGGCATCGAGCCCGTCCACCTGCATCAGGGCTATCGCGCCGGCATAGGGCCCGGTGAGTGGCGTGGGCACCTTCACTCGATCGCTGGCGGCCATCAGGCGATTGGCCCAGCGGTCGCGCAGGTAGCGCAGGCGGGCAATCTTCCGTTCCGACCCGATACCGCGATGGAAGGCGAGGGCGGCAGAAATCGCGTTGTGGTTCGCGGCAGGGTGCGTGCCGATCTCTTCGAATTTCCGGATGTTGCTGTCCATCGACTTGGGCGCCGCCATCATCGGCCAGAGCGAGGGAATCTTCGCGTTCCTGACGTAGAGGAAGCCAGTACCGATTGGCGCGAGCAGCCACTTGTGCAGTGAGGTGCCGTAGTAGTCGACGCCGAGCTCGTCGCGAGTGAAAGGGAAGTGCGCGTAGGCGTGCGCCCCATCGACGAAGGTCTCCACCCCGCGCGCGCGGGCCATGGCGGCGATTTCTTTCACCGGGAAGATCTGCCCGCTCAAGTTGGTGATGTGGGTGACCTCGAGAATTTTCGTCTTGGCCGTGATCGCCTTCCGGAAGACGTCGACGAGGTAGTCCTGGGTAGGCTGCTTGATGTCGAAGGAGACCTGCTTGAGAACGATCCCGTCGCGGCGGACGCGCTGGTCCCAGGTGGTGAGCATTCGACCGTAGTTCTGATTGGTGACCAGGATCTCGTCGCCCGGCTTGAGGTCCTTCCCCAGGATGAGGGTCTCCAGTGCTTCCGAGGCATTGCGAGTGATGGCAATTTCCTCGACGTCGCAGCCGAAGTCCCGAGCCAAGTCGCGCCGCACGCTCTCAATCCGCGGCTCAAGCACTGCCCACATGTGGTTGGCCGGCAATTCGTTGGTGAATCGCAGGTCACGGATCATCGCCTCGAGCACATGCGAGGGCGATGGGCAGACCCCGCCGTTGTTGAGATTGATCATCGAGCGATCGCAGTCGAAGGCGCGCTGGATCTCAGTCCAGTACGACTCGTCGTCGGCGGCACTGGCGGGGTTGGCGCTGGTCAGCCGATCCGTGGCGCGGGCGACGTGTCGCATGGCCGTCTCCCGAAACATCGGCAGGGCAGCACTGGCACCAACAAGGGAATGGACGAACGCGCGGCGCGAGGACATGAGAGCTCCGGGTTTGTACGGGGATGCTCCACGATACGACGGTGCGCCCCGTGGCGCCAGAGGGTGCGCCCACTCACCCCACGTCATGCCCCGCGTCGGCGGCCGGATCGGGATGCGTTCCGGCGTCATCGTGGTGCGCCATCTCGATGGGGTGGTCATGGTCGGGTTCAGCAAAGCCGCGGATGTAGCCATCCATGTGGTGAATACCCTGATCATGATCGGTGGCGGCATCATGGATCTGGCCAGGATGGTGACTGGTCACGTCCTGCATCACCTCAAAGATCCGCCCCTGGAGTTCCGCCTGGACCTCCAATCGGTGGCTCTGCTCGGCCTCTTGTTGGGCCTGGATCTGCGACTGGATGCTCTGCGCGGCAGCCGTGGCTTCGGGACTCGCCTGCTCGGGATCGGCCATCATCTCCTCCTGGGTGCACGGGGCGGGCTGGCCGTCCCCTGGGTCAACCTATCAGGCGCAGGAACGCCCCTGAAAGGCTCACGAAGCGGTCACACCCACCAGATCCCCGCCCCGCCCTTCCGCCATCCCACTTCGCTATCGTATTGTTGAGCTCTCCAGGACAGCTCCGCTCGAACATCCCACAGGGGTAGTCTCCGTGCGCGTCATTGTCTTCCGCCTTCTCGTTGCCTCCGTCACACTGCTGACGGCGGCCCAGCCGCTCCTTGCTCAGGGCCCCGAGTACTACGCCGCCATGCATTGGCGTGCGATCGGTCCCACGCGGGCCGGACGCGCCAGGGCCGTCGCCGGCGTGGCCAGCCAGCCCAACGTCGCCTATATCGGCTTCGACAATGGCGGCGTGTGGCGCTCCACCGACTACGGCTCGAACTGGGAGCCGATCTTTGACTCCACCGGCATGGGATCGATCGGCGCGATCGCCGTGGCACCGTCGGATCCGAATGTGATCTATGTGGGAACGGGCGCGGGAATCATCCGCCCGGACCTCGCCACGGGCGACGGGGTCTACAAGTCCACTGACGGCGGAAAAACGTGGACCCATCTCGGCCTCTTCGACACCCAGATGATCGCCGGCATCGATGTCGACCCGAAGGATCCCAACCGCTTCTTCGTGGCGGCGCTTGGGCATCCGTACGGCCCCAACGCCGAGCGCGGGGTGTTCCGCTCGACCGATGGCGGCAAGAGCTTCCAGAAGGTGCTCTTCAAGGATGACTATACCAGCGCCAACGATGTGCGGATCGACCCGAGCAACCCGAACATCGTGTACGCGGCACTCTGGGAGCAGCAGCAGAGCTACATCGAGGGTGGCGGCTTTGGCGGGCAAGGCGAAGGCCACGGCATCTTCAAGTCGACGGACGGCGGCACCACCTGGAAGCAACTCACCGAGGGACTGCCGTCGATCATTCAGGCCAATCTTGCCGTCGCGGCAAGCGATCCCAAAGTTGTCTACGCCATCGTCGCGGGATTCACCGCGGGTGGCGGAGGCGGTGGTGGACGGGGCGGTGGCGGTGGAGGCGTGGGCCTCTACATTTCGCATGATGGTGGAGACCACTGGCAACTGGCCGTCAACGCGGCAGCCGCGCCGGGCACCACGCCGCGGACGCCCGACAGCCGGCCGCTCGGCCGGATCGGCGGTGGCGATCTGCCGACGATCGCCGTCGACCCCAAGAATGACAAAGTGGTCTACTCCTCCTCGACCGTTTTCTGGCGGACCGAGGACGCCGGTGTGACATGGTCAGCCGTTCGTGGGGCGCCCGGCGGCGATGACTACCAGAAGACCTGGATCAACCCGATCAATCCCGACGTGCTGCTCGTGGTGGCCGATCAGGGCGGCGTGATCTCGGCCAATCGCGGCGAGTCGTGGAGCAACTGGTACAACCAGCAGACCGCCGCGATGTACCATGTCACCGCCGACAACGCGTTCCCCTACCGCCTCTGTGGCGGTCAGCAGGACTCGGGGTCGGCCTGTGTTGACAGCCGCTCGGATGATGGTGAGATCACCTTCCACGATTGGCATCCGGTCAACATCCAGGAGTACGGCATCGCCGCACCGGATCCGCGCGATCCCGACATGGTCTACGGCAGTTCGCGCAGCGGCGTCTCGCTCTACAATCGTCGCACCGGCCAGACGACCCAGGTGGGTCCCGATGCCTCGGTGAAGACGCCGGAGTTCAGCCGGAACGTCCGCACCATGCCGATTCTCTGGTCACCAGTGAATCCGGACGTGCTCTACTACGCCCAGAATGCCGTCTTCAAGACCGTCAATCGCGGGCACAGCTGGAGCAGGATCTCGCCCGACCTGACACGCGGGGCGAACTGGGCCGTGCCGGCGAATATGGGGAAGTATGCCGAAGGCGTCACACCGAGCCCGCAGGGTTCACTCACTGCGGTGGCGCCCTCCCCGCGCAATATCAACGTGATCTGGAGTGGCAGCGACGATGGCGCCATCCAGGTGACGATGAACGGCGGCCTCAAGTGGACCAATGTCACGCCCGCGGGAATCAAGCCATGGGCGCGCGTCTTCAACCTTGACGCGGGACACTTCGACTCGCTCACCGCCTATGCCGCCGTGAACACCATGCGCCTCGATGATATGAATCCGCATTTCTGGCGGACTCACGATGGCGGCAAGAACTGGAAAGAGATCAACACCGGAATCGCTGGTGGCTCGGTGGCGAATGCGATCCGCGAGGATCCCCGCCAGAAAGGGCTACTCTACGCGGCCACCGACCTGCAGGTGTGGGTATCGTTCGATGATGGCGACCACTGGTCCTCACTCAAGCTCGACATGCCGCCGATTTCGGTGCGCGACATCCAGATCAAGGACGACAGTAGTTGTCAGTGTTCCGACCTGATCGCCGGCACGCATGGTCGCGGTTTCTGGATTCTCGACAACGTGACGCCGCTGCGCCAAGCGGCGGCGGCTCTCGCCAAGGGCGGCAGCACACTGTACCGGCCGGCCACCGCGCTGCGCGTCCGCTTTGCCACCAACGATCCGACACCATGGCCGCCCGAAGTGCCACACGGCGAAAACCCGCCGCCGGGCGCGCTGATCGACTACTTCCTCGCCAAGGATGCGGTCCAGCCGGTGCACCTCGATATTCTCGACGTGGCCGGCAAGCTGGTTCGCTCCTACAACAGCGCCGAGCTGAACACGGCGGGCACCGATCCGGCGATGGACCCGGCCAAATACAACACCATGTGTCAGATCACTCCGTCGCTGCCCGACTGCGGCCTGCCACTCTACTGGGCGGCACCGGCCCTCCGACTCGCCACCGAGCGGGGGATGCACCGCTTCAACTGGGACATGCGCTATGACCCGATCGCCAGCGGTGGTGGCGGTCGTGGCGGTGGTGGTGCTTCAGGCGGCGCCGTTCCGGGCCGCACCTACACGGCAGTCAACGCACCATGGGCGCCGCCGGGGAAGTACACGGTACGGCTCACGGTGGATGGCGCCGTCTTCACCCAACCGATCACCGTCAAGCTCGACCCGCGGGTGAAGACCCCTGCTCTGGTGATGAACCAGGTATTTGCCCTGACCAAGGAGATGTACGCTGGTGCTCGAGCCGCGCATGACGCAGCCACTGCGGCGCGTGCCTCGGCGGCTGGCTTGAGTCAGTCGAGCAGCGCCAGCGCTGCCGCCCTCAAGGCCCGCATTGATTCGCTTGCCCCGGCGCAGGTGGCCGGGGGCGGCGGCCGCGGCGGGCGTGGCGGCGGCTTCGCGGGTGGTCGGGGTGGTGGTGCCGCAGGACCCGCAGCACCGCCGAGTCTCGACGCCGTGAGCAGCAGCATGCTGGCGGCCGCGATGGCGATGCAGAGCGCCGAAGTGGCACCGACAGCTGCCCAGCTCGAGGCGTGTACCAAGGCGCGGGCTCAGTATGTCGCAGTGATGGCCAAGTGGGCCAGCCTGAAGGCGCAGGCCGCAGCGGTGAAGTAACCGGAGAACCGTCACCTCGACGCAGCGGGCGATCTTGGGCGGGGGGACCTACGGTCTCTCCCGCCCAATGATCATGTAGTCCTCCGCGCCACTGACCCTAAGCGGACAGGAGCGCCAAGGTGAGTTGATGAGGACGTTGTTCACCACTGTGCGGCCAAGCGTTGCTTGGGCGTGAGTCCGTTGATACCCATCTGAGTGTGATCAAGATCGCCCCGCATCCGCTGCACCCTCATCGCCCTGATCATCGCCAGCCAGTGACGAGGACCTTGGGCAGGTCGGCCATGGTCATGATCCGTTGGACGCGCCAAGGGAGACCACGGTTGCTCGATCAGATGGTCCAGGGGAGATCCCGGATCACTGTTGCGGCCAGATCATCTCCAGAGCCCCGCCGTAGAACCGCCCGAAGGTCGTATCCGGGCGCCCGACTTGCACCGTGTTGAGCACGCCCACCATGGCCCGGGAGGTGGCCGGATTGAGCACAATGAACGACACAAACCCGGCCTGCTCGCCGGTGTGCTCGATGATGGTTGTGCTGTCCATCTGCCTGACAAAGAAGGACAATCCCATGGAGTAACGCTCGAACGTGTCGGAACGGATAGCTACTTGGGGCCGCCACATTTCCGCGAGGCTGGTCCTCGAGAGCACCGTGTCAAAGCGTCGTTGCAGCGCGGTGTCGCCACCAGCGGCATTGGTGAGGAAGGCGAGATATCGGGCCATATCGGTGAGCGGTGCATTCCAACCGCCGTTCGGTACCGTGATTCCCGGATCGAAATCACGGCCATTGGCGGTCACGGTGACCCGGCCGGTCGAGTCGCTGGCTGCGGCGTAATTGTTCGACCGATCCCCAGCCAGGTAGTACGGTGTGCTCCGGAAGTAACTCCTGGTCAGTCCAAGCGGAGAGAAGATATCCTTCTGGATATAGTCCTCCCACGGGTCGCCAGTGAGCTTTTCGATGACCCGGGCGAGATAGATGAACCCGGGATTCGAGTAGCTGTAGCGGCTGCCCGGCTTGAAGAGCACCTCCTGGTATGGCATCATTGCAACCAACTGCGCCCAGGTGGTTGGCTCGAACGGCTGCCAGGGCTTGTGATCGGTGTAGGGCCAGGTCGGATCCTG
>JBBRBZ010000057.1:0-16886 GCA_038205305.1 Gemmatimonadales bacterium
CTGAGGCGCGCCAGGAACTCGGCCGCTGGGAAGATTCGCTGCGCGTGCTCGACCTTGCCGAGGAGCCGTTCTCCGAGTCGGAGGCGAGCGAGCGGGAAGTGATGCGGATCGTGGCGAGGAGGTGGTTGGGGCAGTTGACGGTTGGCGAACTCTCCGATGCAACCTTGGAACTGTTGGACATGACGGCGCGAGACATCGATATCGAGGTAAGGGTGAAGGCGCTCTCGACAATTGTGAGGATGCATGGGCTAACCCAGAACAGCGACCACCTGCGGCGGCTCGAAGCTGCGATCCCCCAAGTGGCGCAGACTCCAATGGATTCCTATCAGAGCCTGCATCTCACCCTGGCCAAAGCATGGGTGCTCGGAGCGCAACGCAACACACAAGCTGCGCTCGACGAAGTGACAACAGGGATCCAAGTCGCCACCGAGGCGGGAATCGCCAGCTCAATCGCCGTGCGGCTCCTGTTAGGCCAAGGAAACCTTCTCTACCTCCTGGGGAGATACTCAGATGCGATGGCACCATTGCTACGAGCGGAAGTCATTTCGAAACGACTCGATAACAATACACTTCGTGGCGAATGCGCTACCAAACTCGCCTTGGTCGAAGGACGCCTTGGTAGAGCAAAAGCGCAGATCAATTGGGCTCAACAGGCATTGAAACTGTTCGCACCGACTGAATGGAGCGCAGGTGCAATTGGGGCCGCATACGAGCTTGGACTTGGATTAGCGATAGAAGGGAGGTATGACGAGGCGCGCGATACGATTGCGGCTAGGCTCGAGTTAAATAGACGGGGATTGCCAAAGTGGGCGAAGCAAGCCAGCCTGCTCTGTGGTGCGGATGTACTTCTTCTTAGCGGTCATGCCCAGCGCGCCCACTCCCTCGCTCGGAGAGGCACTGGAGGCCTATTGGTGAATCTGGAGCATGAGTCCTATGCTGGTCAGTTCGCTAGATGGGTGGCACTGTTGGGGGTAAAGTCCGGTGAAACTCGTGAGGCTCTGGAACGGCTACGCTTTGCGTTCCCTGAGCCTGGGATCCTCGACCGTAAGGATCAGGCCGAAGTACTAGGGGCCATTGCGCTGCTGGAAACCAGGGAGATCGGAAGGCCTTCCGAACTCTGGAGCGAAGTCAACCGGCAACTGGCAGACCTTCCCGCGGCCGTGGCGACTGTCATGCGTCGTTCGGGGATACTGATGGAGGGGCGTTGAGCAGGCTGGTGTACAGACTCAGGCGGGGTGGTACCCGATCAAAGTCAACGTCAGGATTTATAGCTCGCTGCGGTCTTCATCGTCGCAGGCGCGGCCGCAGGAGACTTTACGCCACGGAGGACATCGCGGGCTCTCACACGAGGCTTGGCTTGCGGCAAGTACTCGGGAATTGAACTCGGGTCAGAAATGAGGCGGCGCACCGTGACAGAGTTGACTGTCAATTCAACCAATGCTTCATCGAATTGTGTGCCCCTCCCTTTGTTGAGCTCCGAAAGGACAACGTCAATAGAGAGTGCATTCCGATAGGGCCTGTTCGTAGTCATGGCGTCAATCGTGTCCGCGATCGTGATAATCCTGGCGCCTAGCGGGATGTTTTCTCCACCAATCTTGTCCGGGTATCCGCGACCGTCCCAGCGTTCGTGATGGTGCCGGACGCAGTCAACAACGTACCCGCGGAAGCGGGAGAACAAAGAAACCAGCTCAGCGCTCTTAGCGGAATGGGTCTTCATTACCTCCCATTCCTCCTCGGTCAGCTTCCCCTCTTTCTGGAGTAGTGGCGCGAACTCGGCATGGATCTTACCGACGTCGTGGAGAAGCGCCGCATTTTCGATCAACTCAACTTGCTCCGCGTCGAGCCCCAGGTCGACAGCAATTGCCCGAGACAATCCGCAAACACGACGCGAATGGCCCGAGGTGTAAGGGTCACGTGCTTCGATCGCCTTGACCATCATCGCGAGTTGTTCGCGGACGTTCAACTCGAGTTGATCGTAGGCGATATCAAGTTCGCGGTACAAGTCCTCCAGAGTGTTCAATTTCCCATAGATTCGCCGAATGACGATGAAAGGCAAGAACACGCCGATGAACGAGAATTTCCAAATCCCATCCGACCGGTTCGACCATTCGAAGAGCGCCGCGACTGCAAGCGCGAAGAAGCTCGCGGCCAGGTCGTATCCCAACACCCACATCGTATTGGTCCGCCAGGTAGACAGGACGGACTTCTTTGTGGAGAGCGCCACAACGGTGTTGACTGCGATGGAGTTTGCGACAAAATAGACTGCCGCAGCGCCCAAGAAATAGGCGATTTCGTGGAGTGCGTCAACGAAGAGAACGGGCGCGCCGGTCGCCGTTGGAACAAGAATCGCCGGCGGGTGGATTCCACCGAGAAGGTCGTATGCGGTGAAAGCCAGACCAACGCTGATAATCCGCTCGGAGACGTTAAACAGAACCTTCAACGGAGATACACGAGCGTAAAGTTGTGTGACAGCAGTGATGCACCCGGCCATCACTGCACCGAAAAGACCCCCGAGTGCCAAACCAATCGCCAGGTGCATGATGAAAACGAGTGACCCAGCCATCGAACTGGACTTATTCGCAGTCCGGCCCAGCTCCAATGCAATGCCAACAACGCCCAGTGAGAACAACGCCCAAGGACCGACTTCTGGTCGCGGCAACGACGTCATGAACCACAGCAGCGCAATCGCTGCCGCGGCCATTCCCGCAACGTAGGTCTTAACAGCGCGATCCACAGGCATAAGAAGTGGGGGGGAACCCCAAAATCAAACTGTTAGATCCAGGTCACGGTCTCCGCGAGGAAAATACTCGCGATGAAGTCGACGGCAGCAGCCAGCCACTCCAGCATATGCGTCACCTCCTCTCTGTTCCATCTCAGTACTTCAGAGGTGGCGAACCCCGCTATGGTTCACCGGACGCTTCGCTATTTTCTGGCCCGCTCGGCTTCGCTCATCAGCCGATTCCTGAGATTTCCCCCCGTTTTCCCCTTTCCATTCCAGTGAGTCCCCGGGAAAATCCGCCCCATCGCCTGGTCTCGCGATGGATGCCTCCCCGGCCTATCAACCGCGTCGAGGACGCGGTGCATCACTCCCAATTATCGGCTCAACGACCCCGTTGCATGAGGGCCCACCGGTTCGTGGCGTCCAATACCGCATACACCGCGGCATGATCGGCACTGTCCCGCACCTCGGCCGTCCCCACCAGCAGCTCGGAATCGCGGGCCCGGGCCGACAGCACCCCGACCATCACGTACCGCCGCCCGAACGCCTCCGTCAGGTGGCTCCCCTCGAGGGCCAGCGTGGTCCCCTCGAACAACCGCTCCATCACCCCGACCGCCGCCCGGGCCGCCGTCTCCAGCCGATTCCGCGGGGTGTCGGGACCCTCCTCGGTCACCGACTCGCTCCGCCCATCATGGGCCAAGCTCACCGTCGCACTCACCCGTCGGCTCCGCGGCACCGTGGCAATGACCAGATCGTCGAACAGCACCACCCGGCGACGGGCCTGATCGGAGACCGCTCCCTGCTCGAGCGCCTCCATCGGCTTCACGTCCGCCGTCTGCGCGATCGAGATCTTCCGGTGGTCCACCCGCACCCCGAGATGGGCCAGCAGCGCCGACTCGACGTTGCGTACCACCTGCTTCGGGGCGAGGCCAGCCTGTGCCAGGATGTGGATCTCGCTCACCTCACCCAGCGGCGTCGTCTCTACGCGAGCCGACAGAATTCCGTTGAGCGAAGTGAGCAGATTCTCTGCTTTCCGGACACCCCACGGGTCGGCCGCGGGATCGACCGGGGCGCCGCCGGGGCGCGACGCCGAAGCGCCATAGATGTGCGAGGGTAGAGCAGTCACAGCACGGCCTCGTCGAAGAACGTCAGATGATTACGCAACCGCATTCCGTCCCGCCGCCTTGGCGAGGTACAGTGCGCGATCGGCTTGCTCCAGCAGCGGTCCCTCGCCTGGTGCCGAAGGGTCGAACTCCGCGACCCCGATACTCACCGTGATCTGTCCGGCGAGGAAGCCGAGTCGGCGCCCCGCCTGCTCGATCCGCTCACGCACCGCATCGGCCACGCGCAGGGCGCCGGCCCGGTCGGTGTTGGTGAGCAGCACCACGAACTCATCGCCGCCATAGCGCGCCGCCAGGTCGGTGGTACGGATCGTCCGGCGAATCTCCTCCGCCACCGCGCGCAGCACGGCATTGCCGCGCTCGTGGCCGTAGCGATCGTTGAGATCCTTCAACCGGTCGAGATCCAGGAAAAGCACCGTGAACTGGTCGCCACTCCGCTTGCTCCGGTCGGTCTCGTGCGTCAACCGCTCCTGCAATGCCCGATAGCTCGCCAGCCCGGTCAGCGCATCTGTGCTGGCATCGCGGGAGGCCTCATCGGCCCGCGCCGAGATCCACTGCACGCACTGCCGCAACGAGGCGCGACTCATCGCGGCGGCCTGCGCGAAACGATGGCAGGTCTGGTAGCCGCACGCCCGGCAATCCCACGGCTTGCCGTTGGGCCCCGTCCCGATCGCCTCGAGAATCGCCGCGACGGCCACTGGATCGGCCTGCCGACGATGCGGCGACAGCGAGAAGGCATGCCCCATGTTGACCGGCACATCCTCAGGGACCACCGGCGTCCGGCTCCGCCCGGGTTCGTACTGTTGCACCAGCATCCGCCGACGGTAGAGCTCCTCCTTGGGACCGGCCGCTGGATGCGCCAGC
The DNA here is from genome assembly GCA_038205305.1 of Gemmatimonadales bacterium. Lineage (GTDB taxonomy): Bacteria > Gemmatimonadota > Gemmatimonadetes > Gemmatimonadales > GWC2-71-9 > Palsa-1233. The sequence goes on from JBBRBZ010000057.1 coordinate 4,705, forward strand.
GCACCAGCATGTGACAAAATGTCCACAAATCCCAGGTCGATCCGGTCGTGCCCCACCGCCCGAGCCAGCGCAGGCAAACTCTCCAGGTCGCGGATGGTCAGCAGTCGGCGCCCCCGCGACGAGCCACTCACCACCATCTCCAGCGGCAGCCCCCCCGCCACCGACATGTGCCGGCGAGTCTCCGCCGGAATCCGCGAAAAGGTCCGCGGCAGCGCCGCCGGCCGGACTTCGCGGAGCGCAAAGAGCTGCTCCAGGTCGGTGAAGGTCAGCATCGCGTCGAGCTCGCTGACCAGCCCGGCCGCGCTCATACCGACATAGACCACCGGCAGGTCATCCCCGTGCAACGCACGCAGGAATCGAGCCTCCGCCGCGTGCGGATAGGTGATCGGGGCCAGGTAGGGAATCAGCTCGGGGTGATGTGCCGAAATGGCCGCGACCACCACCGGATCGGTGCTGCGAATGAGGGTGCCCCAGTCGGGGTCCTCCCAGAGCCGCATGTACTCGGTGGCCACCAGTTCATCGCCCAGGACGCCGCGCGACACCAGCCGGAAGCCCGCCTCATAACAGGCGTTCACCAACTGCTCGGGAGTGGCCGGGTGGAAGTAGGCCGCCGCCTCCGGTGCGAGGATGATCGCCCCAGTCCCCGCCTCGGCGATGGCCAAGGCGCGGTCGACGGCACCAGTGGCCGCAATGGCATTGTGGGGGCAGGCGGGGAGGCATTCGCCGCAACGAATGCAGTTCTCCTCGACGATCTCGACCACCTGCGCCTCCGGCGGAAGCGCGATCGCATCGGTCGGACAGACCCGGATACACGCCAAGCAACCGACACACCGCGAGGAGTCGATCGTGAGGTGCACTGATTCCCGTTCGTTAGCCAGTAGGGTTACTGGACGCTACAAGTTGGCGAACCGCTTCATAAAGGTCAAGAGATGGAACGAGTCAAAGGTTTGCAAGATCGTGACTTAGGCGATCTCGTACTCCTTCAGCTTGCGATACAACGTCCGCTCACCAATGCCGAGAATCTGGGCTGCCTTCCGGCGATTGCCCCGATGCTCGTCGAGCACCGCCTCGATGGTGGCGCGCTCGACCTCGGCCATCGTCATCCCGGGACGGTAGAGCACCGTCGTCTCGGGCTCCGGCTCCTCATCGACCCCAATGGGCCCCATGGGCGTGAGAGGTATCGAGACCACTGATGGGTCGCTGACCTCGATGACGTGGACCGCCCCGTGATGGTCGTCGCGTCGGTCCTCGAGTCGCCGCCGCAATTCCTCGATCTGCACCCGCAATTCCATCAGCGAACGAAGAATGAACTCGAACTCGGCCGGCCCCGGCGTCCCGCCCTGGTTGGCAACCGGCAGGCGCATCGGCAGCAGCGAGCCGATTCCGTCGGTCACATCGGAGGGGATGTCGGCGGCGCGGATCTCGGTGCCGGGGGCGAGCACCACCATCGACTCGACCAGGTTCCGCAGCTGCCGGACATTGCCCGGCCAGTGCGCCTGCATCAGCCGCTGCATCGCCTCGACAGTGATGCCGGGAAAGGGGCGCTCGTGCTGAGTCGCGAACTCCCGCACGAAGCGCTTCACCAGCAGCGGAATGTCTTCGCGCCGTTCACGCAGCGGCGGCAGGTAGATGGCGAGGACGTTGAGACGATAGAAGAGATCGTCGCGGAACTCACCCATCGCGACGCGATCCTTGAGCGAGCGATTGGTCGCCGCGACCACGCGCACATCGACCTTGATGGGGGCGACGCCGCCCAGGCGGAAGAAGGAGCGCGTCTCCAGCACGCGCAGCAGCTTGACCTGCACGCTGGAAGGAATCTCGCCGATCTCGTCGAGGAAGATCGTCCCCGTGTCGGCCAGCTCGAAGCGGCCAAGCCGCCGCTCGGCGGCGCCGGTGAAGGCCCCCTTCTCGTGGCCGAACAGCTCGCTCTCGAGCAGCGTCTCGGGAAGTGCCGCGCAATTGATGGCGATGAACGGCCGGCCCCGGCGCGGCGAGAGATCGTGGATCCCCTTGGCCACGAGTTCCTTGCCGGTGCCGGATTCGCCCTGGATGAGCACCGTGCTCGACACCGGCGCCATCTGCTCGATCTTCACCAGCACTTCCTGCACCGCCGAACTCTCGCCGAAGATTCCGGTGCGTCGCTGCAGGTCGCGTCGCTCAGCCAGTCGGCGCACGGTGGCGACCAGGTCGTCGGTCGCCACTGGCTTGACGAGCACCTCGGTCGCGCCGAGCCGGGTGGCACGCTCGGTGCGTTCGGAGTCGGTCGGTTCAAGCAGGGCGAGGACGGCGACTTCGTGATCGCGCGCATAGGCGGCCAGCTGCACGGCCGACGCCTCATGCACCGCCCCGCTCAACACCAGCAGCAGCGGGTGATCGCGACGGATGGCGGAACGGCCCTCGTCGGCCGTCGCCGCGACGTCATTGGAGAGACCGGCTGCCTCGAGCGCCTTCGCCAGCGGGACAGCGGTCTCGAGATCCGCGAGCGTGATGATCACTTTGCTTGCCATGCGTCAATGCTCCGTGTGGCCGCTGAGCAGCCGCACCACATGATCGACCACCTTGGCGAGGGTGGCCAGTCCATCGGTCACACCGCCGGTCGATCCGGGAAGATTCACGATCAACGTGCGGGCTCGCGTGCCCGCCACGCCGCGTGACAGCATCGCCTTCGGCAGTTGATCACGCGCGGCAGCGCGCATCGCCTCGGCGATGCCCGGGGCCTGACGATCGAGCACCGACAGGGTGGCCTCCGGTGTCACGTCTCGCTCGGTCAGGCCGGTGCCGCCGGTGGTAAGGATCACGTCAACGGTGCCGGCGTCGGCCCAGGTGATGAGTTGCCGAGCGATCTGCTCCGACTCATCGGGAACCATCGCCTGGGCGACCACCACATCACCGCGCGCGTCCGCCCACTCCCGAATCGCCGTGCCGGAGCGATCCTCGCGCTCCCCGCGCGACCCGGCGTCGGAGATGGTCAGGATGGCGAGACGCACCATCAACGAAGGGCCACAAACGGTCGCTTCACCACTTCCGCGGTCCAGTGCTGATCACCGGCTTCAATCAACAACGCGGTGCCTGGAACATCGGCGGTGGTGGGGACCGCCGTCATGCCGATCACGCCGGCGCGCGGGGAACGCACCACCGAGCGCACCCGATCGACCATCAACCCGGCGACGCGCACCCTCGCGCCGACCGGCGGCATGCTCTCGCCATTCACGCGGAAGCCGATGAGCCGTTTCATCGCGCCGGTGCGTTGACGCGACGCGAGTGCCGTCTCGCCCGGAAAGGGCGCACCCTTCCCTTCCGCGACCAAGTGCTGGAGCCCCGCCTCCACCGGCGTGTCGTCGGCATCGATCTCGACACCGACTGTGGGGATGCCCCACTCGATCCGCAGCATGCGCCATGCATCCGCACCCACTGGCGGGATCCCGGAGCGCGCCAGCGTCTCGGCCAGTGCGGCACTATCGCGCTGTCGGCAGAAGAGATCGAAACCATCGGGACCGTCACGCGTGGTGCGGGCGGCAAAGACATTCACCCCGGCGAGTGAGGCACTCATCACCTGCGACGGTTCCGCCGGGAATGGCGACAACAGCGGGGCCAAATGAGCAGCAGCGGTCGCACCGCGCACGCCGGTGAGACCGATGTCATCGGAGATGTCGCGCAGCCGAATGTTGCCGCGCTTTCGGCCGACGAGATGAGTCCATGCCGTCTCGCGGTAGCCCGCATCGACCAGCAGCATGATCTGGTCGGGGAAACGATAGATGGTGACCCGGTCGAGGATCGTGGCATCGTCGCGCAAGAGGAGGGAATGCACGAAGTGCCCTGGCTCGAGCGTCGCAATGTCGGCCGTGACGATCCGGTTCACCCAGGCGTGTGCATCGGGACCGGTGACCTCGAACTGGCCGAGTCCCAAGGCGGCCCAGGCAGCCGCGCCTTCCACCAGTAGACGATGTTCGTCGAGCAGTGTCGTCATCCCATCACCATGGCCATAAGCGCTTTCTGTGCGTGCAAGCGATTCTCCGCTTCGTCCCAGACCCGGGACTGTGGTCCTTCAAGAACCTCCTCACTGATCTCCTCACCACGATGGGCCGGGAGACAGTGGAGGACGATGGCGTCGCGCGCGGCGATCTGCATCAGGCGCGCGTCGACGCAGTAGCCAGCAAAGGCTTTCTGCCTCGCCTCGGCCTCACCCTCCTGCCCCATGGACGCCCAGACATCGGTGTTCACCACATCGGCACCGGCGATCGCCTCTTTCGGATCTTCAGTGATGCTGATCTTGGTGCGCCGCGCACCGTCCTCGAAAATCTGGTGGTTAGGCTCATAGCCCTCGGGACAGGCGAGCCGCAACTCGAAGCCCATCAGCGCCGCAGCCTCGATCCACGAATTCGCCATGTTGTTGCCATCACCGATCCAGGCCACGACGCGCCCGTCGAGCGACCCGAACTGTTCGGTGATAGTGAGCAGATCGGCGAGCAACTGACAGGGATGCAGCAGGTCGGTCAGTCCATTGATGACCGGCACGGTGGCGTACTTCGCCAGCTCTTCCACGTCGGCCTGGGCGAAGGTCCGGATCATGATGCCGTCGATGTAGCGGGACAGCACTCGCGCCATGTCCTTGATCGGCTCGCCCCGCCCGAGCTGGATGTCGCGCGAGGAGAGGAAGAGGGCATCGCCGCCGAGCTGCTTGGTGCCGACCTCGAAGCTCACCCGTGTGCGGGTGCTGCTCTTGGCGAAGATCATTGCCAGCGACTTGCCGGCGAGCGGCTGCTCCTTATACCTGCCGGACTTCATCCGCGACGCCAGGTCGAGGAGGTCGAGCAGGTCCTGCCGCGAAAGGTCACCAAAGGAGAGGAAGTCGCGCTTGGCCATGGTCCACCGCGTGAGAGAATACGCCAGAATGGCAGGTGGAGGATAGCGAGAGAAGAGAGAAGAGAGAAGAGAGCAACGAGCAGGAGGAGCGAGGAGCGAGAAGCGAGAAGCGAGAAGCGGTGGCCCGAGTATCTCCGTCCTCCGTTCTCGTCCCCACCTGAAACATCCCTGTCAGCCCCCCGTAGTCACGGTTACGCCTCAATCGTACATTTCGGCCCGCTTCCCAGAGCCCGTCTCCAGACCCGAGTCTTCATGCCGCTGCTGAGCACATTCGAGCTGACCAAGCGATACCCCGGTGGTGTCACGGCGCTCGACAGCCTGACCCTCGAGCTCGAGCCGGGAGTGATCGGCCTGGTGGGGGCCAACGGTGCTGGCAAGAGCACCTTCCTCAAGATCATGATGGGGCTGCTCGCGCCGACCAGTGGCTCCGTCAACGTGCTCGGCTTCGACGCCACCACCCAGGGCACGGCGCTGCGTCAGTACCTCGGTTACATCCCCGAATTCGACTGCCTGCCCCCCGACCGCACCGCCACCGACTTGGTAACCCATCTCGCTAGAGTATCCGGCCTGCCCGCGAAGGCCGCCCGGGAGCGCGCCGCCGAGATGCTGCGGCATGTGGGATTGTATGACGAACGGTATCGCCCTATCGGCGGCTACTCGACCGGCATGAAGCAGCGCGTCAAGTTGGCGCAGTCGCTAGTGCACGATCCGAAACTCCTGCTACTCGACGAACCAACCAACGGCCTCGATCCCGAGGGGCGCACCGACATGCTCTACCTGGTCAAGCGCACCGGGCGGCAGTTCGGAATTTCAGTGATTGTCGCTACCCACCTCCTCGGCGAGGTGGAGCAGGTCTGCGATTTTCTCGTGGCCATTGATGGCGGCAAGCTGCTGCGCGCGGCACCGCTCACCGACTTCGTGCAGGAGACCGAGTTGCTGCTGGTGGAGGTGGTGGGCGACGCCGATGCCTTCGCCGCACGGCTGGTGAGTCACGGGCTGCCTGCGAGATTGGGGCGACGCGGCGAGATCACCATCCAGATCGGCGACACCTCGCCCTTCGATACGGTGCGCGACACCGCTGCCGACATGGGAGTCGGACTGATGCGAGTGGAACGCCGGCGAGACCGCCTCGAGGATCTCTTCCAAGTTTCCGATGAAGTGATCGCCGGAGGGATGCATGGCTGACCCAGAGCAGGCCTCCTCGGGCGCGATCTACGACATCGGCTACCAGCACTACGACGGCAAGCGGCTCGGTCGCGCCGGCGCGGTGCGGGCGCTCTACTTTGAAGGCATCCGCTCCCTCTTCGGCATCGGGCGCGGCGGCCGAGCGAAGATTCCGCCAATCGCGCTGGTCGTGATGATGGTGGTGCCCGCGCTGATCCAGAGCGCGGTGACCGGACTCGCCGGCAACATGATCACGCTGTTCTCACACGCGACATATTTCCGCACCACGGTCTGGCTGTTCGGGCTCTTCTGCGCCTTCCAGACGCCCGAACTGATCACCGGTGACGTGCAACACCGAGTGCTGGCACTCTATTTCTCCCGCGCAGTGCGCCGATCGGACTACGTGCTCGCCCGCGTGGGAGCGTTGGCCACCTCGCTCTTTGTGGTCGCGCTGCTGCCGCACATCGTGCTGCTACTGGGCAACTGGTTCGCCGCCGAAGATCTGGTCAAGGCGATGCACGACTCGTTGCCGATCATTCCCAGAATTCTTGGCGGCGCCTTGGCCATCGCGGTGCTGCTCGCCACCGTCTCCATTACCATCTCGGCGGTGATCAAGCGGCGCCCCTTCGCCACCGCGGCAATCCTCGCCTTCTTCCTGCTGGCCAGCGCCTTTGTGACGCCGCTCGTGCTGACACGACCTGACAAGATGCGCTATCTGGTGCTGACTTCCCCGATGATCGTGGGTGATGGCGTGACCACGTGGATCTTCGACAGCAACGGCGTCAAGGCGCTGGTGGACTCATCGGCCATCTGGGCCGCCGAGGCCGCGGCGGCGAAGCCACCGGTGACGCGGGAGGACAGCATGCGGCAGATGCGACGCCGCTACCGGCGCCAGCAACGGACAGTGTTGCAGGCTGCCAACATCCCGGGACCGGTCTACCTCGCGACGCTGGCTGGCTTCATTCTGATCGCCGGCGTGGTGCTCACGCTCCGCTACCGGAGCATCGAGACATGAACGTCGAACTGAAGAACGTCTCGAAGTGGTATGGCAACATCGTCGCGGTGAACGATGTCTCCTTCACCCTCGCGCCCGGCGTGACCGGCCTGCTCGGCCCCAACGGCGCCGGCAAGTCGACCATCCTGCATATGCTGGTGGGATTGTTGCAGCCGTCGAACGGCAGCGTGACCGTGGGCGGTGTCTCGACGTGGCAGCATCCAGACATCTACCGGACGCTGGGCTTTGTGCCGGAGAGTGAATCGGTCTACGCCTTCCTGACCGGTCGCGAGTTGGTGCGCCTGAATGCCCGGCTACAGCACCTTCCCGATGTCGAGGCCGCGGTCACACGCGCCATCGAGTTGGTGGAGATGGGCAGCGCTGAACACCGCGCCGTCTCAACCTATTCCAAGGGAATGCGGCAGCGCATCAAGATCGCGGCGATGCTGGTACACCAGCCGAAGGTGCTGCTGCTCGATGAGCCATTCAACGGCATGGACCCGAAGCAGCGGCTGCAGATGATGGCGGTGCTGCGCAAGCTGGCCGACGCCGGGAGCACCATCCTGGTCTCGTCGCACATCCTGGAAGAGGTCGACCGACTGGCTGACACGGTGTTGGTGATCATTGGCGGGCGGTTGGCAGCGTCGGGGACGAGTCGAGTGATCCGCCAATTGATGACCGATCGGCCGCACACCTTCACGGTGCGCACCAGTGATGATCGGCTGATCGCGTCGGGGCTCATTCGCGAGCTGATCACTGCGTCGGTGGAGGTCACACCGGTCGGTCTCAGCATTCGAACCACCGATCTTGGATCGTTCACTCGGGTGCTTCCGGTGCTCGCCCGCGATGCGCAGGTCTCGATTCTCGGGATCTCACCGTCCGATGAATCGCTCGAGAGCGTCTTCTCCTACCTGGTCGACAGCTGACATGATCTTCAATCCTGTGCTGGCTGGGCTGACCTTACGCCAGGCGCTCGCGAAGCGGCGCTGGCTGGTGATTGTCCTGCTGGCCGCCGCGCCGGTGGTGATGGCCGCCCTCACCCGGGCGTATGGCACCGTCGATGATGAGCCGCTGAAGAATTTCGCGGGCGCGGCGTCCTACCCGATCTTCAGCGTAGTGGTTCCGATCATCGCACTGCTCCTCGCGGCCTCCTCCTTCGCCAGCGAGATCGAAGACGGTACCCTGATCTACCTCTTAGCCAAGCCGATCTCCCGCACCGAGATTGTGCTCACCAAGCTGCTGGTGACGGGGCTGATTGCGGTGATCCTTGCCGCAGGCTCAACCCTGATCACCGGGATGATTCTCCTCCGCGGCCTTGATGCGACGCATCTGGTGCTCGGCTTTGCTGCCGGTGCCGCGCTCGGGGCGTTCCTCTATACCGCGCTCTTTCTGGCCTTGGGCTTGATTACCAAGCGCGGCATGTTGATTGGGCTCACCTATCTGGTGATCTGGGAAGGGTCACTCGGATCGTTCTTTCAGGGCACACGAACGCTCTCGGTGCGGCAGTACATGCTCGCGCTCGCCGATGCGATCAGCATGGTGGACAAGGAAGTGTTCCAGGCCCAGCTGGTGCCGAAGACGGCCTACATCATGAGCGCGGTGGTGGCGGTGGGGGCGATTGCGCTGTGCATTTCGAAGTTGCGGAAGTTCGAGATCGGGCAGGCGGCATAAACTTACACCAATCCCCTACGCCACAACCTCGATGGTAGTGGCGTAGGAATGAGACTCCGGCGGGGCCACACCCGCTGCCTGCATCCCCTCCAGATGGAATTCCAGCGCCTCCCGCATCATCAGCTCGACTTCAGGCGGCGAACCACCGGTCGCCACGCAGCCCGGAAGATCGGGTGCGTAAGCCGAGTAGCCGGTATCGGTTTCCTCAACGATGACGAGCAGTTTCATGGCTTGAGCCTCGCTTGTTTGAGAATGCTGTTCAGCGTTCCACGGGCCAGTTCGTCCCCTGGTTGGCCTGCGACCGTGACTGTCCCCGGCTTCCACGGATGGGTAAACTGTTGATGACTGCCCCTGACTCTGTCAAGGCGCCAGCCGTCGTCCTGCAAGAGTCGAAGCACCTCGCGCACCTTCATTCCGAGAAGGTGCACGAACCCTGTGGGGAGGCCTACCTGAATGCCTGCAACTGTAGGCAGTATTTCCGCCGGCCACCATACTGCATCAACATCAATAGTACAGTAGCTCCCGCGCCGTCGTCTCGACTCTGGTGATCGGTGATCCTTCGGAGGTCTTCGAGGCGCAGCTGTTGCCGAAGACGGCATACATCATGAGCGCGGTGGTGGCCACGATCGCGCCGTGCATTTCGAAGCTGCGACAATTCGAGATCGGGCAGGCGGGGTAGCAGAAGCGGACTGTGCTCTGGCTGATTTGGTGCGCTTGCTTACGATCTGATCCTGAGCGACCGCTTGGTAGCGCCTACGGCCAAGGGTGCCTGCTGAGGTACTGCAGTCCGTCCTGGTCAATCGTGATGACGTAGACGGATCCCTTTCCGAATCCGACGATCAGCTCGTTCGGTGCCAACTCAAGCTGTCGCTCTCGCAGGCCCCGCCGATTGATGACATCGTAGAGCGTTCCCGGATGCGCCGCAGTGGAAATCCGTTGAACTATTGCACGGCCATCACCCGACACAAGTACATCAGACGTCACCATGACGGGCGGAACAGTACTCGACCACAGGATCATGCTGTCAGAAAGTTCCCGGCGGCCCTCGGCCGCGCGCTTCTGCTTGAACACGGCCTTCTCTTGCGCGTTCACCTTCACGGCGGGGTAAGAAAGCGCAGGGCCTTTCAGCCAATGTCCCGAAGGGTCGCGCCAATCGACGCGATAGGGGTTCGCCCTGACGACCACAACCCACCCATCACTGGACAGCGTGTAGATCTCATACTGCGGGGAAAACGCCGCCTGAGGGCCCGCAGGCGCCCCTGGAATGGGAGGCGGAAGATGACCGACGACTCTCTGAATGCCCGTTCGCGTCGAGCCCAAGACCAAGCTCTCAGAATCCACCGCGGTCTTGTGTTGCGCCACACTCAGAAATTCACCGAGTGAATCAAAACGGACGAAGATCGATGCAAGTGCTTTGACCGCTGGGTGAGCCGGTGGAAGGGTTGCAACGATCCTGTCACCGACCAGCAGGAGCCAACGTCGACCAAACGGATCCACCATGAAACTGGTATCTTTTCCGGCGGCTCGGACGGGAAACGCATTCTGGTACTCCTGGGGGCCATTGCCAACGCGCCCAATTGTCACTACTGACCCGCTTTTGAGATCCGCAACGATCAACCGGTGTTCTCCCAACTCGCTCATCAACACGCGACCATCTCCGAGTTCCCGAATCGATGTCATGTAATCCAGCGGGACCTTCAACGAAGCAGAAGCAGGCTTCAAGTTGCCCGGCTGCTGTGCGCGCATCGACCCGGTGACGATGAGCGCAACGGTGGCACAGGCACACGCACTTCTCAGCAGGTGACCCTTCATTGGATTCCCTTCCGAAGTGCAGCATCGACGATGGTGCCGAGCGAATCGAGCGGTGGAACGGAATAGCGCCATCCATTGACAATTACTGTGGGGGTTATTGTTACTGCGAGGCTATCTCCAACCACAATCCCCCTCCGAACCATCGGATTGTCTGCTCGCTGCGAGAGGCATTGTGCAAAACGAGAAAGATCTGGGATACCTGCGTCGACGCCATAAGACTGCCAGGTCTTCAGTCCGAGAGAATCCTGGTTCGCGAAAACCGCATCCTGAAACCCGGAGAACGCCCCCTGGTCATCCGCGCACATTGAGGCGTTCGCTGCCTGCCGAGCGAAACGGTGACTCGGTAGCGGAAAATGCACGAACAATACCCCCACCTTCCCGCCGCTCCGAGCGAGTATCCTGGAAAGGCTGTCATGGAATACCTTGCAGTACGGGCATTCCAAGTCAGCGAATTCGACTATCCGAATCGGAGCGTTCCGGTCACCAATCCATACTCCACTTGTGCCAAGATTTTCCCACCTCTGCACTTTGACTGGGCGCGGCTTGGTAGTGTGCGGCGGGACAAATTCTCGGTGGAGCACGGCCCCACCGATTGCGAATGCAGCGAGTGCCAGCGCTATGTTTGCCGCTTGTTCAAATCGTGTACCCATTTCCGTCCCCACCGAGTGTGGTTGCAGGAGGCCGTTCGGCACCGGGTCGAGCCGGCGCCGAGCGGCACTGTTCCTACCTTGACGTTAGCTGCAAGTCCATCCGTCAGCGAAGATGGGGGCACAGCTTGGATCGTTGGCGGTACACCCGGAACCTGTGGTCGTTCCCGGGCATGTTGCCACGCACCCAGCATTCATCGCCGTTTGCCCACCACCACAAGGCACATTCTGCCAGTGGCAGACGCCGCAGGCCCCCCCACCGCCAGAGGCGACCACAATCTCTGGGGAAGCCAGCGCATATGCGCCCATAAGCAAGAGCGCTGAGACTTTCAGCAAGAGCCGGCCCTGATACGTCATAACGTTCTCCTTGTGTGGATTAGTTGTCGTGCCCAAAGCGGACTATCGGCAGCACCACATCTTGGGCAACGCATACTTTCGGGGCAATACCCCAAGGTTGTACTACGAGACAACCAAAAGGTCGAACCAAACACGAGTGGCCCGTCGTGCTGCGGTGGCTCCAACCCGTCGCTTGTGCATTCAGCCAGTTCGCCGTATCGTGGTGGAGCGCCGACTTCGGTTCCCCCGAACGAGACTCCCCCCGATGCCCGACCTTTCTGCGGAAGGCCCCGAATGCGGGGACCATGCACACGAGCACATCCGTCGCCCCATCGCCCTGCCTGCAGATCAATTGGCCGCGCTGGGATTGGCCATGGGGGATCTCACCCCTCAACAGCTGCTCGTGCTTGATCGATTGCTGCTCTGGCGCTGCCCGAAGGAAATCGCGGTCGAGCTCGGCCTTGAAACCTGTACAGTGCGCACGTACATCGCGGCGATGAACAAGCGGGCCGGTATCGGCGATGGCGCGCAAGGGCTGTTGCGGCGGGCACATGACATCATTCAAAGCTGGCCGCGTGCGGGGGGGGGGGGGGGGGGAGATGGACATCACCGCCGCCGGGGGAACGGAGGGCGGGTGGGGTTTTTTGGGGCGGGGGGACCCGGGAGACGTACACAAGGTCGTGCGACCAATAAGG
>JBBRBZ010000058.1:0-16804 GCA_038205305.1 Gemmatimonadales bacterium
ACACTGAGCCCCCCCTGCAGCGCCGCCGTCACCTTCCGGTTCGTTTCGGCGTCGGTCTCCCCGAAGACGTGGCGTCGTTCACTGTGGCCGACCAGCGTGGCGGCCGCGCCAGCTTCCCTCGCGAGATGCACCGACGTCGCACCAGTAAACGCCCCCTTGGGTTCCCAGTACACATCCTGTGCCCCGACGAGGTGGTGCGGATGCATGCGCAGCCGGGCGGCGACCGTCTCGATCGAGACGGCCGGCGGGAAGAAACCGACGGTGCGTCCGTCGCGCGCCACGTCGATGGTGAGGAATCGATCGAGGTAGGTCCGCGCCTCACCGGGGGCGAGTTGCATCTTCCAGTTGGCGGCGAAGTAGAGGGGCTTGGCCATCAGGCATCATCCAGGGCGGCAACACCGGGGAGTTCCTTCCCTTCGAGGAACTCGAGCGATGCGCCCCCACCAGTGGAAACATGGCTGACCTGGTCCTCGAGACCGGCCGCGGCGATTGCGGCGGCGGAGTCGCCCCCACCAACGATGGTGATCGCTCCGGCCCGCGTGGCGCCGGTGAGTGCCACGGCGACACCCATCGTGCCGGCGTCGAATGGCTTGGTCTCGAAGACGCCCATTGGTCCGTTCCATACCACCGTCTTCGCGCCCGCAATGAGGCCGGCAAACTGTTCCACGCTGGCAGGGCCGATGTCGAACATTGCCCACCCGGCGGGAATCGCCTCCCGCGCAACCACCTTGGTCGGCACGCTCGGCTCGAGGCGCTCCGCGATCACCGCGTCCGTCGGCAGCACCAGTTTGGTGCCCGAAGTCTTCAGCAGTTGCCGAGCAAGCTCCACCTTCTCCGGCTCGATCAGGGAGTTCCCTGTTTCAAGCCCCATCGCCTTGAAAAAGGTGCACGCCATCGCGCCACCGATCAGGATGTGATCGACCTTCGGCAGCAGCGCCGCGATCAGGTCGATCTTGCCCGAGATTTTCGCGCCACCGAGGATGGCGACGAGCGGACGAACCGGTGCATTCACCGCGTCGCCCAGGAAGCGCAGTTCACGCTCCATCAGGAAGCCCGCGACCGCCGGCTTGAGGAGATGTGCGATCGCCTCGGTGCTGGCATGGGCGCGGTGCGCCGACCCGAAGGCGTCGTTGACGTACATCGTGCCCAGGGCCGCGAAATGTTCGGCCAAGGCTTTGTCGTTCTTCTCCTCGCCGGGGTAGTACCGGGTGTTTTCCCCGAGCGCCACGCCGCCGCGCGGCAGGTGGCGCACGACACTCACCGCCGCTTCGCTGGTCGGGTCATCGAGAAAGGTCACGGGCAATCCCAGCAGTCCCTCGAGCACGCGCACCACCGGCCGCAGTGAGTACTTGGGGTCGCGAACCCCTTTCGGCCGCCCGAGGTGCGAGAGGAGCACGACGCGTGCACCGCGCTCCCGGAGGTAGCGGATGGTGGGCAGCGACGCACGAATCCGTGTGTCGTCGGAGACCACACCCTCCGTCATCGGCACATTGAAATCGACGCGCACCACCACTCGCTGGCCGTCGAGCTGCGCGCCATCGAGTTGCTGGAGCGTCCGCTTGCTCACAACTGGCTGCCCATGTAGCGAATCATGTCGACGCAGCGGGCCGAGTAGCCCATTTCGTTGTCGTACCACGATGATACATGTACCAGCACACCATCCACCACGCCCGTGCTGAGCGAGTCCACCGTGCTCGACGCCTGATTGCCGGTGTAATCAATCGACACCAGCGGCTCATCACTCACGAACAGCACGCCCTTGAGGGCGCCGGCCGCGGCGGCGCGGAACGCCGCATTGACCTCGTCGACTGTGGTGCCCTTTTCCACCGTGCAGGTCAGGTCCACCAGGGAGACATCGGCCGTCGGCACACGCAGCGCGATACCGTCGAGCTTCCCCTTCACCTCGGGGATCACCAGCGACGTCGCCTTCGCCGCTCCGGTCGAGGTCGGGATGATCGACAGGGCCGCCGCGCGCGCGCGGCGCAGGTCCTTGTGCGGGAGATCGAGGATGTTCTGATCATTGGTATAGGAGTGCACGGTCGTCATGAAGCCGCGCACGAAGCCGAAGGAGTCGCGGATCACCTTCACTACCGGCACGAGGCAGTTGGTGGTGCACGACGCATTGCTCACGACATGATGCTTGGCGGGATCGTATTCCAGGTGGTTCACGCCATACACGAAGGTCTTGTCCTCACCCTTGCCTGGCGCCGAGATGATGACCTTCCGCGCACCGGCGGTCAAGTGCTTCGCAGCATCGTCGCGATTGGTGAAATGCCCTGTCGCTTCGAGCACGATGTCCACACCCAGCTCACCCCAAGGGAGTCGTGCCGGATCACGTTCGGACAGCACGCGCATCAGATCGCCGCCGACATTCAAGCCCCCGTCCTGCGTGGTGACCTCGAGCGGGAAGCGCCCGTGGACCGAGTCGTACTTCAGCAGGTGGGCCAGTGTCTTGGTGTCGGTGAGGTCGTTGACCGCGACGAAGTCGATGTCGGTGATGCCCGCGGCCTTGGCGGCGCGGACGACGTTGCGGCCAATGCGGCCGAAACCGTTGATGCCTACGCGGATGCTCATCGGTCTGCCTCATCCAGCTGCATGGTGATCAATCCGAGCCGCGAGCCGGCTCCCAGGAGCGGCGGCTCCGCCCGCGCGAACGTGACGCCTCCGACCCAGGTTGCCCCGGCATCAAGCAGAACCGTCGCTGCCGAAGTTAATGTGGCACCGGTCGTGAAGACATCATCGACGAGAATCGCCGCGCGCGAGCCCGAGTCTCCCGCAAAGGCGCCGGCGAGATTCGCCTGACGCGCCTCGGGGCTGAGCTTGGTCTGGGTTCCGGTTTCCCTGACCCGCGAAAGCCGATCCGGGCGCACGGGATGGCCCGTGAGCGCTCCGAGGGCCCGCGCCAGCGATTCCGCCTGGTTGTAGCCCCGCTCCCGACGTCGCCGGGGCGCGAGTGGCACCGGGACCAGATCGGCGTCGTCGAACTCTCGCAGCAGCGGTGCCATCCGCCGCGCAAAGCTCTCCGCCAGCCGCCACCAGCCCTGATACTTGAAGCGGTGCACCGCCGCGCGCGCCGCCGGGTCAAACCAGACGGCGCTCCGCACCGGCGCGAAGCCAGCCGGCCATGCGGCACAAACGCGGCAGGCCAGGCCGAGGGGGGACGGTTCACCGCAAATGTGACATCGGGGTTCCGGCAGCGCACGCCAACGCAGCCGGCAGAAGGCGCAGACTAACGGCTCGCTGCTGTCGGCCTCGGCATGTTGGCAGGTGGCGCACTCGGCCGGGAGCAACCAACGCTCCGCCTGCCGTGACCACTCACGCCATCTGGCCATCGAGTGCCGCCCGCATCACGGCGATCGGAGGGGTGACGCGTGGAAACCAGAGCCGCCAAGAAGCGGCGGCCTGATGGAGCAGTACTTCCCGTCCATCGGCGGCGCGAAGCCCCGCCGCCTCGCAGGCAGCGCACCAGGCCGTGGTACCCTCCCGACGATAGGTCAGATCGAGTGCTGCAGTGGCGCTGGCGAAATGACACGGATCGGCCGGTAGCGGGTCGTCGAGATGGAGGCCGAGGGGGGTGGTGTTGATCAGCACCTGGCAACTGGAGGGCGTGGTCAGGTGAACCCCGAGGGTCGCGGCCCACGCGCCGAACGCCTCGGCCCGTTCGACCACTCGAGACTGGATGGCAATCCGTGCGCCGCGCTCTCCCGCCGCCCCAACGACCGCACGAGCACTCCCGCCGGTGCCGAAGATGCACCAGTCCTGCCCGCCGGCATTGAGCAGATCGAGGGCGGCGATCACGCCGTCCACATCGGTGTTTTCCAGCACGAGGCGCCCATCGCTGCCGGCAAATACGTTCGCTGCACCAAGCCGTTCGACCCGCGTGCTTCGGCGCGCGTCACCCGCGAGGGCAACCCGCTTGTGCGGCACGGTAATGTTCCCGCCACCGCCGGAATCAACCAAGGTCCGCATCATGGCGGGGAGATCTACCGCCGTGGTGGGCAACGCGAGGTATACTGCGTCGAGTCCAGCGGCACGAAATCCCGCGTTCTGGATCAGCGGGGAGAGCGAATGCGACACCGAGTCACCCAGCAGGGCGAAGAGCCGGGTCCGACTGGTGATCATCACGATCGCAACTCGGCCAGCAACCGGCTCACCGTGGCGTCGAGCAGCAGGTCGAGATGCTCGCCTGCCTCGCGATATCCCTGCACGTCGCCACCGAACGGGTCGAGGACCGCACGACGCGAATCGGGGAAGCCGGCAAAAGCCGGCAGGGTGTGCACCTTTGCACCGCCACCCTGCTCGGCAACACGCTGTGCCTGCGCCTCGTTCATGGTGAGGATCAGGTCCGCGCTGCGCACCAGTGCGCTGGTCAACATGCGCGCCCGATGACTCGAGAGATCGAGCCCGCGTTCGAGGGCGATGAGGTACGAGCCCTCCGAGGCAGGCGCGCCATCCCATGCCCCCGTCCCGGCCGAGGCCACCTCGACCGCACTCAGCGCGGGCTGTTCCACCAGCTTGGCACGCAGCATGGCCGCGGCGAGAGGGGAGCGGCAGGTGTTCCCCGAACAGATCATCAGGATGTGCATCGGCGACTTCCGGGCATGGTCACGGCGCCATCGAACCGGCGCGCCGGCGGAGTTCGGCCAGGGGAATCGCGCCCTCTCGGACCAAGCGAGGCACCGCCCCGGTACAATCCACCAGAGTGGAGGGTGGCACGTTGCCCAGCGAGCCACCGTCGAGGATCAGAAGATCTCCCTTGGCGACCGCCTCGGGAAAGAGCTCTGCGATTCGCTCCGGCCCGGGTGCCGTCGGTCCTCCCGGGCGGTTGGCCGAGGTGGAAGTCAGCGGGTGATCGAGCGCCGCGATCAGGCGGGCGATCTGCGCCTGTGAGGTCCAGCGGACCGCAATGCCGCCCTCTGCGCCACGCAGCCGGTTGGGCAGGCGCCCCTCCCCACCACGCAGCACGAGGGTGAGGGGTCCGGGCCAGAACTCGCGCGCCAGCGCCCTCGCATGCGCGCCGAGTTGGAGGCCCCACGCTTCGAGCATCGCCGTCCCGCTTACCAGCAACAAAAAGGGCTTGTGCGGGGCACGCCCCTTCAGGCGCGCCAAACGATTGAGTGCCGTCTCGGTGGGCGCGGAGCCGAGGCCGTAGACCGTCTCCGTGGGGTACGCCAGCAATCCGTCCGCGGCCAGATGCGCCTGCACCGTCGGCACCGCAGCGCGGGCATCCGTGTCGTTGCGAAACGGCAGCATCATGCGCGCTCCAGGTACCACACGGCCAGCGCGAGATCGTTTGCACTGGTGATCTTCAGGTTGCGCGGCGACCCCGGCAGCAAGTCGATATGTCCACCGACCAACTCCACCAGCATCGCGTCATCCGTCGCGATGATGTCGCCGTGTCGGGCGGCCATGTAGGCACGCAGCAAGACGTCCCGCGGAAACGCCTGCGGTGTTTGTGCCAGCCAGAGTCCCTGTCGCGGCACGGTGCCGACAATCCGGCCGAAGTCGTCGGCGCGCTTGAGAGTCTCGGCCACCGGCAACGCAGGCAGCGTGGACACGCCCCGGCGGGCCGCGGCGATGCCACTGTCGATCACATCTCGCGGCGGAAACGGTCTGGCGCCATCGTGCACCAGCACGATCGAGCACTCCTCACCAAGGACGGCGAGTCCCGCAGCGACCGATTCCATCCGCGTGCTCCCGCCGGCGGTCAGCGTGATCATCTCACCCTGCAGCGCACTCAGCCAGTCGGGCGGTGCTTCGACATCTTCCGGTGGCAGGACGATCGCGACCCGGCCAACCGCGGGGTGGGACGCAAATGGGCGCAGCGCATGCAGCAGAATCGGCGAGCCCGCGAGGTCGGCGTACTGCTTGGGTATCGTGCCGCCGAAGCGCGTTCCCTTTCCCGCTGCGACGATGATGACACCGACGTCACGCGACAAGGGTGTGCACCAATTCATCGACATGCTCGAGACCCCGATGCCGGATTCCCGCGACGCTCACCTTGGCCCTCGAGGAGCCGATCGCGTGGTCGAAGCCGAGCCGTGCGGCTTCCACCAGGCGGCGCTCGAGGCCTCCGATCGGGCGCACTTCCCCGCCGAGCCCGATTTCGCCGATGTAGATCCCGTTGGCCGGAACCGGCCGGTCGTGCCGCGACGAGAGCAGCGCCGCTGCCACGGCGAGATCCGCGCCCGGTTCAGTAAGCCTTACTCCAGCCGTTACTTGTACGAAGACATCCATGCTGGCAAAGGACGCCCCGCCGCGCCGTTCGAGCACCGCAAGGATCACGGCCAGTCGCTTGGGATCGAGACCGGTCGCCACGCGCTGCGGCGTGCCATAGCCGGATGGCGCGGCAAGCGCCTGCACCTCGACGAGCACAGGGCGCGTCCCTTCCATGAGGGCCGTCACGGCGCTTCCGGGCGTCCCGGCCGAGCGGGCGGCAAGGAACACGGCGGAGGGATTCGCCACCGGCACCAGTCCACCCTCGGTCATCGTGAAGACACCGAGTTCGTCGATGGGGCCGAAGCGATTCTTGGTGGCGCGGAGCAACCGATAGTCGAGGGTCGATTCGCCCTCGAAGTACAGCACGGTGTCCACGATATGCTCGAGCGTCTTGGGGCCGGCGATGCTGCCGCCCTTGGTCACATGCCCCACGACGATCACGGCGATGCCGCTCTCCTTCGCGAACCGCATCAGCAGGCCGGCACATTCCCGCACCTGCCCGACATTCCCTGGCGCGCTCTCGAGGGCGTCGGTGTACACCGTCTGGATGGAGTCGAGCACCAGCACGGAAGCATCCACGGCTCGGGTGGCTTGCAGTACCGCCTCGAGTCGGGTCTCGCCAAGCACGCTCACATTCCCTGCGGCATCGCCGAGCCGATCGGCACGCAGGCGCAGCTGTTCGGCGGATTCCTCGCCGCTGGCATAGAGGACGGGGCGCCCACCTGCCTCGAGCTGGGCGGCGGCCTGCAGGAGGAGCGTTGACTTGCCGATGCCGGGCTCTCCGCCGATCAGTGTCATCGATCCGGGAACCAGCCCGCCGCCGAGCACGAAGTCGAGCTCCGGCATGCCGGTGCTCCAGCGCTCGAGGCGGGAGCCGACGACATCGCGCAGCCGGACCACGGTGGCGGCCGTCGCGACCATTCCGCCACCGCGGGTCGGGGTCGCGGAGATCAGTTCCTCTGCCACGCTGTTCCAGGCGCCGCATCCTTCGCAGCGGCCGACCCACTTGGGGTGATCATGGCCGCATTCGGCGCAACGCCAGACGGACCGTCCCTTGGCCATGCTAGTTGTCCCGCTCGGTCATACTCTCGAAGCGGGTGAACTGCTTGTGGAAGAAGAGGTCGAAGCTGCCCGTGGGGCCATTTCGGTGCTTGGCGACGATGATGTCGGCCTTGCCCTCGATCTGCGCTCCCGCCTCTTCGGCCTTGTCGCGAAGATCCTTGTACATCTCGGGCCGGTGGATGAAGATCACGACATCGGCGTCCTGTTCGATGGCCCCGGAGTCACGAAGATCGGAGAGCATCGGCGTGCGTTCGCCACCACGCTGCTCCGAGGCACGCGACAGCTGCGACAAGGCAATCACCGGAATATTCAATTCCCGGGCGAGCTGCTTCAGCGACCGCGAGATGTCGGAAATTTCCTGCACGCGATTCTCCGCGTGCTCGGGGCTGCGCATCAACTGGAGGTAGTCCACGACCACCAGGCCGACATCGTTCTCGGCGCGGAGTCTGCGTGCCTTGCTGCGCATCTCGAGCAGCGTGAGCGCAGGAGTATCGTCAATCCAAATGGGGCAGGTGTTAAGGATGCCCAATCCTTGCGCGAGGCGACTGAAATCGGATTCGCGCACCTCACCGCGGCGGACGGCCTGCGAGTCCACGCGTGCCTCGGCGCAGAGCATGCGCTGTACCAGGGCGTCCTTCGACATTTCGAGCGAGAAAATCGCAACCCCGTGCCCCTCGATGGCGGCGTGGGTGGCGATGTTGAGGCAGAACGCGGTCTTGCCCATGGATGGACGGGCGGCCACGATCACCAACTCCGAAGGCTGGAAACCCGTGGTCAGACGATCAAGCTCTGCGAATCCGCTGGGCACGCCGGTGAGGGCGCTGCCGCTCCGTGACAGCGTCTCGATCTTTTCCATCGTCGGCCAGAGCATCT
Organism: Gemmatimonadales bacterium; assembly: GCA_038205305.1. Classification (GTDB taxonomy): domain Bacteria; phylum Gemmatimonadota; class Gemmatimonadetes; order Gemmatimonadales; family GWC2-71-9; genus Palsa-1233. The sequence goes on from JBBRBZ010000058.1 coordinate 8,155, forward strand.
CCTTGATGCGCGTGAAGCCCTCATCGCGGCGCTGCTGCCCGATCTGAAAAATCTTCCCCTCGGCGCCATCCAGCATTTCCCTGGCGGTCGACTTGCCGTCGTAGGCCTCGGTAATGATCTGCGTCGCCGCCTCGATCAACCGCCGCTGGATCGCCTTGTCCTTCAGGATCCGTGCGTGATACTCGAGGTTGGCGCCAGTGGGCACCGAGTTGACGAGCTCATTGAGGTACTCCACCCCGCCAGCAAGCTCGAGCTCGTTGCGGCGTTGGAGTTCCTCCCGCAGCGTGACATAGTCGATGACCGTGCGCTGCTCGACGAGGCTCCGGAGCGCGCGGAACAACCGACGATGTCCTTCCTTGTAGAAGGCCTGGTCGTCCAGCAGCTCTGCGCCGCGCAGCCCTGCCTCGCCATCGATGATCATGGCGCCAAGCACGGCCTGTTCGGCCTCCTGGCTCCATGGCGCCGAGCGACCGCCGAAGGGGTCAGTCGTCAAGGTCGAGGAGTTGTCGGGCGATACGAACGTCATCCCAGGCCGGTCGCTTCCAGTTCGGGTTTCGCAGGAGTGCCGCGGGGTGATAGGTGATCACCAGGGGAATGGTTCCCCACCGGTGCACCCGGTTCCGCAGCTCGATCAAAGGCTTTTTCACGCCGAGCAGTGCTTCCGCTGCCGTGCTGCCAAGGGCCAGCAACACCTTGGGGCGCACCAGCTCGATCTGGTGACGCAGGTACGGAATACAGGATTCGCGCTCCTCCGGCAACGGCGCCCGATTGCGGGGTGGCCGGCACTTCACCACGTTGGCGATGAACACCTGTTCGCGCGGGCAGTCCATCGCGGAGAGGATCTTGTCGAGCAGCTCTCCGGCTCGCCCGACGAACGGACGCCCCGACAGATCCTCGCTCTCGCCGGGGCCCTCGCCGATCAGCATCAGGCGCGCGCTCGGGCTGCCCTCCCCAGGCACCGTCTTGGTCCGTCCCTCGCAGAGGGGGCAGGCCCGGCACTCCGCGATCATCGCCGCCATCGCATCGAGCGATTCCCAGGACGCTTCGCCGACGTGCGCGAAGGGGGGCAGCGTGATCACCATCCCCGGTCCCGGAATCGGCGGCGCCCCCTTGCGCCAAGCATCGGCGTCCGTCGTTGCCGACGCCGGCGCAGGTGCCGCCTTGGTGGCCGTGAGCACCGCCGGAAGTGGAGTGAGCGCTTCTTCCCTGCCCGCGACCGGCGACGCCACCGGCGCGCGCGCCTTCATCGGCTGATCGAGAATCACCTCATCGCCACCCAGGTCACGCTGCAGCGCCAGCCAGCCGCGGCGTGCCTCAGGCACGGTACCGCTCCACCGCATCGAGAATCGCCTCGGCGACATCAGCCTTGCTGCGCAGCGAGATTCGCGCTTCGCCGCCGCGCTGGTCGAGAATGGTCACAATGTTGGTGTCCACATCGAAACCTGCTCCTGCTTCCAACGCGTCGTTCACCACGATCATGTCGAGCGCCTTCCGCGTCATCTTGGCTCGGCCCTTCGCGACCGCATCGCCCGTCTCGAGGGCAAAGCCGACCACCGTCATTTCTGGTGGACGCAGTGCGACGGTCCCCAGAAGAATGTCGAGTGTGGGCTGCAGTTCGAGCATCATCGATCCGTCGCGTCGCGGGGTCTTGGCATCGGCGGGCGCCACTGGCCGAAAATCAGCGGGTGCCGCCGCCATCACCAGGAGGTCGGCATCGCGGATCGCAGCGTTGACCGCGCCTGCCATCTCCTCGGTGGTCTCCACCCGGACCAACGTAACTCCTGGCGGAGCATCGAGGAGAGTGGGGCCACTGATCACGGTCACCCGGGCGCCACGTTGCCATGCGGCCTCGGCCAGGCGAAAGCCCATCTTGCCACTCGAGCGGTTGGTGACCATGCGGACTGGGTCGATCGGCTCCCTCGTGGGCCCCGCGGTGATGACGACATGTCGGCCGTCGAGTGGTCCGCCCGCGCATAAGTGACGCGCCGCATGCGCCAGAATCTCCAGCGGTTCGACCATTCGTCCCGGTCGGTCCGAGGGACCCTCCGCGAGTGCTCCAGTCGCGGGGCCAACCACGCACCAGCCGCGCGCGCGCAGACGCTCGGTGTTGGCCTGGGTGGCGGGATTGGCGTACATCTCGTCGTTCATCGCTGGCGCGACAACCACCGGAGCAGTCGCAGCCAGAAGGATGGCGGTGAGGAGATCGTCGGCCATCCCGGCGGCGGCACGCGCCAGCAGTTGCGCCGTGGCCGGCGCCACCAGGATCAGCTCTGCCTGCTGTCCCAGGGTGACATGCTCAAGCGCCCCGTCGCGCTCCCACAAGGAGGTGCGCACGGGGCGTCGGGTGACTGCTTCGAAGGTGACCGGTCCAATGAACTCCTGCGCACCACGCGTCAGGACGACGTCCACCAGCGCGCCCCGCTCGGTGAGCGCACGCGCCAGCAGGACGCTCTTGTAGGCCGCGATCCCCCCGGTGACGCCGAGGACGACACGCCGGCCCTGCCACATCTTACGCCTCGGTGCGACGTCGGCGCAGTTCGCGGAAGGTGAGTTCCCCGGTCGTGAGCTTCTGCAGCGCGAGCGTGGTGAGCTTCTTCACCCCTTCGGCGCGCTCCCAGTTCGCCACGGCTTCCCGCGGGAACTCATTGAGGTAGCGTGCGAACTTCGCGGCCACCAGTATCCCGCGATATTTCGAGCCACTGTACTTCGCCACTTCCTGGGGCGTGAAAATTTCCATGGACTGCTCCCGTGTTCAGTGCCCGTCGGTCGAACGCGTCAGCTCGACCGTGATTTCGTGCCGGATGCGATCCAGCAGGAACGCCGCATCGCGTTGCCTGCTCGTCCGGCGCGACTCTGCATCGAGGATGGCGTTGACGACGCGCACCGCCTCCCCGAGGTCCTCGTTCACCACGATGTAGTCGTACTCCAGTGCCGCTGCAACTTCCGTCAGCGCACGTTGCATTCTTCCCGCAATCACCTGCTCCGACTCAGTGCCTCGTCGACGAAGCCGCTCCACCAGCACGGTACCGCTCGGTGGGACCACGAAGACCAGCACCGCATCCGGAAAACGTTGCCGAACCTGTCGTGCACCCTCGATCTCAATGTCGAGAATCACGTGCTTGCCGCCCTGCGTCACTCGCCGCACTTCGCTGGCAAGCGTCCCGTACTGGTGACCGTTGTAGCTTGCGTGCTCGAGGAAATCCTCGCTCGCGACGCGCGCCTCGAACTCCTCCTGCGCAAGGAAATAATACGCCTCGCCGTGCTGCTCACCGGGTCGAGCTGGACGCGTGGTGGCGGACACCGAGTACCCCACGTCGTGACGCTCCGCCAGCACCTGACGGGTGATGCTCGACTTGCCGCCACCCGAAGGCGAGGAGATCACCATAACCAACGGCGTCATTCGAGATTCTCCAACTGCTCACGGAACTTCTCGAGCGACCCCTTCATCAGCACCACATCCTGCGCGATCACCACGTCGTTGGCCTTCGACCCGATCGTGTTCACCTCGCGCCCCAACTCCTGGGCCAGAAACCCGAGCTGCTTCCCGACCGGCCCGTCTCCAGCGAGCGCGGCTCGCGCGGCTGCCACGTGGGCCCGGAAGCGGACCAACTCCTCGGTGACGTCGAGTCGATCGGCTGCGAGCGCTACTTCCTGCGCCAGTCGGGTCTCGTCGATCGCCATCCCTTCGAGCAAGGCGGCGATGTTGCCACGCAACCGCTCGCGTTCACGCAGCACTCGTTCCGGCGCTCGTTCGGCAATCCGCTCCAGGGCGTCGTCAAGCTCGTCGAGGCGCCCGACCAACTCTGCCGTCAGCACGGCGCCCTCCCGACTCCGGGCAGCGCGACATTCAGCGACCGCCGCGAGCACGACCGGCGCGAGCTCGGCCCACCCAACCACCGCCGCACCCTCGCTGGTCCGGTGCCCGAAAATATCTGCCTGCCGCGCCACCGTCTCGATCGAGACTTCGCCGCCGAGATGAAGCCGGTCGCGCAGCTCATGGAGCATGGCGACAACCGCCTCGGCCCTCGGCCAGTCGATGCCGGGTCCCGCCGCCTGATCATCGGCCCAACGTACGGAGACGCTGACGTGGCCCCGATCGAATTCGCGGCGGAGCGCCTCGCGCATCTCGCTTTCGGCGCCACCGCACTCGCCGGGCAGACGTGCCGAAAGATTGAACCAGCGGTGATTGACGGTCCGGATCTCGACCCGGGCATGCCGCCCCACCACCTCTCCCTCCGCGGCTCCAAATCCTGTCATGCTCTTCGCCACGGACGCTGCTCCCCTCCGGGGGTAGCTAGGGAAGATAGCCGGACCGGGTCAGTTGTCGAACTCCCAGCGGACCCCGAACCGGGTCATCAGGGAGGGTAGCCGGTAGCCGGGGACGTATCCCGCCTTGCTGACCCGCATGTTCGACCGGTCGTAGAAGGCGATGAAGGGGCCCACTTGGAGCTGAAAAATGCCCCGGAAATAGGTCGCCCCGCCCAGCGGGATCGCGGTTCCGCTGGTGTCCCGACCGGCCACCCCGGGGCTCCAGCTCTCCATGATGCCCTGGAGCTTCATCCGGAAGATGCCACTCGGGAAATTGTGGAGAAAGCGGGAATTGATGGTGGCGGTGGTGATGGCGTGGTGTGGCGGGGTGCCTTCGGGGAGGTAGTTGTTGAGCGGGTGGTCATATCGGCTCTCGAGGGTGAGCCACCCAAGGGGCGCCAGCCTGGCATGCACGGAAGCCCACTCCACCAGCGGCTGCGGACCGACCTGCGGGACCAGCCGGAACTCCGGAAACGCTACCGGCTGCCAAGCGCCATTGCGGACGTATCCCACATCGAGGGCGATGCGGCGCTGGGCGAATCCCAACGAAGCACCGTAGTCAGTGAAGCCCCGGACCCTGTCAGTGAGCAGTGAGGGAATGGTGACTCGGTGCCCATCACTCATTGTCCCGGTCGCCACCAGCCCCAACGGCAGCCGGAGGCCAATTCGCGCCGTCGCCCAGGCACTGTTTCGATCCCCTGTGTGACGCTGTTCGACCAGCTCGACCGAACCGGAAAGTCGCCCGACCGGGGACCAACCCAACGCCAGCCGACTGTCGAGCGAGGTCCATTGCGATTGGTGCCAGGTCGTCAGCTCGGCGGACCAGGTCGGACGCCGATACCCCGCGATCACTCCGAGACTGCCAATGGTCCGGCTGACGGTATCCCCGCTCCAAGTGGTGCGGCCGGCGATCAGGTCAACCCTGCTGCCGAGTCCGCTGGGGTCTGCGTGCCACGATGCTCGGATTTGTCCATCCGTTCGGGTCCCCTTCAGTGCATCGGTCAGCGTGTCGAGCGTTTCGGTGCCATCGGCGAGGAAGAGGTCGCGGGACGTGGCCTGCACCATTAGCTGTCCCTGCACGCCGAAATGTGCGGTGGGCAGATAGCCGAGTTGGAGGAAGGCGTTGGTGACGTGGCTCGCGCCGGTGCCACCTTGTGGCGCATTGATGCCGAAGTAGTCCGCCGCGAGAGAGGTGCCCCAACCGTTGGGGTAGCGTCTCTCGAACGAGGCGAAATACTGGGCGATCGATCGGTCACCTGCGGAGAGTCCAACCTTGGTGCGCGGCGCCTGCCGATCGTGGCGGCGGGTCCACAGCTTGACCACCAAGCGACTGGGACTCGGCTCCACCTCGACGCGATCGAGCAACCCCAAAGAGAAGAGCGACGCGTCAACCGCGAGCGTGTCGTGACCGACCGGCCGATACGGCATGCCGTCAAGGACGAACTCCACTGAGCCCGCACCGCGACCGCGATAGGTCGGCATCTCCGGCCGACCGAATCCGCCGCCGCGCTGGAGGTAGACTCCTGGCACCAACGCCAGCAAGTCGCCAACGGTTTGCGACGCCACCCAATCGATCGAATCCCGACTGAAGACCTGGCGCCCGCCCTCGGCGAGGAGCGCCCCGGCGCCAATCAGCGGAAGCGGTGCCAGTTGAATGTGGATCAGCCCAGAGGCCTTGATGAGTTGGTCGGTGGTGCTGAGGGTATCGGCAGCGCTCTTGGCGCGTGCGATGGAATCGAGCGCCGCGCTATCAGGCTTCACCACCTGCGCTCCGAGCGGGGCGCAGGGTGCGAGCAGGACAACGAGCAGGGCGATCCTGCTCAGCGCTCGCCGCATTGACTCAGGTGCGGCCGAGAATGAACTCGGCGAAGAGGCGCACCAAGGTGCCGGTCGGTCCCTTGACCTGCGTGGCCGTCTCGCGATCGGTGTAGGCGGTGCCGGCGATGTCGAGGTGGGCCCAGGGATATCCCTCGACAAACTCCCTGAGGAACCAGCCTGCCGAGATGCTTCCCGCAGGTCGGCCACCGCTGTTCTTGACGTCGGCGATGTCGGACTTGATCAGCTCGCGATACTCATCCCAGAGGGGGAGTTCCCACGCGCGCTCGTCGCTGCGTTCTCCGGCCTGCAGCAGTTCGGCAACCAGCGCGGTATCGGTGCCCATCAGGCCGCTCGCCGTGTGGCCCAGCCCGATCACCACGGCACCGGTGAGCGTCGCGCAATCAACCACTGCTGCGGGCGAATAGCGCCGCGCCCATGACAGTGCATCGGCGAGAATCAATCGCCCTTCGGCATCAGTATTGATGACTTCGATCGTCTTGCCGAAATGCGATCCGATCACGTCGCCGGGTTTCACCGCCGTGCTTGAGGGCATGTTCTCAGCGGAAGGGACCAGACCAATGACATGCAACTGTGGCTTCAGCCTGCCGAGCATTTCGAAGGTGCCCAGCACGGCCGCGGCACCCGACATGTCGTACTTCATCTCCTCCATTGACTGAGCCGGCTTGATGGAGATGCCGCCGGTATCGAAGGTGACGCCCTTCCCCACCAGCACCACTGGTGCGCCCGGCGCGCCCTTGTATTCCAATACGATGAAGCGTGGCTCGAGCGCACTGCCCTGGGCGACGGCCATGAGGGCGTGCATGCCCTCCTTGATGATCGCCTTCTTGTCGAGCACGGTGACGGCGAAGCCATACTTCTTGGCGAGATCAGTGGCGGTGTCGCCGAGGAATTCTGGAGTGCAGTCGTTGCCAGGCAGCACCTGGAGACCGCGAGTGAACGCCTGCCCTGCGGCGATCGCGTTGCCGCGCTTGATGCCCGCGGCGAAACGCGTGTCGGCGGCTGGAGTGATCAGCTCGCACTCGGTGAAGTCAGGCTTGGGAGATTCCGGTGGCCGCTTCATGTCGGGAAAGTGCCACGCCCCGAATGGGATGCCTTCGGAGAGCAGCTGACCCACCCGCTCGCTCGCTATTTTCGGCGCCAGTGCGTTGAACCAAACCAGTGCTGCCGATGGTGCGCCGAGTGTCCTCGCCCGCTTGCCGGCGATCATCGCGGCGCGACGAATCTGGACGTCCGTGACCGCTGCTGCGTCGCCCATCCCGATCAGCAGCACGCGTGCGACCTTGCCTTGGGGGTAGAGGACAACGGTCTCGTCTTTGGCGCCGGTGAAGTCACCCGATTCCCAGCAGCGCGAGATCGTCTTGCCGTGGGCGGTGTCGAGGGCTCGCAGGTAGTCGGGAAAGTCGCCCTTGGGGGCGAGCAGAATCAGGAGCGGGGTCTCGAGAGAGACCGGATCGGCCACACGATGAGCAACGCTCGGCACCATAGGATTCCCGACGAGGAGACAAGAAAGGAAAGGGGCACAGACCGAGCCCCGGCCGACGCGGGAAGATATACTGAATCGCCCCGGGCTTGCCGGAAGCTCCACCGCTTGAGTGGTTGGAGCGATGGACAAGCGGGCTCGAGACTCACCGGAGACGGTGGAGTTGCATAACTAGAACGGCCCATCCGGTCACCCGGACGGGCCATTCACATTCCTGCACGGGACTGTGCTATCGGGGGGGATCCCAAATTTCAAAAAATCTGCAACACTTTGCCCTGCGAAGCAATGCCCGAGGAGAGACTCGAACTCTCAAGGCCGTGAAGCCGGCGGATTTTGAGTCCGCTGCGTATACCATTCCACCACTCGGGCCGCGCCGGAAAATCGCCGCAGACCGGCATGTGGGCAAGCCCCGCTACGGCAGCGGCTGACGCGCCTTGGGCAGGTCGCGGATGTTCTTCAGCAGTCGCTCCTGGATCAGCTGGAACTGCCCCAGCTGCACCGGCGTGAGCACCGCGCCGAGGGAGTGGATCTCCTCGTCCAAGCTCTGCGCCTGCCGCACCCGATTTGCACTGATGCCGTAGACCAGCTTGGGAATCGAGTCGGCCACGGCCGCGATGCCGGGGCGCATCTGGGCGTCGAGGGCGAGCCGTAGGCCGCGCTCCTCCTGTTCCAGGAGCATCTGCTTCTGCGCCCAGTCGCCGACGACCTTCTGCAGCTTGGGCATCTGGTCATCCCCCAAGCCGAGGGTGTTGCGGGCCTGATTCGACAGCATCTGCACGATCCGTTGCCGGACGACCGTCTCGCCGGGCCGCAGATTGGCACGACCACCCTGGGCGTGAAGCCGGGCAGTGGCGAGAAGCATCACCAGGGTGGCGAGGTAACGCGCGGTGCGGGTCATGGGCTCTCCGTCCATTGCGACAGTTGGTCCAGCTCACGTTCGGTGAGGTCGCCAAGGTGGGGAATCGTTCCGGGGACGCCCCCGGCAATACGATGCTCGAGCGACTGGTCCACCAGGTCAAGATC
>JBBRBZ010000059.1:0-16547 GCA_038205305.1 Gemmatimonadales bacterium
TCACGGCCTGGATCAGCGAGACGATGAGTCCCACCGCCAGCGCCGTGAGCAGGAGCGGCGCGGCGGTGGACAGCGCAAGGCTGACCGCGTCGCGAAGCAGGGCAGCGGCCATCACCGGGTTCATGCGGCCACCCGGAAGGAGGTGACGAGGTTCTGCATCACCAGCGCCCAGCCGTCGGCCAGGACGAAGAGCAGCAGCTTGAACGGCAGTGATACCATCACCGGCGGGAGCATGAACATGCCCATGCTCATCAACACCGAGGAGACGATCAGGTCGATCACCAGGAACGGCAGGAAGATCACGAAACCCATCTGGAAGGCCGTCCGCAGCTCACTGGTCACAAAGGCCGCGACCACCGTGGTGGTCGGCACATCGTCGATCTGGGTCACGTCGGCCTTGCCGCTCATGTCGACGAAGGTCGCGAGGTCCTTGTCGCGGGTGTTGGCCAGCATGAAGTGCCGCATCGGGATCATCGCCCGGGTGTACGCCTCGGTCTGGCCAATTTCGCCGTTGAGGTACGGCTGGACCGCGGTGCGATTGGCCTCCTCGAGGGTCGGCTGCATCACGACGCCGGTGAGGATCACGGCGATCGCGACCAGTACCTGGGTCGGCGGGGCGCTCTGGGTGCCCATGGCCGAACGGAGGAAACCGAGGACGATGAGGATGCGGGTGAAGCCCGTCATCAGCATGAAGATCGCGGGGAGCAGCGTGAGCGCGCCCATCATCACCACCACACCAACCGCGCCGCTCAGCTTCAGCTGGTCATTGCCTGAGCCCATCGAGATCTCGACCTTGGGCGCCACCGGACCGACCACCGTGGGTTTCGCCGCATGCGCGCCGCCACTCCGACTCGGCGAGACGCCGGCAGGAGTCGTGGGGGCGGGCGACGTGGTCACCTGCGCCGATGCCGCAGCGATCGGCAGGAAGCAGAGCGCCAGCACCAGGCCGAAGCGCGCCAGCGGGGCCATCCAGGTCGGACGGCTGACCGAAGCAATTCTCGGTGCCACGCGATCGAGGGCCTCGCTGCACTCCTCGGGTTCCAACTCACCGAGGAGTGCGGACTGGCCTTCACCCACACCGACGATCAGCATGCGGGAACCGACGCGCAGCAGCATGACGCCCTGACGCGGACCGGTCGCGACGCGCTCGACGACTTCGAGTATCGCGCCATGTCGGCTGCGAGGGGTCACCCCCTGCCAGCGGCCGAGGAGGCGCAACGCGAGCATCAGGGCACCAACGGTCACGATGAGTGCGGCAATGGCTCCCAGCATGGTCTAACGACCGTCCTTCGTGGTGTTGAGGATCCGGGTGATGCGGACGCCGAACTGCTCGCCCACGACGACGATCTCGCCCTCGGCGAGCCGACGATCGCTGACGAAGACGTCAACCGGCTCACCGACCATCCGTTCCAGCTGAACCACCGACCCAGGGCCGAGCTCCAGCACTTCCTGCATGGTCATCGTGGTGCGACCAAACTCGATCGACACCGGCAGCGACATGTCGAGCAGCGAATCCAGCTGTGTGCCGGCAGCCGCCGTCGCACCAGGACCGAGTTCGTCGAGCGGGGCGGCCGATGGGGCCGGTGAGGCATGTGTCATGGAGCAATTCTCCCTCTGGATGTAGTGGGGCGGCGCGGTCCGGCCTTGGCCGGACGGAGGATGCGCAGCCCCATGAAGCCCTGTTGCCGACCGAGCACGCCGACGAACAGCGGGCGCCCGTTGGCCAAGACATCGACCTCGCTCTGGACCGGCAAGCCGGTGCGGAGGACGTGACCGGGACGTAGCCGCACGATGTCGGCAGTGGAAACCTGGAATTCGGGAAGCCGGACGCTCACCGGCACCGAGGCAGCGCGGACATGCTCCTCAATGAGGGCCCGGGCGGCCTGACGGTCGGCACTGCGTGCGCGCGGCCGCGATGGCGGCGCCACCGCTTCCTGCTGGAGGAAGGCCTCCAGGGCGCCGAGCGGAAGACAAATGGTCAGGCTGCCAATGGTGTTCGCGTGGCTGCTCGCCGATGCCCGGAAGAGGATCACCTGCTCCTCACTGGGCGCGATATTCAAGCCCTCGGGAAAGAGCTCGATGCCGAGCCCCTTCGGCTGCATCTTCAGGTGCTCCTGCCAGACATCCTTGAGGAGACCCATCACCCGGTCAATCAGGCCGTTCACGACACGCTGCTCGAGCATGGTGAGCGAACCGCGCGCCTCGAGGTTCTCCCCGGTCCCGCCGAACAGGCGGTCCACCAGGAAACCAGCGAGGGCGGCGTCGAGCAGGATGGCGGCGTGCGTGCCGACCTGCTCGCCGAGGTCGTAGGTGAAAGCGCAGCAAGTATCCCCCAGCGAATCGACATACTCTCCGAAGGTCAGGAAGTCCCGTTCCTCCGCGGTCACGTCGGTGGGTCGACGCAGCCGCGAAGAGAGAAAGGCCTGCAGCGACATCGCAAAGCGGTTCTGCAGCGCATCAAGCACCGACTGGCGGTCGCGCGAGATCCGCGGCGGACGACGGAAGTCGTAGGCCGGGGCCGTCACGACGGGGCGAGCGGTGTCGGAAGTCGGGGCGGTCATTGAATCAGGAACTGCGGAATGTAGACCTTGATCTTCGCGCCCTTCACGAACGGCTCGGCGGCGAGGGCCACCTGGCGGCGAAGGGAATCGCGGGCGCCCAGCATCGTCAGTTTGTCGATGGTCTGGCGCTCAAGCACCCCGGTCACGGCGTCACGGAACTGGACTTCGGACTCACGCAGCATCGCCTCGGTCGCCGCGTCGGGTACCTCGATCGCCACGGAGAGGACCACGTAGCGCGATCCAGTCGCTCCAGCGGGGTTGACGATGACATTGTCGAGCTTGAACATCGGCGCGGCCTTCCCCTCTCCCCCTTCGGCCGCATGGGACACGGCCTTCGCTGCGCCCGAGCCCGGCGTCGGGTGGAGTTTGGGCGCCACCACGAAGAGACCGACCAGTGCCCCAAGCAGCAGGCCGCCGATGCCAGTGGCGATCGGCACCAGCTTCCCTCTGGGGGCGTCCGGGGTGGCAGTCTCGGCAGGTGCTTCACTCATCCGCATACTCCTGAGATCGTGATCCATCAGGGTCTCGCGGAGATATCCAGAAGCAACGCACGTACCACAATTGCCGGCGCGCGGTAACTCTTTATCTACCAAGTGTTTATGGAGACATCGAGCGGCGGGTGATGGCGGGCGCTCAGGCGGGGGTGGCAGCATCTGCCGCCCCCGCGGCGAGAGTTGCCGGGTCGGGGGCGGAAGGGTTGCGGACGCCTGGGATGGGGGAATGGGCAGGCGCCCGCGATGAAATCCCTACCGGGTTACTTGCCCAGGTTGACGAGGTCCATGAGCATCTGGTCCGAGGTGGTGATGATCCGCGCATTGGCCTGGAAGCCACGCTGGGTCACGATCATGTCGGTGAACTCCTGCGACAGGTCGACGTTGGAGTCTTCCAGGGCGCCGGCCGTGATGCTGGAGGCGTCGCTGGTTCCGGCAAAACCGAGCACCGGGAGCCCGGAGTTGGCCGAGACGGAGAACATGTTGTCTCCCTGTTGGACCAGGCCACCGGGATTGTTGAAACGGGCGAGGCCGATCTGGGCGAGCGCCTGCGAGACACCGTTGGTGAACGAGCCGTGGACCACACCAGCGCCGTCGATCGCGATGTTGTTGAGCGAGCCGGCCTGGTAGCCGTTCTGATAGGAGACGACGGCATTGGACGAGAGCGCGAAGCCGGCGAGGCCATTGATGTCACCCGCCGTGCCGGCGTTCACGTCGATGTCGAACGCCGCCGCGCCGCTGGCAGGAGTCACGGTGACCGGCTGGCCGGTGAACGAGGCGAAGGTACCGTCGTTGTTGAAGGTCACGGTGCCGGTCGACGGCGACAGGGTCGACGTGCCACAGGTCACGGCGTAATCCCACGTGCCGACACCGGTATTGGTGAAGGCGTACTGCAGGTTGTGTGGTGCACCGGTCGCATCGAAGACCGTCACGCCCATCGCGTGGGTGTCACCCACGGCGGCGGTCTCGTCGAGGTTGCCGGTCAGCTTGATGGTCGTGGTCTTCTGCGCCGCCGTCATGACGTTGAGCGGCAGCTTGATGTCGCCGATCTGTGACGACGAGGAGATGTTCCCCATGCTGTCAGCGATCAGGCCCTGCACGATCGCACCGTTGGCGGGCGAGATCAGGGTGCCGTCGCCATCGACGGTGAAGTTGCCGGCGCGGGTGTAATAACTCTGCCCACCGTTGCGCACGATGAAGAACGAGTTGCCCTGCACGGCCAGATCGGTGTTCTTGCCGGTCGTCTCGAGCGTACCCTGCGCCATGTTCTGGTCGATCGACCCGATGGCACTGCCCGAGCCAATCTGCTGCGGATTGGTCCCGCCGATGTTCGAGGTCGGCCGCGACGCGCCCTGCAACAGCTGGGCGAAACCTTCGGTGAAGGTGACGCGCGACGACTTGAAGGCGACCGTATTCACGTTCGCGATATTGTTGCCGATAACGTCAAGGCGGGCCTGGTGGTTGCGCAGCCCGGAGACGCCAGAGAAGAGTGAACGCATCATGGGAAGAGGTGCTCCTGTTCGAGTGAGGGGTTCGGTTCAGTTGGTGCCGGGCGTGGCGGCCCGGAATTCGACGATCTGTGACATCGGAATGAGCGATCCACCCACCCGCAGCAGGATCTGCCCGTTGCCGTCCAGCGACATGCCGTCCACGGTCGCGGACGTATATGGATGCACCGCCACGCTGCCACCCGCGGCGTTCACCGCGCTGACATCGTACGTATAGCTCCCGGGCGGCACGGCGCCGCCGAAGGTGAAGTCCTGTCGGCCGCCAGCCACGTTGCTGTAGGTCTGCCGGCCCACCTCGGCCCGGTTGGCGTCGAGGAGGCGCACCGTGACGGTGCTGGCGGCCCCCGAGACATCCGCGGTCACCTTGGCGATCCCGTCGGCTCCCACGAACGCCTGCGAGCCGTCGACCAACACACCCCGCCCCAGCATGGAGGCGCCGAGCGTGGTCTGTGCGGCCGACTCCGTCTTGGCCTGCGACGCGGCCTGCGCGGCGGTTTGCGCATCGACCTTGCCACCGAGCTGAATCAACTGCTCGAGCGATGAGAACTGCGCCAGCTGCGCGGCGAACTCGGTGCCCTGCATCGGGCTCATCGGGTCCTGGTTTCGCAACTGGGCGACCAGCATGCTGAGGAACTGGTCCTTGTTGACCTTGGCAAGGGTCGTGTCTGAGCCCGTCGTGCTATTGGTGGACGAACCACTGATGGGCGCGGTCATTGGGGCTGCTCCTGTCGGTTGCGCTGCCGACGCGTATCGGACCGGTCTCCCCCGGCCTGGTCGCGGCGTTCACCGCGGGGTTGCTGCTGAGAATCCCGATCCTGCTCGCCGGCGGCGGTGTCTGCCGCGCGGGGCTTGAGGTCGGATACTGAAGAGGCGATCACCGCGGCCGGCGCGTCGTCCGACGCGGTGCTCCGCACGGTCACCCGGGCATCGCTGAAGCCACGCTCCTCGAGCGCGACACGCAGCTCGTGGGCGCGTGCGCCCATCGCCACGGCGTCGGCATCCTTGGTGGTGATGGTGGCGTGCACTGTCTCGCCACGCACCGCCACACGGATCTTGCCCAGAATACCAACCGCCGGATCGAGATCCATGGTGACCTGTGAGGTGGAGACCGGTGTCGCAGCAGGCTCACGGCGCCCCACATGCGCTGTGGCCCCCGCGCGACCGAGTTCGGAACTCTCGGTGGCAGCGATGCCCTGACGAACTGCTCCTCCCAGGGTCCCGCTCCAACCCGACAGTCCTTGGTCCGACGTGGGGGCCGCCGATCTCCCTTCGCTGTGGAGGGGATGGTGCGCATCGTGCGAATCGTGACGATCGCGGGCGTCGCTCTGCCCCGGATTGGCGTTGTCGTTGCCCTGCGTCTGCGAGACGATGGCGCCCGGCAACCTGTTGGCTGCTCCTGACGCCGGCTCGGCTCGAACTTCCGGCTTCCCCTTGCTGCCGGCGGCGGCCGTGCTCAGCGCGGCCTTCGGGTCGACGAGGAGTGCGTTGAGGTCCACTCCGGGCGGTGTGCTGTTGGAGGCCACTGCCTTGGCTGCGCTGTCGGAGCCCTTATCCGTCTCGGGTTGCGCCGCGGCATCGGTGGACGGATTCGCCTTCCGATCGGTGACCCCAAGCGCATCGAGCAGCAGCGTCATCGCGCGCACCATTGGTGAGGCCGTCGCGGACCCGCCAACGTCGGTGCTCGTAGGCTTCGCACTATTCCCCGACGCGCCGACCGCCGCGGTCGCGTTGCTGCTCTGCTCCGGCGCCGGAGTGTCCGAGGCGTCGGTGGCCTGCGCATCCGAAGCCGCAGGAGTGCTCGCCACGAGCATCGCCGCAGCCAGCATGGCGGCACTGGCACCCTGCGGAGTGGCCGCGCCCTGGGCGTCCGGCGTTCCGGCGGAGTCCGTGTCCCGATCCGCGTCAGCACGCTTGCCACTCGTCAGTTTGGAACCGGTCGGTTTCAGATCAGCGAAGCGCGCTTCCCCCTCGATCGAGGGTGACACGGGCTTCAGCGAACCGGCAATCGCGCTGGTGATTGCACGCGGTGCGCGCGGGACCAGTGCAGGAGGGGCCACGCTGTCGACCGCTGCCTTTTGCTCATTTCCGCTGGACGCATCCGTCTTGGACTGCGCATTGGCAGCATCCTGTGCTTCCAGGGCGGCATCGCCTGCCACAGCCGAATCGGCCACGGACGGCGGCGTCACGTCCGGGAGCACCGGTGCGGCAAACGGTGGCGGTTGATAGAGCTGGCCCAGCAGTGCGGCAAAGGCACTGGCGGCACCAGTCTTTCCTGGTGCGCCATGCAGCAGATCCGCCGCCGCAGTGGCGAGTCCGGCGGCCCCGGCCGAACTCCGGCCCGACTGGTTGGCAATCATTCGTGACCCCCTGCACCAAGTTCGAGAAGAAGGCGACGGCTCAGTCGGGTGCTGCGGGGTTCGGGCAGTTTCGCCACAAACGGCCCGGCACGCGTCACACCCAGCTCTTTGAGCGTCGCCACGATTTCATCATCGCTGAAACGGGCGAGCAGTGGCGCGGCTTCGGCCGCGTTGAGTTTGCCAAGCGCATCGGCCAGCTGCTTGGCGTTGAAGCTCGTGTCCGCGCCAGCGGGCGCCGGAGCCAAGGTCGGCGCCGCGGCCGGCTCGGTGCCACCCCCAGTGGAATCGCCGGCCGTGGCTGCTGCCGGGTCACCGGTTGCCACAGCATGCATGGCCTCCCCGGAATCCGGCACCACGCCGTTCGAGTCGGCATGCACCTTGGTGGAATCGCCAGCGACTCGCGCACTCCCCCCGCGCATTCCGATTCCGGTGCCGCCGGCCAATCCCACCGCAAAGGCGATTGCCCCGATCATTGCGACCTTCATGTCTCACTCCCAGGACCCGGTCCCATGCGGCGGGCCACTTCATCGATGTCGAGTTGCTCCTGCTGACCGGCAGCGATGGCCCAGTCGCCGGCGCGCTGTTCCTTCAGGCGTTCCAGGGTCCGCCGGGCCACCCGCGCCTCGGCAAACCGATCCAGCTCCTCGTTGCGCTTCTGCTCCGCGTCGGCGAGCCGGTTCGATTCGCTGTGGGCGTGGTCACGCGCAGCACCAAGGCTCATGCCGTAGACCTGCCACAGTCCCGCCGCGACGCCATTCACGCCGTTGGGGCCATGGATCTGGTCGGCGATCTCGATCACCCGCTCTGCGCTCTCCAGGGAGCGGCGCCGCTGTTCGTCTTCGGCCTTCGACGCGTCGTTCAGCGCGATGGCCTGCTGCTTCTCGGCGGCCTCGCGGAGTTGCAGGATGCGATCGAGACGGAACTTGAAGGGGCTCATGCGGCCGCCCCCGTTTCAAGCAGGCGAGCCCGCGCCGCGAGTGTCAGCACGCGCGTGCGCACCGTGTCAAACGACGCCCGCTCGTTGGCGGTTTGGCGCAGGAAGGCATGCCATTCCGGTCGCAGCGTGATCGCCGCGTCGATGGTCTTGTCGCCACCTGGTTTGTAGGCACCGACCACGATCAGGTCCTCCGCAGTCCGGTAGGCAGCTTCGAGGCGAATCAGCGTGTTCGCGGCCGCCAAGTGCTCCGGCGAGATCACCGCATCACGGACACGGCTCACGCTGTCGAGCACATCCACGGCCGGGAAATGCTTGGCGGAGGCCAGATTGCGCTTGAGCACCACGTGGCCGTCGAGAATCGAGCGGGCCGCATCGGCGACCGGTTCGTTGAAGTCGTCGCCTTCGACCAGCACGGTGTAGAGTCCCGTGATGGAGCCGCGCTCGCCGGTTCCGGCACGCTCGAGCAGTTTGGGAAGCGATGCGAAGACCGACGGCGGATAGCCCTTGGTGGTCGACGGCTCGCCGACGGACAGTCCCACCTCGCGCCATGCCATGGCGACGCGGGTGATCGAGTCCATCATCAGCAGCACGTGCTTCCCTTCATCGCGGAACGACTCGGCGATCGCGGTGGCGACCAATGCGCCGGTGGAGCGTACCACGGCCGACTGGTCGCTGGTGGCGACGATCACGATCGAGCGCGCCAACCCCTCGGGGCCAAGATCACGCTCGATGAACTCACGCACCTCACGACCGCGTTCGCCGAGCAGCGCGATCACGTTGACGTCCGAGGAGGCGCCGCGCGCGATCATGCCGAGCAGTACGCTCTTGCCGACGCCGCTGCCGGCCATGATGCCGACGCGCTGGCCGCGACCGAACGAGACCAGGCCATCCAGGGATCGGACACCAGTGCAGAACGGCGCATCGATCCGGGCGCGCGTCAACGGATTGGGCGGCGTGGCAGAGAGGGAACGGATCGTGGTCGGACCGACCGGGCCGAGGCCATCGATCGGACGTCCGAGGCCGTCGAGGACGCGACCGACGAGCCCAGGACCGACGGGCACGTAGAGCGAGCGGCCGAGCGGACGCACGGTGGCGCCCGGGTGGACCCCCTCGATGTCGTCGATCGGCAGGAGCATCACGCCGCGCTCATGGAATCCGGCAACGATCGCCAGCACGCTGCGCTCGGAGGTCGAGATCCGGCAGACCTCACCCATTGCCGCCGGGATCGACGACGACTCGATCACCTGGCCGACGACCCGGGTGACTCGTCCCATCAGCACCAAGCGGGGCACGCGCTGCAACACCTCGAGGGCCGGTTCGAGCACCGATTGATCAGTCATGGCCGAGTCGGTCGTAGATGTCGTAGAGCATCCGGTCGAGTTGCCCGTCGATAATTGACGTGGGCGTCTCGACCAAGCAGCCGCCGCGACCCATCGAGGGGTCCGGCGTCCAGACGAGTTCGATCGATTCTACCGCATCGGGCATGTGGCCGGCGGTGCGCAGCAGGGCGAGGTCGTCCGGGTTGACCCGGACGATCACCTGGCCACCCAGCGGAGCCAGCGCAATCGCTCTGGAGAGCAGGCGATGCATCACCTCGGGATCGGCTGCCACCTCATGACCGATGACATGTCGCGCGATCGCGACGGCGAGGGCATTCACCGTACTGGGAAGCCGCGACTGCATCGAGAAGACGGCGCTGTCGAGCCCGGATGCGGCGGCACGCAGGGCGCCTGCGGCTGCCGCAACACGCAGCTCGGCCTCGGCCTGTGCCGCCGCGTGCCCTTCGGCATACCCGCGCGAGAACGCCTCGTCGGCGACCGATTCCACCATCCCGGCGGCGGTGCCCGGCGCGGCAGCCCGCAGCTCGGGCACGGTCCAGGGCGAGACGCCCGCGGCCACTGGCTCAGCTGATGAGGTCATCGCTTCCGGCCCGTTCCATCACGATTTCACCCGAGTCCTGCAGCGCCCTCGCCACGGCCACGATGCTCTTGTGGGCATTCTCCACATCCTTGACGCGAACCGCGCCCAGCACCTCGACCTCTTCCCGCAGCGCCTCGGCTGCACGCTCCGACATGTTCTTCATGATGTGCGCTTTGAGATCATCACTCGCCGCCTTGATGCCGAGCGCGAGCTCCTTGCTATCGACGTCGCGCAGCAGCCGCTGCATGGAGCGACCGTCGAGCTGGAGCAGATCTTCGAAGACGAACATCAGGTTGCGGATCTGGTCGGCGATGTCGCTGCCCTTCTCGGCAATGGCATCGAGCAGTGCCTTGTCGGCGCCGCCGGTCATCTGATTGAGCACCTGCGCGACCGCCATCGGACCACCGGACGAGCTCATCTCCTGCGAGAGCGAGAGCTCGGCATTGCCACCGAGCCCGGCCTCCACCATGTGCAGCACTTCCGGGGCGACCCGTTCCATCCGGGCCATGCGGAAGAGCACATCGGCGGCCTTCGCAGGAGCGAGCGTTCCGATCACGCCGACGGCGAGCTTCGGGTCGAGGTGGGCAAGCACCAGCGCCATCGTCTGCGGGCTCTCGCCGCGCAGCAGAGTGTTGAGCGTCTCCGGCGTCGCCTTCTTGAGCCGGGTCAGTCCGCTTTCCACCACTGGCTCCTTGATCTTCTCGAGTACCGCCTTGCCGCGCTGCGGTCCGACCGCGCCCTCGACGACCTGGCGCGCGAACTCCGCCCCGCCCTGACCGCTGGCCTGGGCGGTGCGACTGACGTCACGGAACTCGCTCAGCACGGCATCGACCACTTCGGGTGGTACCATCGGCAGGTTCGCGATCTCGCGCGAGACGAGTTCCATCTCGGTGGTCGAGAGCTGCTGGAGCATCTTCGAGGCGGCATCGGCGCCAAGTGCCATGCAGAGCACGGCGGCCTTCTGGGCGCCGCTGAGCGACGAGGCACGGATCGGACGAGCGACGGTGGTCATGACGGATCAGCCAACCAGGCACGCACCACGCGCGCCGTCGATTCGGGCTGCGCGGCGGAATCGGCCTGCAACCGCTGCCGCATCATGAGGCCCTCGGGCATCGCCGGATCACCTGCGGCCGCGACCCCGTCCCTGCCGCCGCTCGCGGCGAGCGCGATCAGATCGGCGTTGCTCGGCCGGCCGGGCTTCAGGGCGCGCAATCCGAGCACGAACGCGGCGATGACCGCGACCAGTGCGACCACCGGCTTTGAGAAGCGTCCCACCGTGTCGAGAATGCTCGCCTTGACCACCGGTTCATCGGCCAGCGGTTTGGTGGCCGCGGTCGGTTTGTCGTCAAACGGCACCGCCACCACCGCGAGCTGGTCGCCACGCGTGGCGTCGAAACCGATGGCGTTCTTCACCAGCTCTTCAAGTTGAGCGCGGCGACTGTCGTCCACGGTCTTGCCGTCGCCGAGCGCCCGCGAATTCACCATGACTGAGACGGTCAGACGCTGAATCGACCCCACCTGGCCGACGATCTTCTCGACCTTGCGGGAGTTGAGATAGGCATTGTTGAAGACGGTCGCGGCCGTCCCGGTTCCCGCTTCTGCTGTGCCGCCCTCGCTCCGCTGCTCACTCGAGAGGACGCGACCGGTGGTATCGTAAGCCTCGATAGTGCGATCGACCTGCTCGAAATTGAGTCGCGCCGAGACCTGCACTCGGGCCTGACCCGCGCCGACCGCTGCCACGACGAGCGGATCGATCTTGCCAACCAGGTGCTTCTCGACCTCGGTCTGCAACTCGAGTTGCCGGGAGCTGAGCCCCATCCCGCCGGCAGAATCCGATTCCATCTGGGAAAGGAGGTTGCCGCTGTCATCGAGTACGGCGACATGGTCAATCGGCAGTCGCTCGACACTGCTGCTGACGAGCTGGGCGATCCCCTTCACCTGCGCCGGGGTGAGCGAGGCGTTCGACTGCAACGCAAGCACCACCGCGGCATCGGCCGAACGCTCGAGCCGGCGCAACGGCGACGATTCGGACAGGGCCAGGTGCACCTGGGCGCTCTGAACGCCGCGCAGCGTGCCAATTGTCCGGGCCAACTCGCCCTCGAGCGCCCGACGATAAGTGATGTGCTGGGTGAAGTCGGTCATTCCCCACGACGGCTTGTCGAACAGCTCGAGTCCCGGCTTGCCACTGGTGGGCAGCCCGTCCTTGGCGAGCAACACCTTGGCGCGTGCGGCATCAGGTGACGGCACGTCAATCTCGGTGCCGCCGGCGGCGAGCTTGTAGGCAATCGTCGCCTTGGTCAGCCGGTCCGTGATGTTGCCAGACTCCGACAGGTCGAGGTCACGGAAGAGTGGCACATATTCTGGCGTCGTCGCCCACTTGCCGGCGAAGATGGCGCCGACCAACAGCACGACGGCGATGCCGAGTGCCATCATGCGGCGATTGGAATCCATGGCGCGGATCGAGTCAATCATCGATTAGGCCTGCATGTTCATCACCGACTTGTACGCGTCGGTGAGCTTGTTGCGGGTCTCGACCAGAATTTCGAGCGACAGCGAGGCTTCCTCGGCCGCCGCCATCACCTGGTGGAGTTCCACGGGTTCGCCGCGAAGGAAGCGGCCGATGATCTGTTCCTTGTCCTGCTGCATGCCGACCACGTCGCCCAGGGCATGCTTCAGCATGTCGCTGAACGGCGCCTCACCGGTGCCGGCACCGATCGGGATCCCCATGCCGCGCTCGAGGGGGGAGACCACCGCGTGCGGCGGAATGATCGGGATCGTCACGCTCAGCCCCTCACGTCGATACGCTGGCCGAGCGGCGCGGCGGTCGGCTGCTGCGTCGCGCCACCACGGCCGTAGCTCACCGGTCCGAGCGAGGCCGAGTCGAGGAAGAACGCGCGCTCATCGTCGGTCAGCACGTTCCAGAGCGACGGATCAGCCGCTGGCGTGGCGGACTTCGCGCCCGGTCGTGCGGCGTTCGGCGTGCTGTTCGGGCGAATCGGGGCCGGCATCGCCGGCAAACCTGAAATGGTCATCCTGGCAACTCCGTTCAGATATCAAGCGCTCGGCGAAGCATCTCTTTCGCCGATTGGAAAACGGTGGCGTTCGCATCGTGCATGCGACGCGCGATCATCAGGTCGACGGTCTCGGTGGCGAGGTCGACGTTGGGATACTGCACATAGCCGTTCTCGTCGGCGTCGATATGCCCCGGGTCGTAGTGCTTCTCTCCTGGCGTGGTGTCGTTCACAATGGTGGTGGTCGGATTGCCATTGGCATCGGTGCCGGCCACAGCGATCTGCCGCTTGTAGGCGCCGCCCTCGGCCGTTCGGGTGGTCTCGGCGTTGGCGATGTTGTTCGAGATCACTTCCATGAAGCGAGCCTGACGCGACATCCCGGCCGCACTCGCACCGAGCGGGCCAAGCAATCCGCGCAACGGCCGCGGTGAGTACGGCGGCACCGGGCTAGCCATTACGGATCGCCGAGCGGTATTCCGCATAGGAGGACTGGAGCAGCTTGGCGGTGGCGTCATACCGCAACTGGGTGTCCGCCAGCGACGTCATGTCGCGCTCGATGTCTTCCTCGCTGCCCAGCTTGGCGTTCAGCTGGCCGGCGAAGTCGGTCGAGGCGCTCTGCTGCAGTGCGTTGGCAACGCGGTCGGCAATCACCTTGTGCGTGGCGCTCGCTTCTTCGAGTCCGCCCCGCAGGGTGTTGGTTACCGAGCCTGGTCCAAAAAGTCCGCTGATCATGGCCGCTCCTGTGGGAGATCTGGTCGGCCACCTTCATGGCAAGCAGCGTACCGAAACGGCGAGATGCAGGCTAACTCATGTCACTGCATTGATTTATCGATGAGCGAGGAGGGAGGAGCGAGGTGAGACGGTGGGCCTGACCGGCAGATTCTTCCCTACCCGGCGGCGAGCATTGCCGCCGGGTTCAGGCGACGGAGGGAGTGTTCAGCTTGTTGCGGAGAGTGCGTTCACTGATGCCGAGGAGGCGCGCCGCCTTGGTCCGATTGCCACCGGTTTCCTTGAGGGCGCGCTCGATCATCAGGCGCTGGACCTCGCCCAGGTCGAAGGGCATCTCGCCAATCGTGTCACCCGATTCTGCAGCCGGGTGAGCGGCGTGCGTGTTGGTCACGATGATCGGGCCGGAGAGGTAGGGCGCAAACGATTCCATGGTGAGCGGCCGCCCGCGGGCGAGGATGACCGCTCGCTCCACGGCATTGGCGAGCTCCCGGACATTGCCGGGCCACGAGTAGGCCTGGAGTGCCTCGATCGTCTCGGGCGACATGTCGCCCACCTTCACGCCGAGGTTCACTTCCGCACTCTTGAGGAAGCCCTGAATCAGGACGGGAATGTCGTCGGGCCGCTCCCGGAGCGGCGGCGTACGGATGGGCACAACCTGGAGTCGATAGTAGAGATCCGCCCGGAACCGGCCGCCAGCGACTTCGGCTCGGAGATCCCGGTTGGTGGTGGCGATGATCCGCACATCAACATGGAGCACTTCCCGGCCACCAACCCGCTCGAATTCCTGCTCCTGGATGGCCCGAAGCAATTTCGCCTGCAGGTCGAGGCGCATCTCCGAAATTTCGTCGAGCAGCAGGGTGCCGCTATCGGCCCGTTCGAAGGCGCCGGCCGACCGGGCCGTGGCACCGGTGAAGGCGCCCTTCTCATGGCCGAACAGGACGCTCTCAACCAATCCTTCCGGCAGAGCGGCACAATTGACCGTAATAAACGCTTGGTCTCGCCGAGTGCTCTGCTCGTGGATCGCCCGGGCAATCAGTTCCTTGCCGGTGCCCGATTCCCCCTCGAGCAGGACCGAGGCGCGGGTGGGGGCCACGGTCGCGATGACCTCCTGCAGCTCGCGAATCGCCTTGCTCCGCCCCACGATACGCCGCCGGGCCTTGATGCGGGTGAGCTCCTCGCGGAAGACCTCGTTTTCGCGGCGGAGTCTGGCGAAGTCAAGTGCATGCTGGACCGTGAGTTCCAGCGTTTCACGACGCACCGGCTTGGTGAGATAATCGACCGCACCCTGCCGGATCGAGAGCACGGCATCCTCGACACTCGAGAAGCTGGCGATGATCACCATGGGGATGTGCTTGCCGCGATCCTCAAGGGCCTTGAGCATCTCGAGACCGGACATCTGAGGCATCTGGGCTTCGGCCAGAATCAGGTCGATCGGGGCGCGTTCAATCGCCTGGAGCGCTTCCGGCCCGTTCGTTGCTACGACGACCTGGTAGCCGAGGTCGACGAGGGACTGTTCCAGCACGGCCAGGACGGCCGGCTCGTCATCAACGCAGAGTATGGTCGGCATGGGCAGATGTAGGGGTGAACAAGTAGCTGACCGCCCGGCTGAGAGGACTTGTCCGCTCCACAGAGCGCTCAAGCTCCCGGTAAAGTAGACGATAATCGCCGTACCGCTACCCGAGGGACGGAGGTGCAGGGCATGAGGATCACCAACAATCTGACCAGCGACCGCTTGACGGCCGATCTCCAGAAGCAGTATTCGGAGCTCGCCGTCATTCAACAGCAGGTGTCCACCGGCTACCGGGTCAATCAGATGTCTGACGACCCCCTCGCCGGTCAGACCGTTCTCCGGACGTCGAGCGCCCAGCGCGCCCTGACGCAATTCGGCCGCAGCGTCTCCTCGGTCCGCACTCGGCTCAACGCCGAGGAATCGACCGTCAACCAGATCGGCGACATTCTCTCGCGCGCCAAGGAACTGGCCACCGGTCAGGTCGGCAGCAATGGCAACGCCCAGAGCCGCGCCGCGGCCGCCGCCGAGGTCAGTGCCCTCTATGATCAGGTCGTCTCGCTCGGCAACCTGAAGATCGGCGACGAGCATCTCTTTGGTGGGACCGCCGTGTCTGCGGCGCCGTTCCAGCCCGATGGCACCTATGTGGGGACGGCCGCCTCGCGTCAGGCAGAAATCGCCGACGGCGTGGTGGTCAGCACGGTGCATTCGGGGCAGGAACTGCTGGTGGACAGCGGGGTGCTCTCGTCGCTCAAGGCGCTGCGGGATTCGCTTGCGGCGAACGACACACCCGGCATCCAGGCTTCGATGACTCAGCTCGACGGGGCGATTTCCTACAATCAGACCAATCTGGCCGAGGTCGGGGCACGCAGCAATCGGCTCGACTCGGCCGACTCGGCCCGGAACGACCTGAACAGCGCCCTCACCCAGCAGCAGAGCGCGGCGCGCGACACGGACATGCCGACCGCCATCACCAGGCTCGCCACGATTCAAGCCTCGCTTCAGGCGGCGCTGATGGCCGCCTCGAAGATCCTCAACACCAACCTGACTCAATATCTCCAGTGACCACTTCTGCCGCCGTCCAGGATTCCCGCCGTTGTTCGACCCGCCTCTTCGGACCGATTGATTTCCGGACCGATGACCTGATTCACTTCCCTGCGGGGATTCCGGGCTTCGAGGCAGCGCATGATTTCCTGCTGCTCACGGCGGCGCCGGACTGCCACTGGCTCCAATCGATCGACCTGCCGCAGCTGGCCTTCCTGACCATTGCCGCGGAGCGGGTGCTCCCAGGGGCCTGGCCGGAGCTGCCGGGCGCGCTCGCTCTCGTCACGCTGCCCCACGGAGAGCGCGAGGGCGCCAGCGCCAACCTGCGCGCGCCCATCGTCATTGACCTGGCCACGCGAGTCGGCCGGCAGCATGTGCCGACTGATACTCCCTACTCCATGACCCACGTGTTCGACCTCGGACTGGTGCTTCCGGGGGCCGCCGACTGAACTGCTAATGGTTCAGGGGGCGGGGCCGATAAC